>NZ_MOAI01000027.1:0-95536 GCF_001976035.1 Ensifer sp. 1H6 | reverse complement strand
GGATAGCGGTCGGCGAATGCGGTTGGGAAGTTCCAGCTTCCATGACGGCGTCTCCTATGAGGTGAGTGCGTTATTGCAGCCTCACTCTGCCAGAGCGCCGGCCGCTATTCACTCCCCATGGAATCTTTGTAGGTCAACTCAGGCGTCAGCTCTTGATCCTTGAACGACGGTGCCACGGTCGACGGCGGGCAGCAAAGATCGCAGCGCAGCCCGATTATTCGGCATAGTCCTACAGGTGATCCAGACCACAGTCTTGATCCGGGGGGCAACGAATGCCTGCCGCTCGCTGCTCCCTGTCGGCAATCAGCCTAGCAGGTTGCGGATCGTCCGCATGAAGGCGCGAGCGCCCACCTCGATCAGTGCATCGGGAAAGTCGTAGTCCGGATTGTGCAGGCGAGGGTGGTCCTCACCTGCACCGAGGAAGAACATTGCTGAGGGGGCGACGCGGCCGAAAAGGCCGAAATCTTCCGATGCCTTCATCGGCAGGGCGGTCGGGCCCGCGTCGTGGCTGATCCGCTCCTCGCCAAGAGCGCGGCGCAAATGGTCGACGGCCGCCGGCGCGTTGCTGCACTGATGGAAGATATCTTCGTAGCTGATCGACGATGTGAGCCCGCCGGCCGTCGAATGTTTATGGACGAGAGCTTCGGCACGCCTCACCAGCTCACCCATCCGCTCGTCCGTCAGCGTGCGCAATGTTGCCCAGATCTCGGCATGGCCGGGGCTGATGCCGAAGGCGGGTTCGCCGAGGCGCGCGTGGGTCACGGTTACCAGCGTGAAATCGGCATCGAGCGAACCGCCGGCGCCAAGTGCAGTCAACTCACTCAGGAGATGAGCCATGGCGGAGGTCGGGGCGACGCCATCTTCCGGGCAGGACGCGTGCGCGGTCTTGCCCGAAAGCACGAACCTCATGCCGCGCGAGGCGCAATTGACCGGCCCTTCGGCCAACGCAACGTGCCCCAGCGGCAGGCCGGGAAAGTTATGCAACGAAAACACAAAGTCCGGTTTCAGCGGCTCGAATTTAGGATCCGCCAACACGGCGGCGGCACCGGCACCATTCTCTTCGGCCGGTTGGAAAAGCAGGATCGCCCGCCCGCGTGCCGGTCTTTTCCGGGAGAGCCCTTTGGCGAGCGCCATTAGGATTGCCGTGTGGCCGTCGTGTCCGCAGAGATGCCCCTTGCCGGTGATCTCGGATCGGTGCGGCGAAGTTGAAAGTTCTTCGATCGGCAAGGCATCGAGTTCGGAGCGGATCATCACGGTCGGACCATGGGTCGCTCCGTGATAAACGGCCGCCACCCCATGCCCACCGAGGTCAGTGACGATCTCGTCCGGTTGGCTCGACCCCAGCGCCCGTGCGACCATTCTGGCCGTCTCGACCTCTTCGCCTGATAGCTCCGGCTTGCGATGGAGTTCACGCCGAAACGCGGTGATCTCGTCCAGTTCGCCACCATTCAAAAACATGCGCAATATCCCAACCAGTGTCCGCCTCGGTGGGGCGTGTCGATCGAGCCCCGGTATCGGTGGGGAATGTGAAGCGGCGCTCCAGCTCTGTCTAGTCGGGAAAGTGCAAGTCGGCGAAGTGTCTGCATCGAGACCGCGAGTGCCGGGTAGTGTTGGAAGACGATATCGGTCGGGACCGCTGTAACCCAATCGACTTTCTCCACCGCCCGGAAAGCAGGCGGTGGAGAGATCGAGGAGGGCCGCTAAGGTCCCCATTCTCCCGAGGCGGCGTCCGCCACCAGACGCACCAGCATCTTGCCGTGGTTGGCACCCCTGAAGAGGTCGATGAAGGCGGAGGGAGCATTTTCGAGACCGTCGACCACGGTTTCGCGGATTTTGACCTGCCCCGCCTTCAGCCAACCGACCATATCGAGGAGCGCCTGGGCGTCTCGGTTTTTGAGATCGAGGGCCGCAAGGCCCTGCTGACGCGCCAGGGCCATGTGCTCTATCGGCGCGGCAAATCGCTCGTCGACGAAGCCACAAGACTGGAGCGTGCGGCGAGAAACCTCGCCAAGGGCCAGGAGCAGGAACTTCGCCTTGCGGTGGAGGGGCTGTTTCCCACATGGCTCTTGCTGCGCTGTTTGGACCAGTTCGCAGCCGAATACCCGGAGACGCGGATCGAGCTTTTCGAAACCGTCATGGGCGGCACGGACGAAATGCTGCTCTCGGGCGCCGTCGATCTTGCGATCTGCGCCGATACCCTGCCGGCCGGCCACAGGGGCGAGGTGCTGATGCGCTATCGGGCGATCGCGGCTGCCGCCCCGTTCCATCCGCTGCATCAGATCGGCCGCGAACTGGCAATGGAGGATCTGAAAGGGCACCGCCACCTCGTCATCCGTGACAGCGGGCTGCAACGCGTGCGCCATAGCGTCTGGAATGTGACTGAACAGCGGCTCACAGTCAGCCACAAATCAACATCCATACGGGCGGCCTGCATTGGCATGGGTTTTGCCTGGTATCCGGAAGACTGGATCCGCGAAGAACTGGCCGCAGGCCAGCTCAAGCCCTTGCCGCTCAGGGAAGGGGCGGAGCGCTGGGGCGCGATGTATCTGGTTTATCCCGATCCTGATGGTGCCGGACCGGGCGCCCGCCGGTTGGGCGATATCATCATCCACGCGGCACAGGGCGTCGCATGAGCGATTGACCTGGGTCGAACAGCTATCTTCGGGCGCCACCAACGAGCGAGATCGAGCGCGCCGCGGCGGTCACCAGCGGAGCAAAGCGTTCTTCCGTTTCCTCCGGCGTGTAGCGGCTGCGCGATACCGCGATGTTGATCGCGCCGTAAGGCGTGCCATTGGCATCCAGCACCGGTGCGGCGATCGACAGGTCGCCGTGGAAATATTCCTCGAATGCGGTGGCATAGCCCTTGGTCGCCGATTGTTTCAGCTTTGTCTTCAGCGCATCGATGTCCCATGTCGTGTGCGGCGTAAACGGGTAGAGATCCGATTTTTCGAGGATTGCATGGGCGGTCTCCTCCGGCAGGCCCGAGAGGATGGCGATCCCCGGAGCCGTGCAATAGGCCGGCAGCCGCGTGCCAGTGATGACGTCGTTGTTCAGCACGTGACGGCTCATGAAGCGCGACACGAAAACAATGTCGGTATCGTCGAGCACGGTCAGGTTGACGGTTTCTTCGGTGGCTTTGCTCAAGTGCAGAAGATAGGGCATGCCCCTTTCGACGAAGCCGCTGGCGCGGGTGTAGTGATAGCCGAAATCAAGCGCCTTCACCGTCAGCTCAAAGCGCTTCGTATCGGCGTTTTTGCCGAGATAGCCGAGCTTGGCGAGCGTGTGCGTGAAGCGCTGGGCGGCGCTCATGTCGAGCCCGGTTTCCTCGGCGATCTGTGACAGGCTGAGGTTCGGGCGGCGACCGTCAAAGGCTCTGAGAACCCTGAAGGCTTTCTCGACCGACTGCACCAGCAAGGGATCGCGGTCTTCTCCCGGCGTTTCGTTTTCGTCTGTCGCAGCCTTGTTCGCCTTGCGCGCCATGTATCCCCGTTCCCTGCGGTTTCCCACATATCGATAACAGAATCGCCAAGCATCGGAAAAGGTGCTTGACAGCTAAAATAAACCTAATCACACTATGACATAACAATTATCGCATTGCAATAGTTGTTTAATTGCAACGGAGAAAATCATGGACCGCTTCATCCTGACAGAACGGCGTGGCGAGGTCGGCGTCATCACGCTGAACCGCCCCGAAATCCTCAATGCCTGGCACAGCCCGATGCGCCAGCAGCTGGTTGCTGCCTTCACGTCGTTCGAAGAAGACGAGACGGTCCGCGCCATTATCCTGACCGGTGCCGGTGATCGTGCGTTCAGCGCAGGCCAGGATCTGAACGAGACGCGCACATTCGACGGTGCCCGTGGCCAGGAATGGGTGGGCGAATGGGAACGGCTCTATGATGCGATGCGCTCGCTGTCGAAGCCGCTGATCGCGGCACTCAACGGCGTTGCTGCCGGTTCTGCGTTTCAGGTGGCACTTCTCTGCGACTTCCGCGTCGCTCATCCGGGCGTGCGTATGGGGCAGCCGGAAATCAATTCCGGCATCGCCAGCACCACAGGCCCGTGGATGATGCGCGAGATGATCGGTCTTTCCCGCACCATCGACCTGACGCTTAGCGGTCGCCTGATGCAGTCGGATGAATGCCAGGCCATCGGCATCATCAACCGCATCGTGCCGCAGGAACACGTCATGGATGAAGCCCTCTCGCTGGCCCGTGAACTCGCCGCCAAGCCACCGGTCGCCATGCGGCTTGACAAACAGCGCTTCAGGGAGATGACAGAGGCTGGTTTCCGCGACTGCCTCGAAGCCGGCGCTCGCATCCAGCGCGAAGCCTACGCCTCCGGCGAACCGGCGCGGATGATGGAACAGTTTCTCGCACGGCGTGCGGCAAGCAAGGCCTGACAAGGGCCAGGCCGCTTATGGGAGGCGGCGCGCAATCCAAAACAAGAGGGTAGAACAATGACCAGCAACAAACGCATACTGATTGACCGCCGCAGCCTGTTGAAAATCGGCGGAGGCCTGGGCGTCGCCCTGGCCGCGCCTGCCGTCTTCATGCGGTCCGCATTTGCCGCCGAAACCCTGACCGTCGCCGATCCCGGCGGCCCCTACAGCCCCGGTTACCGCAAGGCATTCTACGATCCCTTCGAACAGGCGACCGGTATCAAAGTTATCAATGTTGCCCGCGACGCCGAACCGACCGCCCAGTTCCGGGCGATGGTCGAGACGCAGTCCTATAGCTGGGACGTCTGCACGCTGACGCTTTCCGCCCGCGACATTCTCGAAAAGCGCGACCTGCTCGAGCCGATCAACCTGCCGGCAGCCGACGTTCCCGGGCTGATGCCCGACGCCCTGACCGAGCTATGGCTTGGCGTCGACGTCTATTCCACCATCATGGCCTATCGCACCGACCACTTCGACGCGGCCAACGGTCCGAGTTCCTGGGCCGATTTCTGGAATGTCGAGAAATTCCCGGGGCGGCGTGCCCTGCGCAAGAACCCGATCGATACGCTGGAGCAGGCGTTGCTGGCCGATGGCGTGCCGATCGCCGAACTCTACCCGCTCGACATCGAGCGCGCCTATGCCAGCCTCGAAAAGATCAAGCCGCATGTCGATGTCTGGTGGACAGGCGGCGCCCAGTCGAGCCAGTTGATCCAGAGCGGCGAAGTTGACCTGATCGCCCTGTGGAACGCCCGGGCCCAGGCGGTGATCGACGGTGGTGCGCCGGTCAAGATCGGCTGGAACCAGGGGCTCTACTCGATCGAGGGCTGGGGCATTCCGAAGGGCTCGCCGCGTGCCGATATCGCCCGGCAGTTCGTCAAGTTCTGCGCCGATCCGAAGCAGCAGGCGCTCTTTACCGAGTTCCTCGCCTACGGCCCGACGAACCTGAAGGCCTATGAGCATATTCCGGCAGAACGCGCTGCCGCCCTGCCCACCTCCGAGGCCAATCTGAAGGTCATGACCATTGCGCGGGAAGACTGGTGGAGCGCCAACCGTTCCGAAATGACCGAGCGCTTCAACGCCTGGATCCTGGGTTAAGGGGAAATCTGATGCTCGCGAAGCCCGAACAAGCCACTCGCCCAAAACTTCTCGTCGACGGATTGGCCAAGAGCTACGGCGCCACCGTTGCTCTCAAGCCCACGCACGTCGCGGTTCAGACCGGCGAGTTCCTGACGCTTCTCGGGCCTTCGGGCTCCGGCAAGACCACCTTGCTGCAGATGATCAGCGGGCTGGTCCTGCCAACGGAGGGCCGCCTGTTCATCGACGGCAGCAATGAGACGGAAACGCCGGTACACAAGCGCGACATCGGCCTCGTTTTCCAGCACTACGCCCTGTTTCCGCATCTGACGGTCGCCGAGAATATAGGCTTTCCCTTGAAGATGCGCGGCAAGAGCACTGCCGAGATCGACAGGCAGGTCAAAGGCGCACTCGACATGGTTCAGCTCGGCCATCTGGCCGGGCGGTTCCCGCGCGAACTTTCCGGCGGGCAGCAGCAGCGCGTGGCGCTTGCCCGCTGCTTCGTCTACCAGCCGTCGATCATCCTGATGGACGAGCCGCTGGGCGCGCTCGACAAGAAGCTTCGCGAGCATATGCAGTTCGAGATCAAGCGGCTGCACCGGCAGACCGGCGCCACGATCATCTATGTGACGCATGACCAGGAGGAGGCACTGGCGCTCTCCGACCGCATCTGCCTGATGAATCATGCCATGGTCGAGCAGATCGGTCCGCCGCAGGAAATCTACGCCCGGCCACGCACCGCCTTTGCCGCCGATTTCATTGGCATCTCCAACATCTTCCGCGGCCGCGTCGAGCTTGGCTCGGGCGGTGTCGCGCACCTTTCGACCCCGAGTGGACGCTTCCGGATCGATGGCACCGGCCTTTCCAACAATGCCGAGATGGCGCTGGTGGTGCGGCCGGAGCATCTCGAACTCGGCTCGACCGGCGCAAACGAGATCAGCGGTCGCGTCGCAGAGGTCGTCTATGCCGGCTCTGAAACCCGACTGCTCGTCGACATCTCTGTCGGTGAGCTGGTCACGGTTCGTGTCCTTCCCGGTAAGCCGTTGCCTGGTATAGGCGACAACATCACGCTGAACTGGGCGCCGGAAGCCGCCGTGTTGGTGACGCCATGACCGCGGCGGCTGTCTCCACTCCGCGCTCTGTGCGCTCCAACCGCTTCCGCTTTGGGCCGCTTTGGCTGGCAGCGCCCGGCCTTGCCTTCCTTCTGATTTTCTTCCTCGTTCCCGTCGCAAGGCTGATGGGCCTCAGCCTCGAGGACGCCGACACCGGCGCGATGACCGCCAGCCACTATGCGAGGATCTTCGAGACCGACGTCTATTTCCGCGTTCTGTTGATCACCTTCCGCATCGCCGGACTGACGACGCTCTTCTCTCTGCTTCTCGGCTATCCCCTGGCCTACTGGTTGTCGCGCTTGCCGGATCGGACGCGCGGCACGATGATCCTGCTCGTGATGGTGCCCTTCTGGACGAGCTACCTCGTCAAGAGCTTTGCCTGGGTCATCGTGCTGGGACGCACGGGGATCATCAACCAGATCGGCCTGGGATCAGGTGTGCTCAGCCAGCCGCTGGAGCTGTTGCACAATGAACTCGGCGTTATGATCGGCATGGTTCATGCCATGGTGCCGCTCGCCATCCTCACCATGCTGCCTGTCATGACCGGCATCGACCGCCGGCTGACGCAAGCATCGGCAACGTTGGGCGCGACGCCTGCGAAGGGCTTCTGGCTCGTCTATTTCCCGCTTTCGCTTCCGGGTGCGGCGGCTGCCGGCCTGCTGACCTTCATCTCCTCGCTCGGCTTCTTCATTGTTCCGGCCCTGCTTGGTGGGCGTCAGCAGACGATGCTCGCTCAATTGATCATCGTCCAGGTTCAGGAAATCCTGAACTGGGCCTTCGCCGGGGCTCTTGCCGCGATGATGCTGCTGGCGGCACTGGTGACGTGCTGGGTTTACGATCGGGTGTTCGGGCTCTCCAGCCTTTCGGGCGAGCCGTCCGACGGCAAGGCCGGCAAAACCGGTTTCCTGCGCGCCCTTGGCCTGGCGATCCTCGATCGGGTGGCGAGCATCAGCAGCGCCATTGCGTCCGGCAGCCACCGGCTGTTGGGAGCGGCGGTTTCAAGCCGCATGCTCGGCATCTACAGCGTCTTGCTGTTCGCCTTCCTGATGCTGCCGACGCTCGTCGTCCTGCCGATCGCCTTTACCAGTTCGCAGTTCCTCGAGTTCCCGCCGCCGGGATATGGCCTGGAATGGTTCCGGACCTATTTCACCTCCGACCTCTGGGTCGCGGCCACCATCCGCTCGTTCGGCGTCGCCTTCGCGACCGCCATCGTTGCAACGGTGATCGGTGGCTTTGCGGCGCTGGCGCTTGCCCGTTCGCGTTCGCGCTGGCGCGGCATCATCTTCGCCTTCTTCCTGGCGCCGATGATCGTGCCGCGTATCGTCATTGCCGTCGGCCTGTTCTACCTCTTTGCCCAGATGGGACTTGTTGCCACCGACCTTGGCCTGGTGATCGGTCACACGGTGCTGGCGCTGCCCTTTGCCTTCGTCGCCATTGCCGCTGTGCTGAAGAGCTACGACTGGCGGCTCGACCAGGCTGCGGCAACCCTTGGGGCAAATCGGGTTCAGGCCCTGCGGTTCGTGACCGTGCCGCTGATCAAGAGCGGCCTGACGGCAGCGTTCCTCTTTGCCTTCATCACCTCGTTCGACGAGCTGACCGTGGCGATCTTCGTCAGCGGCGGCGTCAAGACGACCCTGCCGAAGCAGATGTGGGATGACATGATCCTGCAGCTCAACCCGACGCTCGCGGCGGTTTCGGTCGTCGTCTTCATCGTCGTGACAACACTTCTCCTGGCGGCGGAAAAACTCCGCCGCTCCACCTGACACCATATCCGAGATCCTCCCATGACCGTATCTCTCGAAGGCTTCCTCGGAAGCTTCACGACCAAGGCTGCCCGCAAACCGGAACAGGTGTTCGCCCGTTTCAATGGCGAGCCGATCACCTTTGCCGCCCTCGATACGATGTCGGCAGCACTTGCCGCCGACCTCCGCCAACGCGGCCTGAAATCCGGTGACCGCGCCGCCGTGATGATGCGCAATTCGCGCCTGTCGCTGGCCGTGCTCTTCGGACTTGCCAGGGCCGGTGTCGTCTGGGTCCCGGTCAACGCCCAGCTTCGCGGCGAAGGCCTGCGCTATATCCTGGAGCATTGCGAGCCGGGCGTCGTCATCTGCGACGCTGAGCTTGCCGAAACCATCAATGAAAGCGGTGCTGCTGTGCCCGCTGCCGGGATAATCCTTGCAGGCGAACAGGCTGGCCCGGCGTCGCTGGAAGCAATTCTGTCGTCGGGTGGTGTCGCTTTCAATGAGGAGCCGCCTGCGGCCGACGATCTGTTTGCGATCATGTATACCTCCGGCACCACCGGCCGACCGAAGGGCGTGCTGGTGACCCACGGCATGATCCGGCTTGCGGGCGAGGCGGTGCGCACGCTTTCGGTGGCAGGGCCGGGCGACGTCTTCTTCGTCTGGGAGCCGCTCTATCATATCGGTGGCGCCCAATTGATCGTGCTGCCGATCATCGAGGACCTGTCGCTCGCCATGGTCGACAAGTTCAGCGCCAGCCGCTTCTGGGATCAGGTGCGCACCTATGGTGCCACCCATATCCACTATCTCGGCGGCATTCTGCAGATCCTGCTGAAGCAGCCGGAAAGCGAAGATGACCGCAAGCATCCGGTGCGCATCGCCTGGGGCGGCGGCTGCCCGAAGGAGGTCTGGCCGCAGTTCAAGGAACGCTTCGGTGTCGAAATGCGCGAATGCTACGGCATGACGGAGGCCTCCAGCATCACCACCTGCAACGCCACCGGCGTCGTCGGCGCCGTCGGGCAGCCGATGCCCTGGTTCTCGGTCGATATTCTCAACGAAAAGGGCGAGCCGGTGCCGGCAGGCGACAAGGGCGAGATCGTCGTGCGCACCTCGCTTGAGGGCGCACTGTTCAAGGGATATCTGCGCAATCCGGAAGCGACGGAAAAGACCCTTCGCAACGGTGCGCTTCATACTGGCGATTCCGGCTCCTTCGATGTCGACGGCAATCTCTGGTTCCACGGTCGGCTCACCGACAGTGTGCGATGCAAGGGCGAAAACGTCTCCGCCTGGGAGGTCGAGCATGTTGCCGCCGCCTACCCAGCGGTCGAGGATTGCGCCATGATCGGCGTTGCCGCCGATGTCGGCGAGCAGGACATCAAGCTCTTCGTCAAGCCGAAGCCCGGCAGCGCCATCGATCCGATCGATCTGTCAGGATGGCTGGCCCATCGGCTCGCGCCCTACCAGAACCCGCGCTACATTGCCGTCGTCGACGAATTCGAGCGCACGCCGAGCCAGCGCATCATGAAACACCGGCTGCCCGCCGGTCTCGACAATTGCTGGGATCGGCTGGCACGACAGTAGGACCGAGGTGTCTAGGGCGAACACGGCGAATGAAGAGAGGCGACGAGATGGAACAGTCAGAGGAAATCGTGTTGGCCGGCTGCGGCAACATGGGTTTTGCCTTGCTCGAAGGCTGGCTTGATCGGGCCGGTATTCCTGCAGCCCAAATTCATGTGGTCGAGCCTGCGGAATCTCTTCGCCACCGCGCCGCCGCGCGTGGCGCAACGGTTTATGATGATGCGGCCGCTTGCCGGCTGCCTTGCGGCCGCGCGCCGTCATAATCGCCGTCAAGCCGCAGGTCGTCGGCTCGATGCTTGGCGCCTACCGCCGGTTCAGGGACACGTCGGTGTTTGTAAGCATCGCCGCCGGCGTGCCGATCTCGACCTTCGAGAATACCCTGGGCAACGCCGCGATCGTGCGCGCCATGCCCAATATGCCGGCCTCGATCGGCATGGGGGTGATTGCAGCCTTTGGCAGCACTCACATCGACGACAATCAGACGGGTTTTGTCACCGATCTTCTGGCGGCCGTCGGCAGTGTTCACTGGCTGGCGGAGGAACGGCTTGTCGATGCGGCAACGGCGATATCCGGTTCCGGGCCGGCCTATCTCTTCCATTTCATCGAGTGTCTGACCGACGCGGGAATTGCCGTCGGCCTGCCGCCGGAAACCGCTCTTGCCTTGGCAAAGCAGACGGTCAATGGCGCCGCTGCTCTTGCCAGCACCAGCGCATTTTCGCCGGCAGAGCTGCGCCAGCAGGTGACCAGCCCGAACGGCACGACCGCCGCCGCGCTCGATGTCCTGACGTCTGAGCCAAGTCTGGCCGATCTGGTGAAGCGGGCGGCCGCGGCTGCGCATCGCCGGGCGTTGGAACTGGCCCTCGGCAACTGATCGCCAGCCGAGGATGTTTCCGCATCAGGGCGTGGTAAACGACGCGTCGCGCACGCCCGGAATGTGAAACGTCTGCTGGAAATAGGACCGCAGCGCCTGCATCGGCGGCGTGAATTCCGCTCCCCGCCGCCAGGCAAGGCCGACGTCCATGGCCGGCACAGGATCGCGCACGTTGATCGTCTCGATGCGCCGGCCCTCGAGCGACCAGGGGCGATGGACCATGTCGGAGAGTATGGCAACGCCCTGGCCATTGGCGACCAGCGAGCGCACCGCCTCCACCGACGAGGTCCTGAGGATGACGCGCGGCTGGTAGGTCGACGTGCTCCAGTATTTCAGCGACGAATGCGCGGCCTCGTCGACCGTCAGCATGATGTAGGGCTCCTCGGCGATCTCGCGAAAACCGACGCTGTCGCGTTGCAGTAGCGGATGCTGGGCCGGCACCCAGAGCCGTCGCGTCGAGCTCATCAGCTTTTCGGTCGTCAGTGCCGGGTTGAGAATGTTCGAGCTCAAAAGCACCGCCATGTCGTAGCGGTTGGTGAGCAGGCCCTCCTCGATCGATTCCCGCTTGAGTTCGAACAACTGCAGCTCGAGTTTCGGAAACAGGCGTCGCAGCCGCTCGATATGCTGCGGCAGGAAGTAGCCGATGACGGTATAGGTGGCGGCGATCGCAAGTGTACCCTCGACGGCGCTGCTGACGATGTTCAGATGGGTCGCTTCGTCCACCTTCTTCAGGATCTCGTAGGCATGGGAGAGAAACTGCCGCCCCGCCATCGTCAAGTCCATGCCGCTTGGGGTGCGCAGGAACAGGTTGGTGCCGACGATGCGCTCCAGCTCCTTGATCGCCGTGGTCACCGCGGACTGGGAGATCGAGAGATCGACCGCCGCCTGGGATATCTGACCAAGTTCTGCCGTCGCGACGAAATAGCGAAGCTGGCGAAGACTGATCGACAAAGCCCATCTCCCATCTGATTATTTTATACAGCGGCTCGGAAAATCAGAAAGTCTGCCACGTCTTTGAGCAGTCGTCTGGTCATCCCTCAGGCATTTCACCGTAAGCCGCTCTAAACACGCTAATTTTCGCAGGCGTTTTCTGCAACTGAGAATTCTGAAATTCAGATATTTGACATGTGAAAATAGAATTTTTCAAATGCTCTGTTTCACCCTAGCGTTCCCTGGAGGTCAGGGTTGCCGGGAGAGCAATCTCCAGGAGAGCGACCTGCAACAGAGGGATGAGGCATTGCTCGACGTCGTCGATATCAATTGCGACATGGGAGAAGCGTTCGGCCGCTGGCGCATCGGCGATACGGACGATGCGGCACTGATGCCGCTGATCAGCTCCGCCAATATCGCCGCCGGCTTCCATGGCGGCGATCCCAACCTGATGGATGAAACGGTTCGGCTCGCCGCCGAACATGGCGTCGGCATCGGCGCCCATCCCGGCTATCGCGACCTGCAGGGTTTCGGCCGCCGCAAGATAGCAGGCACGGCCCGCGAGCTCGTCAACGACATGGTCTACCAGGTCGGCGCGATCCGCGAATTCGCCCGCCGGCACGGTGCACCCCTGCAACATGTGAAGCCGCACGGGGCGCTTTACATGGAAATGGCCGTCAACCGCGAACTCTCCCAGATCTTCATGCAATATATGCGTACGGTCGCGCCGAACGCTTTTGTCTTCTGCATGGCCGGATCGGCGACGGAGCTTGCCGCACAGGAAATCGGCCAGCCTGTCATTCGCGAGTTCTACGCCGACCGCGACTATGACGACAGCGGCTCGATCGTCTTTACCCGGGATGCCGGCCGGCCGGATGCCGCGGCGATCGCCCGCAAGGTCGTTCGCGCCTGCCGCGATGGCCGGGTGCGCACCATCACGGGCGCCGATATCGCGGTTCCGTTCGAATCCATTTGTTTTCATTCCGATACGCTCGGCGCGCTCGATATCGTGCGCCTCATGCGGGAGGGGCTGAGTGCCGAGGGCATTCGCATCGCTCCCGTCTCTCAGGTCAAAACCAGATAACATAGCGGAGGCAACCATGAGCAAGCACGAAATCCGATCGCCCCTTCCAGGAACCTTCTATCGCTCGTCTGCTCCGGATGTCCCGCCCTTCAAATCGGATGGCGATGATGTTTCTTCCAGCGACGCCATCGGCCTGATCGAAGTCATGAAAACCTTTCAGGAGATTCAGGCCGGTGTCGCGGGCGGCAGCATCCGCTTTCTCGTCGACAACGAAGAACCTGTGATGGCCGGCCAGGTGATCGCGGAGGTCGAACAATGAAGCTCCGCTCGGTCCTCATTGCCAATCGCGGCGAAATCGCCGTCCGCATCATCCGCGCCGCCAAGGCGCTCGGTATCCGCACGGTTCAGGTTTATAGCGCCGCCGATGCCGACATGCTGGCCGTCAAGTTTGCCGACGAGGCGATCGAGATCGGACCGCCGGCGCCGAAGAAATCCTATCTCGACATCGCGGCCGTGATTGCAGCGGCCAAGCGCGCCAATGTCGATGCGGTCCATCCCGGTTATGGCTTCCTGTCGGAGAACGGCGATTTTGCCGACGCCGTGGTTGCCGCCGGCATGATCTTCATCGGACCAACAGGCGATGCGATCCGCCTTCTGGGTGACAAGGTCGCCGCCCGTGCTGTTGCCGAGAAGGCCGGCGTGCCCACCGTTCCCGGCAGCGACGGCCGTATCTCCAGCCTTGCCGATGCACATCAAGTGACCGAGCGCACCGGCTTTCCCGTGATGATCAAGGCGGCAGCCGGCGGCGGTGGCCGCGGCATCCGCATCGTCAACAATGCGGCCGAGCTGGAGACACAGTTTCCCCAGGCATCGGCCGAGGCGCTGGCCTCCTTCGGCGACGGCGGGCTCTATCTGGAAAAGGTGATCACCCGCGCCCGCCATGTCGAGGTCCAGATCCTTGGCGACGGCAACAACGTCGTGCATTGCTTCGAGCGCGAATGCTCGCTGCAGCGCCGCCGACAGAAGGTCTGGGAAGAAGCGCCGTCGTTCCTGCTTCCGCCCGAGGTGCGGCAGAAGCTCTGCGACAGCGCCGTCGCGTTGGCGCGTTCCGTCGGCTACCGCGGGGCCGGAACGGTGGAATATCTCTACGACGACGAGGCCCGCCAGTTCTATTTCATCGAAGTCAACACCCGCATCCAGGTGGAGCACCCGGTGACCGAGATGATCACCGGCATCGATCTGGTCGAGGAGATGTTCCGCATCGCCGCCGGCGCGCCGCTCTCTGTCCGCCAGGCCGACATCGCCGTCAAGGGCCATGCCATCGAGTGCCGGATCAATGCCGAGGACCCGAGGCGCGGTTTCATGCCGGCGCCAGGCAGGATCGAAAGGCTCGACGTACCCGAGGGGGAAGGCATCCGTTTCGACACTATGCTCTACGAAGGCTACGTCATCCCGCCGTTCTACGATTCATTGCTCGGCAAGCTGATAGTCTGGGGCGAGAACCGAACGGCGTGCCTCGTCCGCCTTTCGCAGGCGCTGGCGCAGCTCACGATCGAGGGCGTGCCGACCACGATCCCGTTGCATCGGGCATTGGCTGCCGACGCGCAGATCGCCAAGGGCGCCTTCCATACCCGCTTTCTCGAGACATGGCTTGAAACTGAATTTGCCGCCGATGGCGGCCGTGCCGCGGAGGTCGCATGATGCCGACACGATACACCTTCGGAGGCGACGAGCACCTGTTCGTCGAATGCAGCGACGAGATGTCGTTGGAAGCCTTCTTCAAGAGCCTCTCCATGGCCAACGGTGTCAAGGAGAGCGGCATCAAGGGGATCACCGAGATCTGCCCGGCCAATGCGTCCTTCCAGATTAAATTCGACCCGGATCAGATCAAGCCCGATGATGTGCTGAGGGAAGTGCGGGCGATCGAGGGTGCGGCCGAGCGGGCTGAGCCTGTCATCCGCACCCGCATCGTCGAAATCCCGGTCTTCTACAACGACCCCTGGACGCACGAGACACTGATGCGCTTTCGCGAGCGCCACCAGGAACCGTCAGGAACCGACCTCGACTATGCCACGCGGATCAACGGTTACGGCGACGTCGACGATTTCGTCGCCGCCCATTCCGGTTCGCCCTGGTTCGTGTCGATGGTCGGCTTCGTTGCCGGCCTGCCGTTCATGTACCAGATGGTCGAACGGCAACGGCAGATCCAGGTGCCGAAATATCTGCGCCCGCGCACCGACACGCCGCGGCTGACCGTCGGCCATGGTGGCTGCTTCGGCTGTATTTATTCGGTGCGCGGTGCGGGCGGCTACCAGATGTTCGGCATCACGCCGATGCCGATCTTCGACCCGACGCAGACAACCAGCTATCTCCGCGATTTCATGGTGTTCTTCCGTCCGGGCGACATCGTCAAGTTCAAGCCGATCGATCGGGACGCCTATGATCAGGCGGTCGAGGATGTCGACAAGGGGCGCTTCAGCCCGCCGGTCCGCGAGGTTAGCTTCGACCTGCGCGAGTTCCAGAAGGATATCACTGGCTACAACACCCGGCTGGAGGGCATGCTCAATGGCCATTAAGGTTCTGCATCACGGTCTGGCAATCACCGTCCAGGACCTTGGCCGTCCCGGTTATTTTCATCTCGGCATACCGCTCGGCGGAGCGATGGATCGCTACGCGATGCGCGCTGCCAATCTGCTGGTCGGAAACGAAGAGGGTGCTGCCGGCCTGGAGGCGGTATTCCTCGGGCCCAAGCTCGAATTTACCGAAGACACGCTGGTTGCGGTGACCGGAGCCGACATGCCGGCAAAGGTCGACGGGGTGGAGCAGCCGGGATGGACGGCTTTCCCTGTTCGCGCCGGACAGACGCTGACCTTCGATTTCCTCAAGTCCGGTGCCCGCATCTATATCGCCGTTGCCGGCGGCATCGATGTGCCGCTGGCGCTTGGCAGTCGCTCGACCTACCCGATCGGCGCGCTCGGCGGTTACAACGGCCGGCCGCTGGCACCAGGTGACGAACTGCCGGTTGGTGCCGGCAATGGCTCCGGTGAGGCTCGCTCGGTCGACCAGCAATTGCGGCGGCTGCCGGCCGCACCCGTCGCCCTGCGTGTCCTGCCCGGTCTCTACTGGGACCGGCTTTCCGACGAGGCGAAACAGAGCTTCTTTGCCGACGAATGGAAGGTGGCGCCCGAAGCCGACCGCATGGGCTACCGCTTCCGTGGCGGCCGCAAGCTCTCCTTCGTCGAGCGCGAACAGCCGTTCGGTGCCGGCTCCGACCCATCCAATATCGTCGACAGTTGTTATCCCTATGGCTCGATCCAGGTCCCCGGCGGAACCGAGCCGATCATCCTGCATCGCGATGCGGTTTCCGGCGGCGGCTATTTCATGCTCGGAACCGTGATCTCGGCCGATATGGACCTGATCGGCCAGATGCAGCCGCATACACCGACCAGGTTCGTGGAGGTGACGATGGATGAGGCATTGGCGGCTCGGGCTGAGGAAACCGCGCGGCTGGAAGCGCTGCGCGCGTCGCTGAGCTGACGGTTCAGGGGAAACGGAGGGAAAGATGGAGCGCGGGCATCGAAGCAAGAGATCGGCAGCCGCGCTCAATGCCTCGGGTCGCAATTGCGAGCGGCTATTCGACCACGCGTGTCAGATAGGCGGCGGTGACGCTCGGGCCCGGAATGATTGCGACGATCTTCATCTGCGCGATCGTGCGGTTCATCGAGGCGTCGATATGGTTTTCCAGCATCGCGGCTGCGGCCGCGGTCGCGCCGCGCGTCATCAACTCCACGATCAGCCGGATTTCGGCGATCACCGCGGGATCGCCGGGAAGGCCCAGTTGCCGCAGCAGCCGTTCGGTCGCGGTGACGGGCAGCAGGTTGTTGCGGATCAGTTCGCGCAGCCGTTCGTTCGGCATCGCGAGCACGCAGCATTCGGTAAACTGCGTGCGGATGTCCTCGAGGCTCTGCCAGGCGTCTGCCGCCTGCGCGCCGTCGAGTTCCGTCAACCGGACGAAGAGGGCTGCAAGTCGGTTGCGATCGATATGGCCGGCGCCGAGCGCAAGCGCCTGCGGTTCGAGCAGACGGCGCAGCATGAAATGGTCCTTGACGGTCTGTGCCGTCAGCGGGCCGGCAATCCAGTGCGAACTCTGGTTCTTGCGCACCAGCCCGCGCTCGCGCAGCCGCGTGAGCACATCGCGCACCACGGTACGGCTGACGCTGAAGTGGTTGGCGAGTTCGTTTTCGATGATGCGATACTGGCCGAAGATGACGCAGCCGGCGACGTCGTTCTCGATCTCGGTGTAGATGCGCTCCCAGGACGAGCGGCTTTGCAGCGCCTCGTCGGCGTGTTGCGGGATGGTGAGCCCGAGCGATTTGATGTCGGTGCGATTGGGTTCGATCGCGCGGCCGGGTGGGCCGACGAGATAGCCGCGCCCCTTGAAGCGGTGGACGAGCCCGTCGCTTTCCAGTTGCAAGAGCGCACGCTGAACCGGCGCACGCGATATCTGCAGGATCTCGGCAATCGGCCCTTCGAGAAGAACGAGGCCGGGCGGCAGGATCCCTTCGGCGATGTTGCTACGCAGAACGTCCTCGGCAATTTCGTAGCGGCGCTGGGTATTCTGGCCGAGGCGTGGCTCGCTCATGCGGTCGGGCGTCTTCCGTTTGGCTGGCAATTTCGTCCTCTTTCTTTACGCCACTTGCCGGGGAATGTGACAGCTGAAAATAAATGCATTTTGCATACACGTTGGCAAATTAAATGTGCATTTGTTTGCGGCATTTGGTGTTGATGGGGTGGATGCCGGCTGCCGGTGAATGGATTTTCGGTGAGTCAGGCGCAATCCGGTAGCGCCCACACGGAAGGGTGGAATCGTTCTTCCTTCGGGATTGCAGGGTGTTTAGGGCGGATTGAAGCGTATTCTAGCCTGGATGGCTGCCAGCGGAGCGAAGCCGTATTTCATTCCGGTCTAAATGACGAATAAAAGTCTATTGCATACAAAAATCATTCATGTCATTGTTCGTGACATGCAAGCGCTCAGAAGAAGCGTGCAGGTGGAACTTATTTTTTGAACCGCAAAGGACCTTCATCCCCGACGCGCATGTGACCATGCGCGAACGCGATCGCATGTCCGTTCGGATGCCTCGTCGGCTCCGGCGACGGCGAAGCTTTGGGTGGAGAACGTCCGGACGGCAAACTGGCAGGAAACCAATGTCGACGGTCCTTCAGCTCAAGAACATCACCAAAACCTACGGCGACATGCGCGCGCTCAACGGCATCGATCTTGCCTTGCCCGGCGACGCCTATATCTCGCTTCTGGGGCCGAGCGGCTCCGGCAAGACGACGCTCCTGAGGGTCATTGCTGGTTTTGAACATCCGGATGGCGGCGCCATCCTGTTTGACGGCAAGCGCATCGACACCGTGGCGCCGCACAAGCGCGGCATCGGCTTCGTCTTCCAGAACTTCGCGCTCTTCCCGCATCTCTCCGTCGCGCAGAACATCGCCTTCGGCCTGGAAAACAGGGAGGACGAGCCGGTCACCGACCGGCGCGTCGTCGAAGCCAGGGTGCGCGACATTATCAGCCTCGTCGGCCTTTCCGGTCTGGAAGGCAGGGCCGTCACCCAGATCTCCGGCGGCCAGCGCCAGCGCGTCGCCTTGGCGCGCACGCTGGTCACCGAGCCGCGCATGGTGCTTCTCGACGAGCCGCTCGGCGCGCTCGACGCCAATCTGCGCGCCAGGATGCGGGCGGAGTTGAGGGCTATCCGCGAGCGCTGCGGCGTCACCTTCCTGCATGTGACCGGCAGCGAGGCCGAGGCCTTGGCCATGGGCGACACGGTGCTGGTGCTGGAAAGCGGCCGCATCGCCCAGTCGGCGGATTCAGACACCGTCTACAACAGGCCCGCCTCTCCGGCGGTTGCCCGCTTTCTCAACTGCTACAATCTCTTTCCCGGGCGGATCGAAGGCGGCGCCTTCGTCGGCGGCGTCGGCCGGTTTGCGCTTGGGGCAGCGGCGCCGACGCGGGCGACGTCGCCGGCCTATGCGATCCGCTACGATCGTGTTTCGGTCCGGCCGCCCGAGGCAGCCATCACTGAGGACGAGATCCGCATTGAGGCCAATTTCGTCGCCAGCGAATATTCCGGCGCGGCGGTCAATTCCTTCTTCGCGCTCGATGACGGCCGGGTTTTCGAGGTCGAAAGCCATCTCAGCCATGCAGCGCCCGAGACCTATGCCGAAAAGGGCCGCTACGCGCTCGTGTGGAAGCGGGAGGACGCCCTTGTCTACGTCTGAAATCCTTTTGGAAAAACCCGGCGCCTGCGCGCCGCACCGTTCCTGCCCGGAGAATGAGAGATGAGCATGATGGCCGTTGCGGAGCAGACGGAAACAGAGACCGTCGCCGAGAAGAAACCACCGGGAAAAGCGCTTTGGCTGCTTGCGCCTGGTGTCATCTGGATGACCCTGTTCCTCGTCCTGCCCATGCTGATGATGGTCTACGTCTCCTTCTGGACGCAGACGACCTTCACGATCGAACCGACGCTGACGCTGAAAAGCTGGATTACCTTCTTCACCAGCGACACCTATCTTGGGGCGCTGTGGACGACGGTGCGCATCTGGCTGATCGTGCTCGTTGCCACCGTGCTGGTCGGTTATCCCGCAGCCCTTTTCGTCGGGCTGTTCGTCAAGAACAAGGCGCTGCAGACGGTGCTTCTGGTGCTGTGCGTCATCCCCTTCTGGACCTCGTTCCTGATCCGCGTTCTCGCCTGGCGGCCGATGCTCGGCAAGGAGGGCGCGATCAACATGATCCTGATGAACCTCGGCATCACCGACGCGCCGATCGAGGTGCTGCTGTTTTCCGAACTGTCGGTGATCATCGGCATGACCCAGATCTACTGCGTCTTTATGGTCGGTCCGATCGCCTTCATGCTCGGCCGTATCGACACCTCGATCATCGAGGCCGCGCAGGATCTCGGTGCCGGCTTCTGGCGGATCTTCCGCACGATCATCCTGCCGCTGTCGATGCCGGGCGTGGTCGTCGGGGCGATCTTCGTCTCCGTCATGGTTCTCGGTGAATTCGCAACCTCGGCCGCCCTCTCCGGCCGCAAGGTCAACCTGCTCGGAAACATCATCGTCACCCAGGTCGGTTCGCTGAAATGGGCCTTCGCGGCGGTCGCCGGGGTCGTGCTTACCATCCTGATGGGCGCGGTCGTGGCCGCGCTGCTCAGGGTCGTCGATCTCAGGAAGGAGCTCTGATCATGAATGCCAGCGGCATGAAACTCAGCCTTGGCGCCTACACAGCGCTCTTCCTCGTCTTCCTCTATGGCCCACTCGTCGTGCTTGCCATCCTGTCCTTCCAGACGGGGCCGGAAGGCGGGCCGCAGTTTCCGATCATCGAATGGTCGACCTATTGGTACAAGCACCTCTTCGGCCTGACGCCGCCGTCGCGCATCGCACCGTTGCCGATCGAGCAGGCGCTGGTCCGCTCGCTGGGGCTGGCGGTGATGACCATGATCGTCTCGACGGTGTTGGGGGTCTCGGCGGCCCAGGCCTTCCGCCGCAAGTTCCGCGGCTCGGGCGTGGTCTTCTACCTCATCGTTCTCGGCATGATGGTGCCCGGCGTGCTGGTCGGTCTCGGCATGGCGCTCGTCGCCAATACGCTCGGCGTCGACCGCCACTGGTGGAGCACCGCTTTCGTTCTGCACGTGGTCTACACCTTTCCCTTCGCCTTCCTGGTGATGCTGGCGATCTTCAACCGCTTCGATCCGAGCATGGAGGAGGCGTCCTGGTCGCTCGGGGTCACGCCGGCGCGCACCTTCCGCAAGGTGACGTTCCCGCTGATCTTCCCCGGTGTGCTCTCCGCCATGCTCTTTGCGTTCACGCTCTCCTATGACGAGTTCTCGCGCACGCTCTTCGCTTCCGGCCGCGACTTGACGCTGCCGCTGGCAATTTACGGCACCTTCTCCGTCGAAGTGCATCCGAACGTCTTTGCCTTCGGCGTGTTGACGACGCTGTTCTCCTTCGCGCTGCTCGGCACCTATGCGGCGCTGATGATGCTTTCGGTGCGCCGCGCCAAGCGTATGGCGATCCAGGAGGAGGCGTGATGGCCAGCTCGGCTCTTGGTTCGGCAATCGTCACGGGTGCCGGTTCCGGCATCGGTCGCGCCATCGCGCTGCGGTTGGCGGCCGACGGTTATGCCGTCGTCGTCAATGATCTGTCGCCGGAGCGCTGCGAAGCGGTTGCAGACGAGATCGCTGCTGCCGGCGGAGTGGCGCTCGCGATATCAGGCGACGTCTCAAATGAAGCCGACGTCGCCGCGACGGCCGAGAAGGCAGCGCAATTCCACGGCCCCGTGGCGCTGCTCGTCAACAATGCCGGCATCGCCCATCAGGCGCTGTTCGAGAATCTCGAGGTCGCCGATTTCGACCGGATGTTTGCGGTGCATGTGCGCGGCACCTTCCTGATGACCAAGGCGGTGCTGCCGGCCATGCTTGCCCGCGGCGAGGGCGTGATCGTCAACATGGCCTCGCAGCTCGGCCAGATCGGCGGCGTCGAGCTCGTGCATTACTCGTCGGCCAAGGCTGCGATCATCGGCATGACCAAGGCGCTCGCGCGCGAAGTTTCGAGCCGCGGCGTGCGCGTCAATGCGGTCGCGCCCGGTCCTATCAACACGCCGCTCGTCATGGGGCTGTCCGAGGATTGGCGGGCCGCCAAGAAGGCGCAGCTGCCGCTCGGGCGTTTCGGCGAGCCGGACGAAATCGCCGCGACGGTCGCGTTTCTGGCCTCGCCGTCGGCGAGCCTGTTCGTCGGCCAGACGCTCGGACCGAACTCCGGCGACGTGATGCTCTGACAGGAAAGATGAAAATGCCAAATCCTCCCAAGACGTCCCGCATTGTCATCGTCACCGGTGCCGGCATCGGCATTGGCCAGGCGACCGCCAGAGCTTTTGCCGCCAACGGCGACCATGTCGTCGTGACCGATATTCTCGAGCCTGAGGCATCGGCCACGGTCGACGCCATCCGGCATGCCGGCGGCTCCGCCGAGTTCGCCTACTACGACGTCCGCTCGACGTCAGCGACCGACGCGCTGGTCGCTGATCTGGAAAAACGCCACGGTCGCATCGATGTCGTCGTCGCCAATGCCGGCATTGCCCATCGCACCCCGCTTGCCAGGCTGACCGACGACAAGTGGGATCTGACCTTCGACATCGACCTCAAGGGCATCTTCCGACTGGCGCGTGCCGTCGCACCCGGCATGCGCCAGCGCGGCGAGGGCAGCATCGTCGCGCTCTCCTCGATCATGGGCGTTGCCTATGGCTGGGACGAGCACGTGCATTACTCCGCCGCCAAGTCCGGCGTCGTCGGCCTGGTGCGGGGGCTTGCCGTCGAGCTTGCCGGCGACGGTGTTCGCGTCAACGGCGTTGCGCCCGGCTACATCCGCACAGCCCAGCTGCTTTCGGAGGAAAACTCGCTCGGGCCTGACGGCGCGGAAGCCGCTGCCGCCTTCATCCCGATGAAAAGGCTCGGAACGCCTGGCGATATCGCCGACGTCATCGCGTTCCTGGCATCCGACGGCGCGAGATACATGACCGGCCAGGTGCTGGTCGTGGATGGGGGCCTCCTGGTGGGGCGTTACTGAAACGCCGCGCACCGCGGCGAATGAACAAGGGGCGCGTGGCAAACGGGCTCCGGGGAACAACAACAACTGGAGAAGAGACAATGCCAAATATGGAACTCAATCGCCGCTCCCTCCTCAAACGGTCCGCCGGGATGATGGCGCTGGCGATGGGCGGCGGCACGCCGTTCCTGTCGTCGCGCGCCGCCTTCGCGCAGGCCGCCGATCTGGCGGGCCAGCAGCTGCGCACCATCGGTCTTTCGGTCACCGTTCAGGAGCGCATCCTCGAGCAGTTCAAGGCTGCTGCCGGCGTCGGCGGCACCTCCGGTACGGCGGCGACCTTTCCGGACGCCCAGACGAAGATCCTCTCCGGCTCCAAGGACTATGATTGCTGGGAGATCATCGCCGAGCGTCTGCCGTCGATCGTCATGACCAACAATGTCGAGCCCATCCCGGCCTCGGCGCTGAAGAACTGGGCCAACATCCGCGATACGTTCACGACGGCCAGCGACAAGTGGGATCGCTCCGCCCAGATCATCGGCCAGATCTGGACCGATGAAAGCCAGACGGCGCTGAACATGGTGCCCGCCGTCTATAATTACGATTCGATCGGCTACAATCCCGATGTGCTGTCGGCCGAGGAGGCCAACAGCTGGACTGCGATCTTCGATCCGAAGTGGAAGGGTAAGTCCGGCATCAACACCGACCCGCTGATCGCGATCGGCCAGGCGATGATGGCGATGAACTCGCTCGGTCTTTCCGACGTCAAGAACCCGGGCAATGCGACCGCAGCCGAAATCGACGAAGCTGCCGCCTTCCTGATTTCCAAGAAGAAGGAAGGCCAGTTCCGCGCGCTCTGGGGCGATTTCGGTGAACTCGTCAACCTCATGGCGTCGGGCGAGATGGTGGTCTGCGACGCCTGGCAGCCGGCGGTCATGGCGGTCAAGGCGCAGGGCAAGCCCTGCCGCTACGCCGTGCCGAAAGAAGGCTATCGCGGCTGGGCGATTGGCCCGGCGATGATTGCCGGCACGGCCAACAAGGAGGCTGTCATTGCCTATGCCGACTATTGGCTTTCGGGCGAGCCGGGCATCACCGTCTCCGAGCAGGGTTACTATTCGCCATCGACCAACATCAAGAACGTCATGGCGCCGGAGAAATATGCCTTCTGGTACGAGGGCAAGCCCTGGGTCGGCGCCGAGGAGCGCGGCATCAAGGAAGGCGACCTGCGCGACGGCGGCTCGCTCGAAGAACGCGCCAAGAACGTCGCCTACTGGCACCAGTGGCCGGACGAATACGACCACCTGATCCAGAAGTGGGACGAATTCCTCAACGCCTGATGAAGGACGCCCGGGGCGCAAGCCCGCCCCGGCCCTTCCCCCAACGCATCCGCTATTAGAACCGGAGAACGACTGTGATCTTCGACCTCGAACTCAACAATGTCGGCAAGGTCTACGACAACGGCACCCCCGCCGTGATCGATTTCAACCTGTCGGTTTCCAAGGGCGAGTTCATCGCGTTCCTCGGCCCGTCCGGCTGCGGCAAGACGACGACGCTGCGCATGATCGCCGGCTTCGAGCAGATCTCTTCCGGCGAGATGCTGATCAAGGGCAAGCGTATGAACGACATCCGGCCGGAACACCGGCCGACGTCGATGATCTTTCAGAGCTACGCGCTCTTTCCGCACATGACCGTGCGCCGCAATGTCGGCTACGGGCTCGACGTCAAGGGCATGGCCAAAGCCGAACGCGACGCCAAGGTCGATCGTATCCTGGCAACGCTTGGGCTCGAGGACATCGCCGAGAAGAAGCCGGACCGGCTCTCCGGCGGCCAGCGCCAGCGCATCGCGCTTGCCCGCGGTCTTGTCGTTGAACCGGATATTCTGCTTCTCGACGAGCCGCTGGGCGCGCTCGACGCCAATCTGCGCAAGGCGATCCAGAACGAACTGAAGCTGCTGCAGAAAACGCTCGGCGTCACCTTCGTCTTCGTCACCCATGCGCAGTCCGAGGCGCTCGCGCTTTCCGACCGTATCGTGGTGATGAACCAGGGCAGGGTCGAGCAGATCAGCCCGCCACACCAGCTCTACACCCGGCCAAACACCGCCTTCGTTGCCCAGTTCATCGGCAATAACACGATCTTCCAGGGCGAAGTCGAAGGCGCATCGGACGACCGGACGCTGGTTTCGACGCCGCTCGGGCAGCTTTCCGGCCGGCCGAACGGGGCCCTTTCCAAGCGGTCACGGGTCAATGTCGTCATCCCGGCCGAAGCGATCGAGGTGCATCCGGCGGCCCTGGTTTCGCGTGACCAGATTGCCCATGCGGTCGGCGGCAACGTCGTCAGCGCCAGTGTGCGCCGCTTCGACGTGGTCGGCCATGTATCCCACCTGACGGCGGGACTTGCGGACGGACGCACCGTTTCGCTCGAAGCCCATGTCGACAAGTACCAGCCCGATGCCTTTCCCGTCGGTGCGGACATTCTTTTGAGCTGGCAGCCGGGCGAAGCCACCGTCATCCCAGCCTGATCACGCGAGCGGGATGAGGAAAAGTGTGTGCGGTTTTCCGCCCGCATCCCGCTCTGACTTATGAGAAGAGAAAACACGAAGGAGACATACCATGGCCAAGGAAATCCTCTGCAGCTTCGGCATCGACGTTGACGCGGTCGCCGGCTGGCTCGGATCCTACGGGGGCGAGGATTCGCCCGACGATATCTCGCGCGGCCTTTTTGCCGGCGAGGTCGGCAGCCCGCGACTGTTGAAACTGTTCGAACGCTTCGGCATCAAGACCACCTGGTTCATTCCCGGCCACTCGATCGAGACGTTCCCGGAACAGATGCAGGCTGTGGCGGACGCCGGCCACGAAATCGGCATTCACGGCTACACCCATGAAAACCCGATCGCCATGACGCGCGAGCAGGAGACCGAAGTCCTCGACAAGAGCATCGATCTCGTCACCAAGCTCTCGGGCAAGCGCCCGACCGGCTATGTTGCGCCATGGTGGGAGTTCTCCAACGTCACCAACGAGCTGCTGCTGGAACGCGGGATCAAGTACGATCACTCGCTGATGCATGACGACTTCACGCCCTATTATGTCCGCGTCGGCGACAAGTGGACGAAGATCGACTACTCCAAGAAGCCGTCCGAATGGATGGTGCCGCTGCAGCGCGGCAAGGAGACCGACCTCATCGAGATCCCGGCGTCCTGGTATCTCGATGACCTGCCGCCGATGATGTTCATGAAGAAGGCCCCGAACAGCCACGGCTTCGTCAATCCGCGCGATATCGAGCAGATGTGGCGTGATCAGTTCGACTGGGTCTATCGCGAGATGGACTATGCGGTGTTTCCGATTACCATCCATCCTGACGTTGCCGGGCGGCCGCAGGTGCTGATGATGCTGGAGCGGCTCTATGCCCACATGGTCAAGCATCCGGGCGTGAAGTTCGTGACGATGAACGAGATCGCCGACGATTTCGCCAAGCGTTTCCCGCGCAAGAAGTGAGCGACTGACGGGGGGCGGTCAAAGTGCCGTCTCCGCCCTTTATTACCGATTGGATCAAACGATGTGCTCTCTCTGCGGCGTCCTTGGAGGCAACGAACACTGGGCCGATGCCGTGGCCCGGCCGGGTGTCTATACCCGCAATGTCGAGCGCATCGACCGCCGGCGCGAGCGCGCCAACCGCGTGCGCATCGCCAATACCATGCTCGCGCGTTTCGGTCTGACCATCTCCGATTGGCAGGGCGCTTCCTTCGTGTTGTCCACACGGACGGGCAAGACTGAGATCATCGAGGATCTCGGTCATCTCTGGCCGGCCGCCGAACGGCTTTGCGGCCGTCCCTGCGATCCGCTCGATGTGGCCCTGGTTACTGCTGCTGAGGCCGCGATCGATGACTGAGCCGCAGATCCCGCTGCTGACCCCGATCAACCTGCTCACGGGCTTCCTCGGCTCCGGCAAGACGACTCTGCTTGCGCGGCTGCTCGCCGATCCGGCTCTTTCGGATGCAGCGGTCCTCATCAACGAATTCGGAGAGGTCGGGCTCGACCATCATCTTGTCGAGCGCATCGACGATACCATGGTGCTCTTACAATCGGGCTGTCTCTGCTGCACGGTGCGCGGCGAGCTTGCCGATGCCATCAAGGATCTGCATTCGAAGCGGGAGCGCGGGCTGGTTCCGCCTTTCCGCCGCATCGTCGTCGAAAGCACCGGGCTTGCCGATCCGTTCCCGGTCTTGTCGACGATCAAATCCGACCCGGTGCTGCGCCACCATTTCCGCCCGGGCAACGTCATCACCACCGTCGATGCCGTCAACGGGCTCGGCCAACTCGGCACCTATGTCGAATCCAACCGGCAGGCTGCTGTTGCAGACCGGCTGGTCGTCACCAAGGCCGACCTGGCGCTGCCGGCCGATGTCGCCCGTCTTGTCGAGAAATTGCGCAACATCAATCCGGACGCGCCGCTGCTGATGGCGACCGATCTGTCCTTCGCCGTTGCCGAGCTTGTCGACGAGAACCTCGGCCTGCGCGCCGCCGCGCTGCAATCGACTAGCGGTTTCTATTGCGAGGCGCCGGTTCAATTGGCAACTGCGGAAGGCTCCGTGCACCAGTCCGCGGTGACCTCCTTCGTCATGACCGTGGAGCGCGCCATCGACTGGACGGCTTTCGGCCTCTGGCTGACAATGCTGCTCAACCGTCACGGCGAGAAGGTGCTGCGGGTGAAGGGCATTCTCAACATCGCAGGCGAGGAGCGCCCTGTCGCCATTCATGGCGTTCAGCATTTGGTCCACACGCCTGTTCATATGGAGCGCTGGCCGGACGAAGATCGCCGCTCGCGCATCGTGTTTATTGTTGACGGTCTGGATGTCGAACTGCTGAAACGGTCGTTCGAGGCTTTTGCCCTCGACCGGTCCTCCGTCGAGGATGCGGCCGTCCCGAAACGCAGTCTTCAGGAACGTCAGTCGTCTTCATGAACAAGCACCTGCCTGACCAAGCGACGATGGCGACGCCATCCCTCCATCTCTCCGGTCGCCCACGCCTGCGCGTGCTTGGCACGGCGATTTCTCTGCTCGAGGAGTTGCGGGTTCGCGCCGAGGCCGATCTCGGCATCGAGGTCGTGTTCGACAACAACGACTTCCTGACCACTCAGCACAAGGCGGCGCAGGAGCCTGATAGTTACGACATCTACGACCAGTGTTTCCATAATCTGGATATCGTCTGGTACTGGCGGGCGATCCAGCCGATCGAGATTGGCCGCATCGCGCTCTGGGATGAGATCAATGATCTAACGAAGACCGGCCATATCGGCCCGAATGCCAGGCTGGGGCAGGGGGATGCGCCGGTCAAGAAGCTGTTCGTGCAGCCCAATCTCGAGCTTGGCGACACGCCGTCGAGCACGATCTCGATGCTGCCGACGACGCACAATTTCGACAGCTTCGCCTACAGGACCGACGTTGCCCCCAATACGGTTTCGATGAACAGCTGGGCGGCGCTGCTCGACGAGCGCTGGGCCGGACGCGCGGCGCTTGTCGACGAGCCGGCGATCGGTATCTTCGATGCAGCCCTTGCCGCGCAGGCATCCGGCCTGATGTCGTTCGACAATATCGGCGCCATGACTGTTGACGAGATCGACCGGCTGATCGGTCTGCTTGAGGAGCGCAAGAAGAACGGCTATTTCCGCGCCTTCTGGCGGACGGCCGAGGATGCAGCGCGGCTGATGGTGCGCGGCGAGACCGATATCCAGAGCATGTGGTCGACGGGCATCAGCATCCTCAACGGCCAGGGCGTTCCGGTGGAACAGGCGGTGCCGGCTGAGGGATATCGTGCCTGGCATGGCGGCCTGTGTCTCGCACGCCATCTGTCGGGCCGCATGCGCGACGTCGCCTATGAGTATCTCAACTGGTGGATATCCGGCTGGCCGGGCTCGGTCGTGGCGCGGCAAGGCTACTACATCTCGACGCCGGAGCGTTCGCGGCAATTCATGTCGGTGGCCGAATGGGACTACTGGTACGGCGGCCTGCCGGCGGCATGCGACCTGCCGGGCCCGGACGGCACCATACGCATTCGGGCAGGATCGGTCAGGAGCGGCGGCTCCTACTGGCAGCGCGCCAACTGCATCGCGGTCTGGAATACCACCATGGACGAGCACAATTATCTGGTTCGCCGCTGGATGCAGCTGGTCGAACGATAGAGGGAAACGGGATGACGCAGGACTTCAGTGGACGGTCGATCGCGCAGCTGTCAGTGCTGCTGCAGTCCGGTGCGCTCGATCCGCGTGAGCTGACACGCTGGACGCTTGAGCGGATCCGCAGTCACGACGACCAAGCGATCTTCACCACGATCCTGCCGGAGCGGGCGATGCGGGAGGCGGAGGCCTCCGCCCGGCGAATCGCCGCCGGCCGTTCATTTGGGTTGCTCGACGGAATTCCCGTTGCGTGGAAAGACCTGTTTGCCATCAAAGGCGTGGCGACGACGGCGGGATCGGTGGTGCTGAAGGACGCGCCGGCGGCACAAGAGGACGCGGCGACGGTGACCGCGCTCGGCCATGCCGGCATGGTCAGCGTTGGTCGCGTCAACATGAGCGAATTTGCCTTCTCCGGGCTCGGCATCAACCCGCATTACGGCACGCCGCGCAATCCGCGGGCGCGCGATGTCGACCGCCTGCCGGGCGGTTCGTCCTCCGGCTCCGGTGCCGCCGTAGCCGCCGACCTCGTGCCGGTGTCGATCGGCACGGATACGGGCGGGTCCATCCGCATTCCGGCCGCCTTCAACGGTATCGTCGGCTACAAGGCGACGCGCGGCCGCTATTCCATGCGTGGCGTCTTTCCGCTCGCCAAGAGCCTCGATTCGCTCGGTCCCCTCTGCCGGACGGTGCAGGACGCCGTCTGGGTCGATGCGGCGATGCGAGGTCTGCCCGCGCCGGAAATCCGGCGGGGCAGTCTCGATGGCCTGTCGCTCGTGGTGCCGACAACGGTGGTTTTCGACGGTGCCGAAGACGGTGTCGTTTCCGCTTTCGAAGCCGGACTCGGGCGGCTGGAGCGCGCCGGCGCCCGTGTGCGCCGCCAGCCGTTTCCGGCATTCGAGCGCATTTTCGAGACCATGGCGCGGCACGGACCGCTGGTCACGGCCGAGGCCTTCGCGCTCCATCGCGACCGGCTCGAAGGGTCGCAGGCGGCATCGATGGACCAGCGCGTCGTGGCACGGGCCCGGCTCGGGCAAAACATAAGCCTCTCCGATTATGTCGAGACGCTAAACACGCGGGAGGCGCTGATCGCCGAGATCGCCGCCGATATTGGGTCGAACGAGCTTGTCGCCTATCCCACCGTCGCCCATGTGGCGCCACCCACGGCGCCGCTCCTCGATGACGACGCCCTGTTTGTCGAAACCAACGCCCGGACCCTGCGCAACACGTCGATCGGCAATTTCCTCGACTGGTGCGGCGTCTCTCTACCGTGCGGCATTGGCGCCGCCGGCATGCCGGTCGGCCTGCTGCTTTCCGCCCAGCCGCATCACGATGCGCATCTGTTGTCGATGGCGCTTGCGGCCGAGGCAATCGTTCGTGCCGATTGAGGGACAGGTCGCTCGGAAACTACGCCCACCGACAAGAGCGAGCGCACTTTGCGACTAGCCGGGGCGGGAAAGAGATAGTCTACTGCTTGACGACCTTCCGGAAACGCCGGTCGCAAAGGCCCTGAAGAGGCCGCGACATTCAAGGCAGCCGGTCAGGAAGAATAGGCCGCGATCGGCCGTCGCCTTGGCAACACGGGAACAGCTGAAGCAGACGGACGGCGGACTGGATGGGAGCTTCGCATGGACGTGAGTTATTCCACGGCAGGCACGGTTGCGTTCGAGCGCAAGCGCTATTGGGACGAGGCGGTATCGAGCACCTACTTCCCGCTCGATCTGCGCTTCCAGAACTCGGCGGAGTTTTCCGGCGAGTTGAACGTCTGGGATCTCGGCGCGGTATCGCTGTCGCGGCTTGAATCCGACGGGCTGCTCTATCGCCGGCAGAAACGGCACCTGCTGCATGAGCGCGAAGAAAGCTATCTGATCACCGTGCCGGAGACGGCGGAGATCAGCTTCGAGCAGGCCGGTAAGGCAGTGCGCTGCAAGCCGGGGGCCTTCCTCGTCGAGCGCAGCCATCTGCCGTACGAATTCAGCTATACGGCCAAGAACACGCTCTGGGTGCTGAAGGTGCCGATTGCCACGCTGCGTCCGCGTGTCGGCCTTCCTGAACGTATCGCGTCGCTCAGCTTCGATTCCACCCGTGGCACCGGCGCATTGTTCGTCGACATGATCCGGCTTGTTGCGCCGCGGCTTGTCGAGATGGATGCGCCCGCCCGCGACATGACCGGCAAGCACCTGGTCGATATCCTCGCGATGTCGCTGATCTCCGACGAACGCATGCTGACGTCGGACGCAGGCTCGGTTCAGGTCGGCCACCTGCATCGCGTCGAGAGCTACATTCGCGCCAATCTCGCCCGGGCCGATCTCGGTCCGCAGGTGATCGCCGATGCCTGCGGCATCTCGGTGCGCTACCTGCACCAGCTGATGAAGAGGCAGGGCACGTCCGTGTGCCATTGGATCCGGGTCCAGCGGCTTCTGCGCTGCGACGAGATGCTGCGCGATCCCACCTGCCGCAAGCTGGTTTCGGAAATCGCCTATGCACTCGGCTTCAGCGACCACGCGCAGCTGAGCCGCCACTACAAGGCGCATTTCGGCTACAGCCCGAGTGAAGCGCGCGAGCGCTCTCATCTGACGAGCCCGAGCGGTCCCGGCTGAGCCGGACGGCGACAAACCCCAGACAGACGTGAGGCGATCGCACGCCCGACCGGGCGAAGGGCGCAGCCTTGCCCGATTTTCAACGGATGCCCGCTTTTAAACGGATGAAAGACAGGAGACGGATTTTGCAGAACCTTCGCGTTGCGGTCGATGTCGGTGGCACCTTTACCGACATCTGCATCATGGACGAGACCACGGGCCGGATCCGGGTCGAAAAGACGTCGTCCTCCGCCGATCCGATCGACGGGATCATGTCCGGTGTCGAAAAAGCCGGCATTGACCTGTCGAAGGTGGCGCTGTTTTCGCATGGCACCACCGTTGCCACCAACGCCCTGATCACGCGGCGCCTGCCGCGCACGGCGATGGTGTGTACCCGCGGCTTCCGCGATGTGATCGAGATCCGCCGCGCCAACAAGGAAGACCTCTGGGATACCTATAAAGACGTGGTGCCGCCCTATGTGCCGCGGCGCGACCGGTTGGTGGTGACAGAGCGTGTCGACGCGCAGGGCGGGATCGTCGCCACGCTCGACGAAGACGAGGCCCGCGAGGTCGCACGCATTCTCAAGCGCCGCAATGTCGCGGCTGTCGCCGTCTGCTTCATGAACGCCTTCATGAACGGCGCCAACGAGCGCCGCATGAAGGAGATCCTGATGGAGGTGATGCCCGGCGTGCCGGTGTCGACCTCGTCGGAAGTCCTGCCCGAGATCTTCGAGCATGAGCGGTTCTCCACGACCGTCGCCAATGCGGCCTTAAGCCCCGTTGTCGTCGACTATACATCGCGGCTCGGTAAGCGGCTGCAGCAGGAAGGCTATGAGCGCGATCTTCTGCTTTTGCACACAGGCGGTGGGGTGATGACCCCGAAGAGCGTCGAGGACTTTGCGGCACGGCTTGCCGGCTCCGGCATTGCTGCCGGTGCTATCGCCAGCAAATACATCGCCGAGCTCTGCGGCTTCCGCAATTCGATCGGGCTCGACATGGGCGGCACCTCGACCGACGTGTCGCTCGCCTATGACGGCCAGTCCCGCATCACCAAGGACTGGTTCATCGAGTTCGGCTATCCGATCCGCTTCTCCTCGATCGAGGTTCTGACGATCGGTGCCGGCGGCGGGTCGCTCGCCTGGACCGACGAGGCGGGATCGCTGCGCAACGGTCCGCAATCGGCCGGCGCCAGTCCGGGCCCTGCCTGCTACGCCAAGGGCAACCGCCAGCCGACCAACACCGACGCCAATGTCGTGCTCGGTCGCCTCGGTACCAGCCTTGCCGGCGGCAAGATCACGCTTGACGCGAACCTTGCCCTCGAGGCCGTCCGCGAAGGGGTCGCCGAGCCGTTCGGGCTAGAGCCGCATGCGGCCGCCGATGCGATCATCCGTGTTGCCAATGCCAATATGTCGGACGCGGTGCGGCTGATCTCGATCAGCCGTGGGTACGATCCACGCGATTTTGCGCTCGTCGCCTTCGGCGGTGCCGGAGCCCTGCATGGCGCGGCGATCGCTCGCGAACTGTCGATCCCCGCGGTCATCGTTCCGCCGAACCCCGGCGTCACTTCGGCGCTCGGCTGCCTGCTCGTCGACATGCAGCACGATTTTTCCGAAAGCTACCTGAAGGCGGCCGCCGACGCCGACGCAACGGCGATCGAAGAGGCCTTCCTCCGCCTCGAACAGGAAGCATCGGAGCGGCTTGCCCATGAAGGTGTCGCGGCTAAGGACGTGGTGCTCCAGCGCAGCATCGACATGATGTATCTCGGGCAGTGGCGTTCGCTCTCCGTCACCGCACCAGCGCCGGTCACCGACATCGCGCCGCTGGTCGAAGCCTTCCACCGTGAGCATCAGCGCGAATACAATTTCCGTCGCGACGAAACGCCGGTCAGCCTGTTCCGCATCAACTTGAAGGCCGTCGGCATGGTGCCGAAGGCGTCGCTGGCACGCCACGAGCCGACGGGAGTGATCCCCGAGCCGAAGACGCGGCGGAGCGTATGGTTTGAAGCCGAGGCCGCGCTCAATACGCCCGTCTACGATCGCGAAACCTTGCCCGCAGGGTTCGTCTTCAAGGGCCCTGCCATCGTCGAGCAACTCGATTCGACCGTCGTCGTCCCGCCGGGAACGACCGCGGAAGTGGACACCTATCTCAACATCATCATCCGCATCGAAGGTGAAGCGAATGTCTGAACAGCAAAACCTTGACCCGGTGACCTTCGAGGTCCTGAAGAACTCCTTCATCACCAGCGTCGATCAGATGGCCGAGCAGATCCTGAGAACCTGCTATTCCTTTGTCATCTACAACCGCGACTTCTCCAGTGCCCTTCACGATGCCGAAGGCAATTCGGCCGCTCAGGGCAACCAAGACATCGCGGTGCATGTCGGCACCCTGCATTTCACCTGCAAGGACGTCATCCGCGCCTTCGATGGCGACATGCATCCTGGCGACGTCTACGCCATCAACGATCCCTATGCCGGCGGCACGCATTTCAACGACGTCCGGCTGATCCGGCCGATCTTCGTCGACGGCAGGATCATCGCCTTCAGCCAGTCGAACGGACACTGGTCGGATCTCGGCGGCAGCGTCCCAGGCTCCTTTGATGTCGCCGCCAAGGAGATGTTCAGGGAGGGGATGCGCATCACCCCGATCCGCCTGTTCGACAAGGGGCGGTTCTGCAAGGATGTCGCCCACCTCATCGCTTCCAACACCCGCGATCCCGCCTCGATCATCGGCGACATCCATGCCCAGGCGCAGGCGACCCAGGTCTGCGAGCGCGAGATCCTGCGGCTGGTCGGCAAATACGGCGAGGGCACGGTGAAACAGGGGCTCGGCGCTGTGCAGGACTATGTCGAGCGCGCCATGCGCCAGCGGATCGCCGCACTGCCGGACGGCGAATGGGAAACGCAGGACTTCATCGACCGTGATCCGGCGGGCAACGAGGGCATGATCCCGATCAAGGTCAAGCTGACGATTAGGGGTGACCGGGCGATCTACGACTTCACCGGCAGCCACCCGACCATCGGCTCGATCTACAATTCCGCCTTCGGCGCGACCTTCTCGGCGGTCGCCGCGGGGATGAAGACCTTCTTCCCCGACCTGCCGCTCAACAGCGGCTTCTACCGGGTGTTCGAAATCATCGCGCCCGAAGGCTCGATCGTCGATGCGAAGTGGCCGGTGGCCGTCACCGGCTTCCTCATGCCCTTCGAGAAGATCATGAACGCGATCTACGAGATCTGGTCGAAGATCATCCCGGCGCGCGCCATCGCCTGTGCCTTCAACCTCGAATACCTGCTGACCGGCGGGCGTGATGCACGCGCCGCGGAAAAGCCGATCTTCATGTTCTACGACTGGCTTCCCGGCGGTTGGGGCGGGCGCAACGGCATGGACGGCTGCAATGTGACGACGGCCTGCTTCGGAACCGGCCTGATGGCCCAGCCGGTCGAGGGACAGGAACGGGCAAATCCGATCCTGACCACCGAGTTCGAGGTGCTGACGGATTCTGCCGGCCCCGGAAAGTGGCGCGGCGGTGCCGGTGTGCTCAAGACTTCCCGCATGCTCGAAGCCGAAAATACCGTCATTTCCTATATCTGCGACCGCGAGCGCGCCATCGTTTGGGGCATCGAGGGCGGGCTGCCGTCGATGCCGCACGGGCTAACGCTGACCCGTGAAAAGACCGGCAAGACGGAATGGCTCGGCGCTACTTTCTCCGATGTGGCAATCGAGGCGGGGGACGTCTTCTCGCGCCCGACCGCGGGCGGCGGCGGCTTCGGCGATCCGCTCGAGCGCGATCCGCAACGGGTGCTGGCCGATGTCATCGACGACTACGTCTCGGTCGAGCGGGCGGCGAAGGATTATGGCGTCGTCATCGATCCCGTCGATCCGGAAATTTGCGCCTACGAGATCGATGCCACCGCGACGGCCGAACTGCGGCGACAGATCCGGGCAGACCGGTTGGGTTGGCTGGGCGCAGATCCGGCCGAGGTCTCGGCAAAGTTCAAGGCGGGGGAAATCAATGCGCTCGACGCGGTGCGCCGCTATGCCGTGATCCTCGACTGGGATACGGGCGATCTGCTACCCGTCTCCACCGAACAGTTTCGCGACATGTATCGCAAACGCTCAGTGGCTGCCTGGCAGTAGCAACGCAAATGCTTGGTGGGTGGGCGGTTCGCCTACCCGAATACGGGGGGATGTCATGGCGGGTGTTACGATCGTTGCGGCCGCTGAGGCCGATAGGTCCGCATGGAACGAGCTTCATGCGGGATTTGCCGCCTTCTACGGGGTTGATCAGACCGACGAGATGCGGGATCGGGTGTGGGGCTGGATCCGCGACGGCCAGCTCGAATGCCGGCTGGCGCTCGATGGCTCGGGTCGCCCGATCGGGTTGACCCATTTTCGCGAATATATCCGGCCGCTGATGGCGGCGCGCGGGGGTTTTCTCGACGATCTCTTCGTTGCGCCCGAGGCGCGCGGCAGCGGCGCAGCACCGGCGCTGATCCGCGCCGTTGCCGATATCGGGCGAGAGCGCGGCTGGTCCGTCATCCGCTGGATCACGCGCGACAACAACTACCGGGCTCGCGGCCTTTATGATCAGCTGGCCACCAGAACGGATTGGCTGACCTATGATATCGCCTTGTAACCACGCACCAGAGTGATTATGCATCAAAACGGGAGACGCCGATGACCGCACAGCCTAATTCCACCGAAGCGCGGGACATGGCCTACCATCTCCATTCCTATACCAATCCGCGCAAGCTGGAGCGGGAAGGGCCGCTGATCATCGACCGCGGCGAGGGCATCCACGTCTTCGACAACAGCGGCAAGCGCTATATCGAGGGCATGGCCGGGCTTTGGAGCGTGGCCGTCGGCTTCGGCGAGAGACGGCTGGTCGAAGCCGCGCGCAGCCAGATGGCGAGGCTACCCTACTATCATACCTTCTCGCAGAAATCGCACGGGCCGGTGGCGGATCTGGCGGAGAAGCTGGTCGGCATGGCGCCGGTGCCGATGTCCAAGGTTTACTTCGCCAACTCCGGATCCGAGGCGAACGATACAGCGATCAAGCTGGTCTGGTATCGCTCCAACGCGCTAGGCAAACCGGAAAAGAAAAAGATCATCTCGCGCATCAAGGGTTACCACGGCGTGACGGCGCTGAGCGCCAGCCTGACGGGCCTCCCCAACAACCATCGATCGTTCGATCTGCCGTTTCCCAACATCCTGCACACGACCTGCCCGCATTATCGCACCGGTGCGGAGCCGGGGCAGGATGAGCTTGCCTTTTCGCGCTGCTGTGCAGAAGAGCTGGAGGCGCTCATCCTCGAGGAGGGGCCGGAGACGATCGCCGCCTTCATCGGCGAGCCGGTTATGGGGGCCGGCGGCGTCATCGTTCCGCCGGAGGGCTATTGGGCGGCCATCCAGGACGTGCTGCGGAAATACGATATCCTGCTGATTGCCGACGAGGTGATCTGCGGTTTCGGGCGCACCGGCAACATGTTCGGATCCGAGACCTTCGGCATGCGGCCGGATATCATGACGCTCTCCAAGCAGCTGTCATCGTCCTATCAGCCGATCGCGGCTCTCATGATCAACGACAACGTCTACGAGCCGATCGCCAATGAGGCAGATCGGATCGGTGCGCTCGGGCATGGATTTACCGCCAGCGGCCATCCGGTCGCCGCTGCAGTCTCGCTCGAAAACCTGGCGATCATCGAGGAGAAGGACCTGGTCGGCAATGTCCGCCGTCTTGCGCCGCATTTCCTCGGTCGGCTCAATGCGCTCGAACGGCATCCGCTGGCTGTCGAAGCGCGCGGCGTCGGCCTCATCGGTGCGCTCGAACTCGAGGCGGCGGATGGGGCGGCCGCAGGCGCAACGGGCGCGCGGGTTGGTGCGATCCTGCTGAGGAACGGCCTGATCTGCCGCAACATCGGCGATTCCATCGCCTTCTGCCCGCCGATGATCATCACCGCCGCCGAGATCGACGAGATGTTCGATATCGTCGAGGCGAGCCTTGAGCAACTCGGTAGGCAGGCGGCGGCATAAGCATCCCGGCATCGGGCCCGCATCATAGTGCGGGCTCACGGTACGCCGGGCTGCGGGCGCCTTCACGACGACGAAATCAGGAACGCCAGAGGCCGCCATGACGTGGCGACCATACCTGTGAGCCATCGCCCTTCGATCAGAACCGATATCCGACGAACAGCGACCCGGTCGGCTGCAGCTCGCGCTCGACAGTCCCGTTTGCCGTACCCCCAAGTCGCTGCAATCGCAGAGATCTTGATGGCTGCGATGCCTTCATTGAGCCGGCTTCCAGCCATTGGCATCCGCGCCGCCGGCGATCGAAGCCTCAGCAATGATGCCTGTCCTCGACCGCTTCTTCATCCTTAGTCGTAGCGAAAAGACGCAGATTGACACGCGTTCAATCCTGGACATATCATTAAGTCAAATTACTTGACTTATTAAATGCGTCATCGAAACCTGGAGGGGAGTTCGTCATGCCGGCAGTCGAGGAAATGCGGTCCAGACCAATTGTAACGGGGACCGGAAACATCATCAGCAGAGTTTCGGCAAGGGTGTTCGGCGGGGTCATGGCCGCGTCATTCGCCATGCTTGCAGCGGGCCAGGCGCAGGCCGAGTCCGTTCTGACCATGCATATCGAAGAGCAGACGAGCTGGGTGCAGAACTTCAATCCGTTCGACCTGGGCGGGCGGCGCCAAAGCACCATGGACTTCGTCTATGAGCCGCTCGTGATCTTCAACGACTATGACAGCGGCAAGCCGGTCTGGCGGCTGGCAACCGGCTACAAGTTTGCCGACGATCTGAAGTCGATCACCTATACGCTGCGCGATGGCGTCAAGTGGTCGGATGGCAAGCCGCTGACATCGGCCGACATGAAATTCACCCTCGAACTGATGCTCAAGAACCCGGCGGTCGACATCGTCGGCGTCGGCGAGAGTGTCGCTTCGGTCGAGGCGGTGTCGCCCACGGAGGTCAAGATCAACCTCAAGGGCGTCGATACACATTTCCCGGAATCGCTCGCCGACTTTCCTGTCGTGCCCGAGCATATCTGGAAGGATGTTGCCGATCCGCTCGCCTTCAAGAACGAGAAGCCTGTTGGTTCCGGCCCGATGACCGAGATCCGCCGCTTCACGCCGCAGGTCTACGAGCAATGCCGCAATCCCAACTACTGGGACGCAGCGACCCTGAAGGTCGATTGCCTGAAACTGCCGCAGATTGCCGGCAATGACCAGATGCTGGCGCTTCTGCCCGAGGGGGGCCTTGACTGGTTCGGCTCGTTCCTGCCGCAGATCGACAAGACCTATGTCGGCCTCGACCCGGAGCACAATGCCTATTGGCAGCCACCGGCCGAAACGGTTTCCTTCCAGATGAACCTCAAGTCGGCCAATGCCGGCAACGCCGAAGCCTTCAACGACATGACCTTCCGCCGCGCCTTCAGCCTGGCGATGGATCGCGTTTCCATGGTCGATATTGCTGGCTTTGGTTATCCCGTCGTCAATGCGCATGCGAGCGGCCTGCCGCCTCGCTTTGATAGCTGGCGCAACAAGGCGGCCGAGGGCGCCCAGGACGAATGGCTCGCCTACGACATCGACAGGGCCAACAAGCTGCTCGACGATGCCGGCTACAAGAAGGACGGCGAAGGGTTCCGCACGACGCCGAGCGGCAAACCCATCACCTTCCCGATCATCGTCCCCAACGGCTGGACCGACTGGATCGATGCGGTCCAGATCGCCACCGAAGGCCTGCGCAAGATCGGGATCAATGCTTCGGTGGCCACGCCCGAATACGAGCAATGGCAGAAGCAGATCCTCGACGGCTCATTCGAGGCCGTGATGAATTCGCGCGCCGACGGGCCGACCCCCTTCCGCGGCTATTTCCAATCGCTGTCGACCGCCTTCGGCGGACGGATCACCAGCGCGCCTTCGCGCTACTCCAATCCGGAACTCGACAAGGTGTTTGACGCATATCGCCGGGCGACGACGGACGAGGACCGCAAGAAGCTGTTCGACCAGGTGCAGCTGATCGTTGCCGACAATCTGCCCGTCGTTCCCGTCTTCAACGGTCCGACCTGGTACCAGTTCTCGACCAAGCGCTTCACCGGATGGGTCTCGAAGGAAGAGCCCGCGATGAACCCCGAGGATCACGACAACAACCGCATGCGGTTGATGCACCTGTTGCGGCTGAAGCCGGCCGAATAGGCTCAGGGAAGGGCTGACTGATGCGACTTCCTCGCCGACGGCTTGCCGTCTACTGCGTCGCGTTCCTGTTTGCGATCGTGATGAACTTTGCGGTTCCCCGGTTGATGCCGGGTAGCCCCGTCGACAGCATGATCGCCCAGCTCGGACCGCGGGCAACGCCCGCGGCGATCGAGGCGATCAAGGCGCGGTTCGGCGCCATCGAACAGCCGATGTGGCAACAGTTCGTCGACTACATAGTCGGGCTGGCGCATTTCGATCTCGGCGTATCGGTGAAGTACTACCCGCAAACGGTGCTCGAGGTTCTCGGGCGGTCGGCCGGCTGGACGGCGTTCCTGGTGGTAACCGCAATCGTCTTTTCGCTGTCGATCGGGGTCTCGCTTGGAGCCTTGGCAGCCTGGCGTCGCGGCGGCCGGTTCGACAGCTTCGTCTCGCCGTTCTCGGTGGTGATGATCGCTGTGCCGCCCGTGATCATCGCGCTGGCGACGCTGTTCATCTTCGGCGTCACCCTTCGCCTGCTGCCGGTCGGCTATGCCTACGATCCGAGCCTCGATCCGGGGTTCAATTTCACTTACTTCGGCAGTGTCTTTCTGCATGCGATCATGCCGGTGCTGACGCTCTCTCCCTACCTGATCGGCGAGTTCCAGACGACCATGCGCTCCAGCATGATCTCCGTGCTCGGCGAGGATTATGTCACCATGGGTCGCGCCAAGGGGCTGTCCGAATCCGCTGTCATGTTCGGCTATGCCGCCCGCAATGCCATGCTGCCGGTGCTGACCAACCTCGCGCTGATGCTCGGCGCCGTGTTCGGCGGATCGATCGTGACCGAAATCGTCTTCAATTATCCCGGCCTCGGCCTCACGCTCTATACCGCCAGCGTCGCGCGCGACTATCCCGTCATCCAGGGGCAGCTGCTGTTGATGACGATGGCCACGCTCGGGGCAAACCTGCTTGTCGACATTCTCTACGGCGTCGTCGACCCGCGTATCCGGGAGGGGCGCGCATGACCTCGGGTCTTACATTGTTATGGCGGCAGAAGAAGGCCGTTGCCGGTCTCGCCATCATCGTCGCGCTTTGCCTGATGGCGCTTCTGGCGCCGCTGATCGCCCCCGGCGATCCCGGCGAACGGGTCGGGCGCTCGCATCAGCCGCCAACGGTCGAGCATGTCTTCGGCACCACCAAGATGGGGCGCGACGTCTATTCCCAATTCGTCTGGGGTGCACGTCCGTCGCTCGCCGTCGGTTTTGCGACCGGCCTTGCGATCACAGCACTCGGCACGATCGTCGGGCTGGTGGCCGGCTATTTCGGCGGGCGCACCGATGCCACGCTCGATCTCGCGACCAACGCCGTGCTGGTCATTCCCAACATACCGCTGCTGATCCTGCTCGCGTCCTTCGCCGGCACGGTCGGGCCGCTGGCGATCATGGCGATCATCGCGCTCACCTCCTGGCCTTGGGGCGCACGCATGACCCGCTCGCAGACTTTGGCGCTGCGCAACCGCGAATTCGTCGTTGCCGCCCGCATGGTCGGCGAACCGCACTGGCGGGTGATCTTTGTCGAGATCCTGCCCAACCTCGTGCCGTTGATCGGCATCAACGTCGTCGGCAGCATCATCTACGCCATCGTCGCCCAGACGACGCTCGAATATCTCGGCTTCGGCGATCCGCTGCGCGTCACCTGGGGCACGATGCTCTACAACGCCCAGAACTCGTCGGCGATCATCATCGGCGCCTGGTGGGATATCGGTGCGCCGGCGGCCGGCATCGCGCTGGTCGGGCTCGGCCTCGCGCTTCTCAATTTCACTTTCGACGAGATTGCCAATCCGCAGCTTCGTTCCGGCCCTGCGCTCAGCCGTTGGCTGCGGCTCAACAGGCGGCGTAACCGCGCGCTGGAGGTGGGACGATGAGCGAGCCGCTGCTGCAGGTCCGCAATCTCGATGTCGATTACCTGCTCGACGACGGCGCCTTTCGTGCGGTCAGGAACGTTTCCTTCGACATCAACCGCGGTGAGCTGTTCGGACTTGCCGGCGAGTCCGGTTGCGGCAAGAGCACGATTGCCTACGCGATCACCCGCCTGTCGAAACCGCCGGCCTGGGTGGCCGGCGGCGAAATCCTGCTCGAGGGCCGCAACCTGCTGCAGATGCCGGAGACGGCCTTGCAGGACGTACGCTGGCGGCGCATCGGCATGGTGTTCCAAAGCGCGATGAACTCGCTCAACCCGCTGATGCGGGTCGAGGCGCAGTTCCATGACGTGCTGCACCGGCACACCGGCGCGACCCGGGCACAATCACGGGCGCGGGCCGAGGAGATGTTTCGCCTGGTCGGCATCCCGGCCAGCCGGCTCGATGACTATCCGCACCAGTTCAGCGGCGGCATGCGACAGCGCATCGTCATTGCCATCTGCCTTGCGCTCCGGCCCCAGTTGATCATCATGGACGAGCCGACGACGGCGCTCGATGTGGTGGTGCAGCGCGAAATCCTGGAGCAGGTCGTTGATCTTCAGAGCACCCATGGCTTCTCTGTCCTGTTCATCACCCACGACCTGCATCTGATGGCGCAGCTCTGCCATCGCATCGGTGTGATGCTGAAAGGCGAACTGGTCGAGGTCGGCGACGTCCGTCAGATCAGCCGTGCGCCGGCTCACGACTATACCCGCAAGCTCTGGGGCGCCATTCCGCAGCTGCCTGCTTCCGTCAAGAGAGTGGGGGTCGTAGAATGAACGTCATGCCCGTTGCTTCCCCTCTTGCGCCCGTACCGACGGACGCCATCGTCCAGCTCGATGCGATCACGCGCAGCTTTGGTCACGTCGAGGCGCTGCGCGGTGTTTCGCTGGCGTTGAGACCGGGGCGGGCACTGGCGCTGGTTGGCGAATCCGGCTGCGGCAAGACGACATGCGCCCGCATCATTGCGCGCATGGACGCCCCGACGGCGGGGTCGATGCAATTTCGTGGCCGCGATATCACCGCCACCGGTAGTGCGGCTGCAGAGAAGGCCTATCGCCGCGCGGTGCAGATGGTGTTTCAGGACCCATTCGCCTCACTCAACCCGGTATTCACGGTCTATCATCATCTGGCAAGACCGCTCGCCCTTCACGGGCATGCCAGGGGCAGGGCGCAATTGCGCGAAGCGGTCGACACGCTCTTGAGCGATGTCGGCCTCGATCCCGGCTTGACCGCACACAAGTTTCCGCACGCGCTTTCCGGCGGACAGCGCCAGCGCGTCAACATCGCCCGGGCGCTTGCGGTTCGGCCCGACGTTCTGGTTGCCGACGAGCCGACATCGATGCTCGACGTCTCGATCCGCCTCGACATCCTCGAGCTCTTGGCCGGCATCAAGCGCGATCGCGATCTCGCCATGCTCTACATCACCCACGATATCGCCACCGCCGCGCATATTGCCGAAGACGTCGTCGTCATGTTTGCGGGCCAGATGGTCGAGTGGGGCGCGACGGAAGCCGTGATCGGCGATGCGCGCCACCCCTATACGCAGCTGCTGCTCTCCGCCGTGCCCGACCCGGATCGCCCGTTCGTGCCCGGCGCCAGCGCCCGCTTTCTCGGTCACGCCGAAGAGGTTCGCCGCATCAGCCGGCCGGTCTCGAGCGTGGTCGAACAGGTCGGTCCCAACCACTTCGTGCGCGCACTCGGCGTCGCCTAATTCCAACATCACAGGTTTGCTCATGGATTATCTCGTCAATCTGTCTCTGCTTCGCCCAAAGCCCGACCTCGACCAGCGGATGGATGCGGCAGGGGTGACGATCAGGCGTGCCCTGGCACCCGAGTTCGAGCTGGTGATCGCGTGGGTCCGGGAAAAATTCGGATCGGGCTGGGCCGGCGAGACCGCCGTCGCGCTCACCCGCCAGCCGCCAACCTGCCTTCTCGCCACGCGTGATGGAAAGCTCATCGGCTTTGCCTGTCACGAGGCGATCGCGCGCGGGTTCTTCGGCCCGACCGGCGTCGATGAAGCAGCACGCGGCGAAGGAATAGGCCACGCGTTGCTGCTTGCTTCTTTGCTCGATTTGAAGACGATGGGCTACGCCTATGCCATCATCGGCGATGTTGGTCCGTCGGCGTTTTACGAGCGGACCGTCGGCGCCATGCCAATCTCGAATTCCGCGCCCGGCATTTATGCCGGCATGCTCAAGATCGACGACTAACCCTTCTGGAGATGATGATGACGATCGCTACGAAACCGGTATTCCGTCTGGAAACGCTCTGGACGCCGGCAAAGACGGACACCCCAGCGGTTTATTCGCTGACACTGACGAACGCCTCCGATCGCCCGCTTCGGGATTTTCGACTTTGCGTTTCGGGACCTGCACGCATCGACCCTGCCGCCGCCGTCGAAGGCGGAGAGTTGTTGAGCCGGCTTTCCAACTATTCCGAGTTCGCGCCGCCGGCTGACCTGGTGCTTCAGCCGGGAAGCGTGTGGATCGTGAAGGCGCACGGTATGAGCTTCGAGCCGCAGCACTGGACCGACGGAGCCAACTCCGCCTATCTCGTCCTTGCCGACGGCAGCACCGCGCCGATCTCGGTCGTGCCGTCGCGCGCCCACGGCGACAACGCCGAGCTGAAACGTGGCGCGGTCATCTATCCCGTGCCAAAGGTAGCACCGGTTGCCGTTTCGGTCGTGCCCTGGCCGCAGGACGTATCCGTCTCCGGCCGCCTGACGCCGCCATCAGGGCTCGACCTTGCGCCGGAAGGGGCAGAAGCCGAAGCCGCAGCACGCGCATTTGCCGAGCTGACGGGGAGCCTGTTTCCGGTCGAAGGACTTGTTCGGCCGGTAGCGGAAGGCGGCCTTCCGGCCGCGCTATCGCTTTCGGGCGACCTTGCGGAGGAAGCCTATGTCATCCGCTTCTCGCTAGCTGGCGTCGCTGTGACCGGCGGCACGCGCACCGGTCTCCTCTATGGCCTGATCACGCTCGGGCAGATCCTGCGGGGTGCTAAGCTTCATCCCGGCACATTCCTGTTTCCGGCAGGCGGCGAGATTCGGGACGAGCCGGCGCTCGGCTGGCGCGGCACGCATCTCGACGTTGCCCGCCAGTTCTACAGCACCGCCGAGGTCTCGCGGTTCCTGCGGCTGATGGCCTGGAACAAGCTCAACCGCTTCCACTGGCACCTCTCGGACGACGAGGCCTGGCGGATCGAGATCGACGCCTATCCGGCGCTGACCGAGGTCGGTGCCTGGCGCGGCCATGGCCGCAAGATCCCGCCGTTGCTCGGCTCCGGCCCGCAGGTGACGGGCGGTTACTACACCAAGGCAGCCATTCGCGAGATCGTTGCATTGGCGGAAACCTTGGGGATCGAGGTGATGCCGGAGATCGACGTGCCCGGACACTCCTTCGCGATGCTGCAGGCCATTCCGGAGCTGCGCGATCCCAACGAAGCCGGCAGCTATTATTCCGTGCAGGGCTTCCCGGACAATTGCCTCAACCCGGCGCGCGAAGAAACCTATCGTGTGCTCGAAGTCGTCTTCGACGAACTGATCGAACTCTTCCCGTCGAAGATCATCCATGTCGGTGCCGATGAGGTGCCGCTCGGCGCCTGGTCGGGCTCGCCAGAGGCACTTGAGCGGTTGCGGGCGGTGGCTGGCGAAGAGGTGGCGACGACCCACGCCAAGCGGCTCAATGTCGTCACCAACACCCACGGGGCCGACGAGATCGACGGATCGGGTGCCGCCGTGCTGCAGGCGGAGTTCCTGGCGCGCGTCCAGGGGTTCCTCGCAAGCCGTGGCTGCGTTACCGGCGGCTGGCAGGAGGCGGCCCATGGCAACGTCATCGACAAGCAGAAGTCGCTGCTCTTCGGCTGGCGAACGGTCGAAGCCAATGCCGAGCTTGCCGGCGAAGGCTACGACATCGTCGTTTGCCCGGGACAGGTCTACTATCTCGACATGGCCAACAGCCCGGCCTGGTCAGAGCCCGGCGGCAGCTGGGCCGGCTGGTCGGACCCGGAAAAACTCTACCTGTTCGACCCGATCGAAGGCTGGACCGATAGCCAGAAAAAGCATCTGCGCGGACTGCAGTGCTGCATCTGGTCGGAGCCGATGACCGATCGCGGTGTGTTCGATCGCCTGGTGTTCCCGCGGCTGTCGGCGCTGGCCGAAACCGGCTGGACCCGTCCGGAGCGCAAGAATTTCAAACGCTTCGAGGCGCTGGTCGGGCTGATGCCGGTTCTCTACGGCTTTTACTCTGACCAGTAATCCTGTGGCTGAACGGGGTGTCAAAGCCGTTTGATGCCCCGTTTCCCGTGCGTTTTTGGGTGGGCAGACGTCGCGAATCAACGTTTGCGGCGCGACTGCCACCCGTGACATAAGGGCGCCGCAACGTTTCGGGCCCCTAAAATATGATTCGTATCGAGAATATCAGCAAGCAGCTCAGCCACCGGATCCTCTTCATCGAGGCATCCGCGGCGCTCAACAAGGGCGAGAAGGTCGGCCTCGTCGGCCCCAACGGCGCGGGCAAGACGTCGCTCTTCCGAATGATCACCGGAGAAGAGATGCCGGACGAAGGCCAGGTCGCCGTCGATAAGGGCGTGACGATCGGCTATTTCAACCAGGATGTCGGCGAGATGTCGGGGGGCAGCGCCGTTGCCGAGGTGATGAACGGTGCCGGGCCGGTGAGCACGGTTGCCGCCGAGCTGCACGCGCTTGAAGCCGCCATGGTCGACCCCGACCGTCTCGACGAGATGGATGCGATCATCGAGCGCTACGGTGAGGTGCAGGCACGCTACGAAGAACTCGACGGCTACGCGCTGGAAGGCCGTGCACGGGAAGTGCTGGCGGGCCTCAGCTTCTCCCAGGAGATGATGGACGGCGACGTCGGCGCGCTTTCTGGCGGTTGGAAGATGCGCGTCGCGCTCGCCCGCATTCTGCTCATGCGCCCTGACGTGATGCTGCTCGACGAACCGAGCAACCACCTGGATCTGGAAAGCCTGATCTGGCTTGAGGCCTTCCTCAAGGGCTACGAAGGCGCGCTGCTGATGACCTCGCACGATCGCGAGTTCATGAACCGGATCATCACCAAGGTGATCGAGATCGATGGCGGCTCGCTCAACAGCTATTCCGGCGACTATGCCTTCTACGAGCAGCAGCGGGCGCAGAACGAAAAGCACCAGCTGGCGCAGTTCGAGCGCCAACAGGCGATGCTCGCCAAGGAGATCAAGTTTATCGAGCGCTTCAAGGCGCGCGCCTCGCATGCAGCCCAGGTGCAGAGCCGGGTCAAGAAGCTCGAAAAGATCGACCGGGTCGAACCGCCCAAGCGCCGTCAGACCGTGACGTTCGAGTTCCGGCCGGCGCCGCGCTCAGGCGAAGACGTGGTCAACCTCAAGAACGTGCACAAGAAATATGGCGAGCGCAGCATCTATGAGGGCCTTGATTTCATGGTGCGCCGTCGTGAGCGCTGGTGCATCATGGGCATCAACGGCGCCGGCAAGTCCACGCTTCTGAAGCTGGTGACCGGCTCGACCGATCCGGATGAGGGCAGTGTGGCGCTCGGCGCCAGTGTCAAGATCGGCTATTTCGCCCAGCACGCCATGGATCTGCTCGATGGCGAGCGCACGGTCTTCCAGTCGCTGGAAGATGCATTCCCGCAGGCAGGGCAAGGTCCGCTCAGGGCGCTGGCCGGTTGCTTCGGCTTTTCAGGCGACGACGTCGAGAAGAGATGCCGGGTGCTTTCTGGCGGCGAGAAGGCACGATTGGTGATGGCGATGATGCTGTTCGATCCGCCGAACCTGCTGGTGCTCGACGAGCCCACCAACCACCTCGATCTCGACACCAAGGAAATGCTGATCAAGGCGTTGGCGCAGTACGAGGGTACGATGCTGTTCGTCTCGCACGACCGCCATTTCCTGGCGGCGCTGTCGAACCGCGTGCTGGAGCTGACGCCGGACGGCGTGCATCAATATGGCGGCGGTTACACCGAATATGTCGCCCGCACCGGCCAGGAAGCGCCGGGTCTGCGCAGCTAAAATCAATCGGTCGCGGCGTCGCCGTGACGACTCTCCGAAACGACAAGAGCCGAAGCACGTTGCGCGTGCTTCGGCTCTTTTTGCTTCCGACGATCCTATCTCGAAAAAAGCTGCGCTCGTTCGGATGACAAGCGTCAGGCGCGTTCTTCCCAGACCTTTGCCAGCTCGACCAAGGTCTTGACGGCCCGTTCCATATCCTGGCGGCTCACCCATTCCAGCGGCGAGTGGAAGGCATGGCCGCCGGCGAAGATGTTGGGGCAGGGCAGGCCCATGAACGACAGGCGCGAACCGTCGGTGCCGCCGCGGATGCTGCCGCGCACCGGCGTCATGCCCGCACGCCGCACCGCCTCGAGCGCATTGTCGGCGATCTCGGGATTGCGGGCGAGGATCGCCTTCATGTTGCGGTACTGCTGCTTGACCTCGAAGGTGTAGGATGACCCCGGATAGGCGGCGATCACGTCCTTGACGATGCCTTCGAGCATGGCTTCCTTGGTCGCCAGGCCCTCGTCCTCGAAATCGCGGACGATCAGGCTGAGGCTGGCCTTTTCCATCGTGCCGGTGACGCCGGTCGGGTGAATGAAGCCTTCGCGGCCTTCCGTGCTTTCAGGGGCGATGTCCTTCGGCAGGCGATCGATGATGGCGCCGGCGATCTTGATGGCGTTCTCCATCTTGCCCTTGGCAAAGCCCGGATGGATGGCAACGCCTGAAATGGCGATCTCGACACCGTCGGCGGAGAAGGTCTCGTCTTCGATATGGCCGGCGGTTTCGCCGTCGATGGTATAGCCGAACTGGGCGCCGAGCTTCTTCAGGTCGACCTTGTCGGCGCCGCGGCCGACTTCTTCGTCGGGGGTGAACAGGATGCGGATGGTGCCGTGCCTGACGTCGGGATTGTCCATCAGGAATTGTGCTGCCGACATGATTTCGGCAACGCCGGCCTTGTCGTCGGCACCCAGGAGCGTCGTGCCATCGGTGGTGATGATGTCATTGCCGATCTGGTCGAGCAGCACAGGATGCTCGCTGACGCGAATGACCTGCTGCGGGTCGCCCGTTAGCCGGATGTCGCCGCCCTGGTAATTCCTAACGATCTGCGGCTTGACGTTGGTACCGGTGAAATCCGGTGCCGTGTCCATATGAGAACAGTAGCAGATGACCGGAACCGGCTTGTCGACGTTTGAGGGAATTGTTGCGTAGACATAGCCGTGTTCGTCGAGATGCGCGTCCGATACGCCCATTGCCAGCAGCTCTTCGACCAGCAGTCGGCCGAGCGTCTTCTGTTTCTCGGTGGTGGGCGTGGTCTTCGACTTGGCATCCGATTGAGTGTCGATAACGACGTAACGGAGGAAGCGATCGATAACAGTGTCGGTCATGAGCAACGTGTCCAATATATATGCGTCAACGATGGCCCCGATATAGCCTTCGCCGGCGTGCCCGTGAATGGACTTTTCGCCGCGCCGACGCGTTTTGTCGGCGAGGCAGAGGTCGGGTTACGGCGCGGACCGCCATCCATGGTCCATCAGACCAGTCTATCTGGCCCGATGCGCTGCCTTGCCCTTGGTGACTAGTCGGCTACGTGTGTTACGACGATTTCGCCGTCGAACACGCAAGCACCGCTTCCGTCTTGGCGCGGAGACCGAAGACGAGCAGGCTTGCGGCGGCCGACAGCCAGACACCGATGGCGCCATAGAGCATGACCCAGCCGAAACCCTCGCCGAGCGCCGTATGGATGACCGTCTCCGACAGGCCATAGTCCGAAGTCAGCATGCCGCCGGCCGAGATCTTCTCGGCGAGCGTACGCAGCTCGGTGTCGGTCACTCGCCCGAAAAGCGAGCTGTGCAGCGAAGACAGCACGCCTTCGACCAGGATCAGCCCCATCAGCGCGATGTTGATCGCCAGCGAGATCATCCGCGCGCTGGTGTCGATGCCCGAGGCCATGCCGGCGCGCTCCGCGGCGACAGCGCCGGTCGCGGCGTTGGTCACCGTGGTATTGGTGAAGCCGAGGCCGATGCCGGCCAGCACGCACCCCGGCAGCATCGTTAGCCAGCTGGCATTCTCAACGCTGCTGCCGATCTTCATCATGAGGAAGCCGAGACCGATCGTGAACAGGCCGGCCGGGATGACGATCCCTGGACGAAAGCGAAGCATCAGCCGTTCGGCAAAAGGCGGGACGATAAGCGGGGGCAGCGTGTAGGCGAGCAGGGCGATGCTGGCGGTGACGCCGTCATAGCCGAGGCCCGCCTGGAACCAGATCGGCAGATAGATCATGAACGGCCAGAAGCTGATGTTCATGCCCACCGAACCGAACAGCGCACCTGAGAAGCTGCGGATGCGGAACACCGAAAAGTCGAACATCGGCCGGGCGCTGACTTTCTCGGCAATCACGAAGCCGATCAGGCTGACGATGGCAATGCCGAGGATTGACAGTGCGGTCGGGCTGGCAAAGCCGAGTTCGGGGCCTTGGGTAATGAAATAGGCGATGCAGAAGACCGCGGCCGACAACGTCACGATGCCGGCGACGTCGAGGCTCTCGGCGCCAGGATCGCGCGATTCCTTGACGCCTGCGAGCGCAAGCGCCACCGTCACGCCTGAAAGCAGGACGTGGACAAGAAACACCCATTCCCAGCTCAAGAGCGCGACCGTCGCGCCGCCGACGATCGGACCAAAACCGAGGCCGATCCCGAAGATGATGCCCCACCAGCTAAACGCGATCCCGCGCTGGCGGCCGGACTGGAACTGCTGCGACAGGACGGCGATCTGGCAGATGAGCATCACGCCGCCGGCCATGCCCTGGAGGAAGCGGGCGACGATCAATACTGATATGTTGTCGGTCAGCCCGCAGATCAGCGAGGCGATGCCGAAGGCGATGATGCCGGCGACGAAGATGCGCTTGCGGCCGTAGCGATCGGCCAATGTGCCTGCTCCCATCAGAACCGCCGTGACGGCGATGGTGTAGGCGTTCATGATCCATTGCAGCTGCTTGAAATCTGCGCCGAGCACCTGCTCCAGCGTCGGCAAGATTGCCGGAATGCTCGAAATCTCCAGGCCGAACATCAGCGAGGAGAGGCAGACGGCTGCCAGTGCCAGCGCACTGCGGCGGGTTATGGGTTCGTTCATGCTCACGGTCTTTCGATGCTTTGGCGGGCATCGCGGAAAACCGGTTCCGGCTTTTCCACACGCTCCGCCCGAATTGAAATCGCTTGGGGACCGGGGCACCATAGTCTGGCCTTGATCACAACTGAATTGGATGGTTAGGTATTTCAGAGATAACAAAATCGGATGGTTGCGATGACGACTCTGGATGTGGACGCGGTTCAAGCCTTTGTCGCGATTGCCGATTTTCAAAGCTTTACCCGCGCTGCGGAGTTCCTCGGCAGCACGCAAGGGGCGATCAGCGTCAAGCTGAAACGGCTCGAAGATCGGCTCGGCGTCAGGCTGCTCGAGCGCACGCCGAGGCAGGTTCGCCTTTCGGCGCAGGGCGCTGTCTTCATCGAGGGCGCGCGCGAATTCCTCGCCGCCCATGAGCGCGCGCTGGCAGGGCTGTCGTCGACACGTCGCCGCTTCGGCCTCGGCATTGCTGCCCACGTCGCCGGCCCGGAAGTGCCGACATTGCTGGCGCGGCTCTATGCCCATGACCCCGGCCTGTGCATCGAGGTCAGGCTCGAGACATCGCGAAACCTGCTTGGCGCGTTCGACCGCGGAGAGCTCGATGCCGTCATCATCCGGCGCGACGAAGACCGGCGCGATGGCGAGACGCTTGGGCCGGAACATTTCGGCTGGTTCGCCTCACCCGGCTTCAAGCGCGGGCCGGGTGAGCCGCTGCGACTGGCAGCGCTGGCGCCGCTCTGCGGCGTGCGCGACATCGCCACGCGCGCGCTCGACGCGGCCGGCGTTCCCTGGGTGGAGGTGTTCGTCGGCGTGTCGACCGCTGTCAACGCTGCAGTCTCGGCGGGGCTCGCCGTCGGCCCATTCTCCTGTCGCCTTGCGCCCTCCGACACGATCGAAGTCAGCAAACAGTTTGGCCTGCCGCCGCTTCCGTCCTCGGAGATCGTTCTGCATTCGACCCTGACCGACGCGCGATCCCGCAAGGCCCTGCAAACCCTTGCTGCCGCCTTCCGCGAGCGGCATTCGGTAGCGATCGAGACCGACCCATCGGTCCAAAAGACCTGGCCGAAGATCGAGCTGTCGGCATCCTGAGTGCTGCGGGCGAGACTGATCGTGGAGGCCCTGCCCGCTGCTGTTATGTAATGATTCTAAAAGCTACAGCGCTGAAGTCTGCAGCGTCCCGGCCTGAATCAAAAGCGATTTCGGGGACGCCATGGGCGGAAAATTACCGCGTGGTGGCGAAACGCCGTTGCTCCAAGCCGATCCTGCGCGCCGGTGCCGCAGGCGCCTTGACCCAGCCCTGGGCGGCCGGCGCCTTTCTGTCGGGCTTGCTGGCGCTCGGCCCCTTCAGCCAGCGAATGATGGCCTCGAAGCCGTGCTTGGCCAGGCGCTTGGTGATCCGCAGGCTGTCGTCGTCGAGATCGCAGGCAAGGCCGATTTCCTTCCAGTCGAGCTTGTTGCCGCTCTGCGGCGGCATTGCCCGCCGGGTGACGAAATCAAGCATGTAGTGACGGAGGTTGTCGTAGTCGTGCTTGGGAAGGGCGCGGGCAAGCCGGAGCTCGCAAAACGATGCAATCTTTTGATGAAAACTGTGAACCGGGGCAGTCAATGGGGGCATGTCAGTTGGAACTCATACGTGGTTGGCCGGCGAGACGCCGGGGTACGGGCAGCTAAGTGAATCGCGTTAACGAAGCGTTTCGCTAGCCGGGTCGATTCATCGACGTGCCGCGCCGAGAAATCGTTAGAAACGTTGGAAGCCCAATCACCTGGCGATGACTGGGCTTCGTCCATGTACCAGCCAGCCGCCCTAAATGACGACCGACCGGAGATGGTTCGGCTTATTGTTTCAGGAGAACGTCAATGCGCGGTCGCCGTCCGCATCCTTGATGCGGGTGGGAAGTCCGATCCGGTTGAGGATGTCGAGGAACGGGCGCGGCGGCAGTTCTTCGACGTTGACCATCTGCTTCACGTCCCACTCGCCCGAGGCGATCAGCATGGCGGCGGCGACCGGCGGTACGCCGGCGGTGTAGGAGATGCCCTGCGATCCGACTTCTTCGAAAGCGTCCTTGTGGTCGGCGACGTTGTAGATGAAGACTTCGCGTTCCTGCCCGTCCTTGAGGCCCTTGACGAAATCGCCAATGCAGGTCTTGCCCTGATAGTTCGGAGCCAGCGACGACGGATCCGGCAGCACCGCCTTGACCACCTTCAACGGCACGACCTCGAGGCCTTCGGCCGTCTTTACCGGCTGTTCCGACAGGAGGCCGAGGTTCTTCAGGACGGTAAAGACGTTGATGTAGTGATCGCCAAAGCCCATCCAGAAGCGGACGTCGGCGCCGTCCATATGCTTTGCCAGCGAATGAACCTCGTCATGGCCGGTCATGTAGGCCTTGCATTTGCCGACCACCGGCAGGTCGTATTCCTTGCCGACCTCGAACATCGAATTGGTCTGCCACTGGCCGTTCTGCCAGGAATAGACGACGCCGGTGAATTCGCGGAAGTTGATCTCCGGATCGAAGTTGGTGGCGAAATATTTGCCGTGGCTGCCGGCATTGATGTCGACGATATCGACGGCGGTGACCTTGTCGAAATACTCATCCTTGGCGAGGCGCGCATAGGCGTTGACCACGCCCGGGTCGAAGCCGACGCCGAGGATGGCGGTGACGCCCCTTTCCTTGCATTCCTGCGCGCGCTTCCATTCGTAGTTTCCGTACCACGGCGGCGTCTCGCAGATCTTCTTTGGATCTTCGTGGATCGCGGTGTCCATGTAGGCAGCACCCGTATCCATGCAGGCACGCAGCACCGACATGTTGACGAAGGCGGAGCCGACATTGATGACGATGTCGGCCCTGGTCTTTTCGATCAGCGCCTTTGTCGCCTCGACATCCATGGCGTCGAGCGCATGCGCCTCGAGCGTCACTTCGGTTTTCAGGCTCTTTTTCTCGCGGACCGAGTCGACGATCGCGCGGCACTTTTCGACCGTCCTGGATGCGATATGGATGTCTCCCAGTACATCGCAGTTCTGTGCGCATTTGTGCGCCACGACCTGAGCCACGCCACCGGCGCCGATGATGAGAACGTTCTTTTTCATTTCGGGGGATGTCTCCTTTTCCTTTGGGGATATGACGAGCCTAGAGCGCCGTGCGTTCGGACGAACGCATCCTGGACGCTCTAGGTGTTTGATTCCAAAGCATCATGTCCGCCTTAAGTGATGCCACTTGCAGGCGGGATGCTTTAGGAGAGGCTTTGTTCGTAGTCGGCGAAGGTGAATTCGCGGACGAGCCTGACGCTGCCGTCAAGGTCTCGGATGGCGATCGATGGCATGCCGACGCCGTTGAACCAGTTCTTCTTGACCATGGTGTAGCCGGCCGCATCCTGGAACGAGACGCGGTCGCCGACCTTCAATGGCTCGGGAAAGCGGAACTCGCCGAAGATATCGCCGGCAAGGCAGGATTTGCCGCAGATCATGACGCTGTGTGGGCCAGCATTGGGCTCGACCTTTGCGCTTTCGCGGTAGATCAAGAGGTCCAGCATATGCGCCTCGATCGAGCTGTCGACGACGGCGAGATCCTTGCCGTTGTTGAGTGTGTCGAGAACGGTGGTCTCGAGCGTCGTGCTCCGGGTGATCGACGCTTCTCCGGGCTCGAGATAGATCTGGACGCCATGGCGGCCGGAAAAGGCCTTCAGGCGCTCGCAGAAGGCATCGACCGGATAGTCGTCGCCGGTGAAGTGAATACCGCCGCCTAGGCTGATCCACTCGGCGCGGGAAAGTAGCGCGCCGAACTTTTCCTCGATCTCCGACAGCATCCGGTCGAACAGGCCGAAGTCCTTGTTCTCGCAGTTGTTGTGGATCATGAAGCCGCTGATGCGGTCCATGACGGCCTCGACCTTGGCCGCATCCCATTCGCCGAGCCGGCTGAAGGGGCGGGCGGGATCGGCAAGGTCGAAACTGGATGAGCTCATTCCCGGATTGAGGCGCAGGCCGCGGGCGATGCCGGATGCCTTGTCCGCGAAACGGTCCAGCTGGCCGATCGAGTTGAAGATGATCTTGTCGGCATGGCCGATCACCTCTTCGATTTCGTTGTCGCCATAGGCGACGCTGTAGGCATGGGTTTCGCCGCCGAATTTCTCGCGCCCGAGCCGCACCTCATAGAGCGACGAAGAGGTCGTGCCATCCATGTATTCGCGCATCAGATCGAAGACCGACCAGGTGGCGAAACACTTGAGCGCGAGGAGCGCCTTGGCCCCCGATTTGTCGCGCACGTAAGCGATCTTCTCCATGTTTCGAAGCAGCTTCGCCTTGTCGATCAAGTAATAGGGGGTCTGGATCATGATGTGCCTTGTGTCTTCAAAAGCTCGCGGTGTCGGTGAAAGGAGTAGGGCTATCTGATGTGCAGCCCGAGTGCCCGTCGTTTCATGGCGCGGGCGGCAAGCGAGATATTGACCGAGCGCTTCGAGCGATAATTCGTGGCCAATGTCGCCGCCCTGCCTGCGTCGCCCAACAGGATGGAGGTGGGCAAGCGCTCGGGAGCGTGAGAACCGCTTGCCGCCGACGTCGGTTGGAACACTTCGTCTCCCGTCGAGCCCAACCAGATCAGCTCTTGCTCGGCGGGTCGCCGGAGAAAGGCCGCGGCCTCAAGAAAGTCGGCTTGAGCGGCCGCATCCTGCGGGTCGAGAAGAAGGCGTTCCTGGCTGGCGTGGATCGCCGTCCCGATCCTGTGCGGATCGTCCTTCGGTTTGCGCCACAGCAGATATCGTCCGTCGATCACGTCGATATATTCGTCGATCCTGCCGACGGGCAGAGGCTCTTCGGCAAACGGCCCGAAGAACTGGAAGGGATCTGCGGCGGATGCCGGTTCGCGGCTTGCGCATCTGTCCTCCCAAGCTTCGCGCTCGAAGTCGACAATACGTGCGACCGAGACCGCGATTTGCGGCCAGTTCGAAAGCGCTTGCTCGGCTACGCAAAGCGGCAGACCAGCGGCGCGCCAGAGGGCGTGGAGGATGGCAAGGCTGACACGCGCCGTTGCCGACAGGTCGAAGCACTCCGGATCGCCTGCGTCGGCCGGGCGTCGCGCGCCCCTCAGCATGTCGCAATCGAAAAGTTCGCCGAGCGCTGCCCGACTTTCGCCGAATGCGGTGACGATTTCGAGCTCGGTGAACAGGCCCGAGTGCCAGCTGTCAATTTGCGGGATGTTTTTCATATACGCTGTCGAGAACTAAGGGCCTGCTCGCTATCAGGAAGTCCGCTCAAGGCGGCACGAGCCGGCGATCGATTTCATCGTCTCAGCCAAAAGAGAGATAGCTGGGATGGAGTGACATACCCCGGTCGCGTACGACAAAAGCCGCGGCCGGGTTACGATCCCGTTTTCAGGCGAGCGGGTTCTCGAAGGGCATATGAAGTCACGATCAGCATGCCACTATCGTAATTGCGACGGCGCGTATGTCAAGGCGATGCGCCGGATGTGCGGAACCGCCGCACTTTCCCCATGCCCTTCCGCCCAATGGTGCCAGCCGCCCCCGTCCGGTCTCAGCCCAGCAAGGTTGCTGACTGCGGCGCAGCGGCCGAATTGAACGGAAATACGGTGGACGCTGGTTTGGCCGTGCTCGGATCTGAAGGTGAGACGGGAGCCTCACGAGATGGAACAAAATCGCGGCCGCCGTGCGAATATTGGAAGAGCGATCCCGCTCTGGCTTCCGTTCTGGTTTTGCATTGATTGAGAACCGGCGCCCGAGCTGTCACATTATCAGGGTCGCTTGACGTGCAGCCATCCTCCCGGCTGCGATAGCGATGTTCCCTCTGGAGGTTATACACCTCTCAATTTGAGGCCGCCGTCTGAACGGTGGCCTTTTTCTTTTTCTGTGTTCGACCGCTGGCAAAGCCGCATCCGAAGGGGTGGACTTGCGGACTCGAAATCTCCGTGGTAACGTTCCCATGAGTTCATGCCATGGGAGGGCGTGTTTGATGCAGCGGAGGCGGCCGACGATCATTGACGTCGCGCGCAAGGCGGGGGTGTCCAAGAGCACCGCCGGCCGGGCACTCTCCGGCGCGTCCAATGTCACGGACGAGGCGCGCGAGCGGGTTCTCGATGCGGCCCGTGCCGTCGGCTATGAGCGCAACGATCTCGCCGTCGGCATGCGGTCCGGCCGCACCGGTTTGCTTGGTCTCGTCATCCCTGACATTACCAACCCGTTCTGGGCCGAGGTGGCGCGCGGTGCGCAGGATCGCGCGGTCGAAAACGGGGCCTCGCTGCTGGTGTTTTCTTCCGATTGGGATCACAGCCGCGAAGCCAGCCACCTCCGGGCCCTGCGGCAGGCACGGGTCGATGGCGCGATTATCAATCCGGTCGCCGACAATTTCGACGATCTCGACAGGTTCGGACTGCCCTTCGTGCTGATCGGCTCGAGTGCCGAGCGTTTTCCGGCGACCTCCAGTGTCGGTTCCGATATCGCCCAGGCGGTACGGCTCGGCATGGACCATCTGGTTTCCAAGGGGCATCATGCGCCGGCGCTGATCCTGGGGCCGAAGTCGCGTATCGCGCGGGCCCGGTTTCTGCGGACTTTCCACGAGCATTGCGTCGACCGCGACATCGACCCGACAGCACTTCCAATGGAAGACGGTGAATATACCGTCGAAGGCGGGCGCACGGCGATGATGCGGTTGCTGCAACGCGACCGGGTCGGCCATCTCGCGGTCTTCGCCGCCAACGATCTGATGGCGCTTGGCGCCATGGTCGCAGTCCGCGAAGCCGGGCTTCGCTGCCCGGAGGATGTCTCGATCCTCGGTTTCGACGGCATTCCCGCAGGCGCATTTTCCTGGCCGGGACTGACGACGGTTGCCAAGCCCGGGCGTGAGATCGGCGTGCGCGCCGTCGACTGCCTGTTCGATGAAATCGCCGGCCGTCCCGAGCATGGCCGGGTGTTCATGCCATGCCGGCTGATCGAGCGCGGCTCGTTGGCCGATCTGTCGCTTGACCAGCCCAGACGCGCAGCAAGCTCCGGGAGGGGGTAGGAATGACCAATCGTGACGAGGTGGTGATCTCGCCTAAGTTTGGGAACGTTCCCAAATCAAGCGCACGCCGCAAGACGGGACGCGTTGCGCTCGCCGCCGACGGCTGGCGGCGCTGGTGGCCCTATTACGTCATGATGGCGCCGGGCATCCTGTTCTTCCTCGTCTTCCATTACCTGCCCATCTGGGAGGCGCGCATCGCCTTCGAACAGGTCCGGATCGTGCCGCCCAACATCTGGGTGGGCATCAAGCATTTCCAGGTGCTGTTCTCCTCACCGGTGTTCTGGCAGGTGCTCGCCAACACGCTGATCATCTCCGCGATGAAGATGGTATTCTTCCTGCCGGTGCCGATCATCGTCGCGCTGCTCCTGAACGAGGTTCGCGGCGGGTCGCTGCGCAAGTTCATCCAGTCGGCGATCTACCTGCCGCATTTCCTGTCCTGGGTGGTGATCGCCGGCATCTTCATCGCGGCGCTGTCGCCGACCGACGGTGCCGTCAACAATCTCATGGGCATGGCCGGCATGGCGCCCCGCTCGTTCATGACCGATACCGGCGCTATCCGCTGGGTACTCGTCTTCACGGAAATCTGGCGTTCGGCCGGTTGGGACAGCCTGCTCTATCTCGCCGCCATTATCGCTATCGACCAGCAGCTCTATGACGCAGCCGAGATCGACGGCGCCAACCGCTGGCAGAAGATCAGGCATGTCACCCTGCCGGGCATCGTGCCGACGATCGCGACGCTGTTCATCCTCAACGCCGGCATGTTCCTCAACGCCGACCTCAACCAGGTGATCAACCTCTCCAACGACGTAGTGCGCAGCAAGATCGATATCGTCGACACCTATGTCTACCGCATCGGTTTGCAGACCGGCGAATACTCTTTGGCAACGGCCGCCGGCCTGTTCAAGGCCGTGCTCGGCACGATGATGATCGTGATTGCCCACTTCGTTTCCAAACGCCTGACCGGGAAGGGAGTCTGGTAATGGCCCTGTCACGCAAGACCCCGATCGAACGCATCGAATATGCGATCATCGTTTCGACGCTGCTGTTGCTCGTCGTCGTCACGGTCCAGCCGATCCTCAACCTGCTCGCCGTCTCGCTGTCGGAGCCGGCAAAGGTGCCGGGCATGAGCGGGCTGACCATCATACCCAGGGGCTTCTCCTTCGAGGTCTGGAGCGTTCTCCTGCAGCACCCCAATGTGCAACGCGGCATCTTCAACTCGATCTTCATTACCGCCGTCAGCACCGTGATCGGCGTCGTCGGCACCGCACTGATGGCCTGGGGCCTTTCGCGGCCCGGCCTGCCTGGCCGCAAGGCGCTGTTCATCCTCGTTCTCGTCACCATCGTGTTCGAGCCCGGCATCATTCCGGACTACTTCGTCAACAAGCGCCTCGGCCTTCTCGACAGCTACTGGTCGGTGATCCTCTTCAAGGCGGTCAACGCCTGGTACCTGATCATCCTCATCCGCTTCTTCGAGGAAATCCCAAAGGAGCTGCTGGAAGCCGCCGAACTCGATGGCGCCAACCCTTTCCAGGTGTTCTGGCATCTGGTCCTTCCGCTCGCCAAGCCGGCGCTCGCGACCATCTCGCTGTTTTATCTCGTCTTTCACTGGAACGAGTTCTTCCGCGCGATGATCTATCTGAACGATCAGGGCAAGTGGCCGTTGCAGGTGGTGCTGCGCCAGTTTGTCATCGACGGTGACAAGGTCGCGATCGTCGGCGCCAACAACGCCAGCAACAATACCGGCGCGAGCCAGATCGATCTGAGGTCGCTCAAGGCCGGCATGATCCTTCTGACCATCGTGCCGATCCTGGCGATCTACCCGCTGATCCTGAAATTCTTCACCAAGGGAACCATGAGCGGCGCGCTCAAGGGGTGACGACGACACGAGACACGACAAAGAAGCCTATCTAAACGGAGGAGACGAAATGCTTAGAAAAATGGTCCTGCTGGCATCGACAGCCCTGGCGCTCAGCCTTGGTGCTGCCGCCCCGACAATGGCCGAACCGGTCAAGATCCGGGTTGTGTCCAAGGACTTCACCCCATCCAACCCAGACGACGTCAAGCACCTGCAGCGTATTGAGGAAGCGCTCCGGGCGCAGGGCACCGATCTCGACATCGAACTCGTCGACCTGCCGTCTTCCGGCTATGCCGACAAGCTGTCGGTCATGCTGCTTTCGGGCGATATCCCCGACCTGATCTATTTTCAGGGTGGCGACGCCAAGATGGTCGAGCAGGGCGTGCTTGAAGACCTCGGCCCGATGTTGGCCGACACCAAGTACCTGAAGGACGCGCTGTGGCCGCACAATGTCGAGCGCCTCAAGAACTATCCCTACCTGCTCTACGTCTATCCGGTACGCGGACCCCAGCCGGTGATCCGCAAGGACTGGCTGGAAAAGACCGGCCTCAAGGCGCCCGAAACCGTCGAAGACTATGTGACTTTGTTCAAGGCCATCAAGGACGGTGATCTCGACGGCAATGGCGTCGCCGACAGCTACGGCGTGACCACGGCCGACAACACCAACGAGCTCGATTCGATCTTCAACCAGGCCTTCGGCATCACCGGAACCTGGATGAAGAACGCAGGCGGTGAGTGGGTGCAGTCGCGCATCACCTCCCAAGAGAAGGATAAGATCGCCTTCTACGCCTCGCTGCGCGAGCAGGGCCTCTACGATCCCGAATACATCACCACCAAGTTCGACGTGAAGGAAGACAAGTTCTACACCGGCCGGGCGGGCGTGATCTTCGGCTCCTCCGGCGAAGTCATCGACATCTATGGCGGCAAGATGCGCCAGGTCCATCCGGGTACCGAACTGGTGCTTCTGGCGCCACCGAAGGGACCGGGCGGGCAGGGCCTTGCAGCGGTCGACGTCTCCAAGGAATCGCGCGGGCTGGCGATTTCCGCCATCTCCGAGCACAAGGCCGAAGTGATGAAGCTGCTCGACTTCATGGCGAGCCCCGAAGGCCAGATGTTCGATCGCCTCGGCTTCGAGGGTCAGGAATACACCAAGGACGGCGACAGCTACAAAGTCACCGACAAGATCGCGACATGGTACGCCCGTTTCATGGTTGCGGCCAACTGGACCCCACCCGTCGTTTGGCAGTCCGAAGCGGCGCAGCAGTCGCTGGCGACGATCCAGAAGGACTTCAAGCCGGACAACACCTTCGTGTGGCCGGCGGACTACGCGGCCGATCTCGACGCGACCGAAAACGTCTATCGGTCCTGGGTCTACAAGTTCATCTCCGGCGCCGCCAAGATGGATCAGTGGGACCAGTATGTCGCGGAGTGGGAAGCGGCAGGGGGAAAACGTCTCAACGAGTATGCAAGGACAGTTCTAGATGCAGAAAAGTAGCGTTCAAGGGCTCTCCCTGAAGGGGAGGGTCCGCGCGCTCATCCATGGCGTCGCGCTCGGCGACGCCATGGGGGCGCCGGTTGAAAAGCTGCCGGCCGCGGAGATCGCGGCCAGGTATGGGCGGGTGACGTCGCTTAACACCGAGTGGCACAAGATGTCGCTGGATGCCACGGCCCGCAACGGCCGGGTGCGCGGCAACGGCATCGTCACCGACGACACGCTGATGACGCTCTGCCTGATGGATATCTATGGCGAGGTCCGCAGGCATCTCGATGCCTGGGACATGGCCGACGGCATGGTCAAGCAGATCGCCTGGGTGCCGCGCTACGTGCCGGAACTGCAGCGCGAAGCGATGCTGATCGAGCGGCTGTTCTATCCCGAGAAGTGGATATTCCAGCGCCACCAGCTTACCTCGTGCGATCCGCGCCAAGGTGGCATCGGCAACATGGTCAATTGCGGCGCGGCGATGTATGTGGCGCCGATCGGCGTCGTCAATGCCTGCGATCCGAAGGCCGCCTATGACGAGGCGATCGCATTCGCCTCCGGCCACCAGGAAAGCTTCGGGCTTGAAGCTGCCGGCGCGTTTGCCGCCGCAGTCGCCGCGGCCTTCATCCCGGGAACGGATATCGAAGGCGTGATCGAAGCGGTTCTGGCACTGGCCAAGGACGGCACGCGCAACGCCATTGCTGACATCGCCGAAGTTGCCCGCAAGCTCAAGGCGCAGGGTGCGGACTATCAGACCGTCGTTGCCGCGTTTCATGCGGCCATCGCGCCCTATTCTCCCATGGGCGACGACGTCAACCACACGCCCGCCAAGGCAGGGCGGCTGACTGCCGCCTATCAGCCAAGCCGCCTCGGCTCGATCGAGGAACTGCCTTTGGCACTTGGATTCTGCCTGTTCAACGACGGCGATTTCCGCCGGTCGATCGAGGATGGCATCAATTCCGGCCGCGATACCGACTCGATCGGCGTCATGGCCGGCGCGATTCTTGGCGCGATGCATGGCGAAGGCGTCATCGATGCCGCCGACCACGCCCTGCTCGACGATGTCAACAAGCTGGACCTCACCGCCTCCGCCGATCGGTTCTCCGAAACGGCGACCATCATCCAGGCCGCCGACCAGGCGGTAGCCGACCGGCGGACCAGCTTCCGCGCTGCCCTCACATTCTGATTGATAACGAAAGACGCATGATGCCCAAGCTCAGCAAAGAGACGATTTACGAGAAGATCTATGCCGGTTTCATCGGCAAGGCCATTGGCGTTCGCCTTGGTGCGCCGGTCGAACCGACGATCTGGAGCTATGAGCGCGTCCAGAAGACCTATGGCGAAGTTACCCAGTACCTGCGCGATTTCAAGAATTTTGCCGCCGATGACGACACCAACGGCCCGGTCTACTTCATCCGTGCTCTGCGCGACTATGGCCTCAAGGCCAGTGCGGCCGATGTCGGCAAGACCTGGGTGAACTATGCCGCCGAAGAGCATGGCATGTACTGGTGGGGCGGTTTCGGCGTCTCGACCGAACACACCGCCTACCGCAACCTGCGCGCCGGCATCCCCGCGCCGCAGTCCGGATCGATCGCCCAGAACGGCGCAACCGTTGCCGAACAGATCGGCGGCCAGATCTTCATCGACAGCTGGGGCTGGGTGCATCCGGGCGAGCCGCAGAAGGCGGCTGACGCTTCGGCCCGTGCGGCAAGCGTCGCCCATGACGGCGACGGCCTGAATGGCGCCCGCTTCTGCGCTGCCGCAATCGCCAAGGCATTCGAGGCGACGTCGATCGCCGAGGTGATCGACGCTGCCATGGCGACCATTGACGCAAAATCGACCTATGCCCGCGTTGCGCAGGCCGTGATCGACTTCCACAAGGCCAGCCCCGGCAACTGGCGCGCCTGCCGTGACATGCTGACGGCCGAATGGGGCTATGACCGCTATCCCGGCGTCTGCCACATCATCCCGAACGCCGGTGTCACTGTCATGGCGATCCTTTATGGCGAAGGCGATCTGCCGCGCACCGCCGAGATCGCGACCATGGCCGGCTGGGATACCGACTGCAACGCCGGCAATGCCGGTGCCATCGTAGGCACGTTCCAGGGGCTTCAGCCGAACTGGCACAAGTACCGCAAGCCAATCAACGACTTCATCGTCGCCTCGGGCGTCGTCGGCTCGATCAACATCGTCGATATTCCGTCTTTTGCCCGGGAACTGACCGTGCTGGCGCTGCAACTGCGCGAAGACGATGTGCCGGCCCTTTGGTTCGAGGACTTTACCCGCCGTGGCGTCCGCTTCGACTTCGATCTGCCGGGCTCGACCCATGGTTTCCGCACCGAGGGCTTCAACCAGATCAGCCTCAAGGGCTCGGCCGAAAGGCAGGCCGAAGGCTCGCGCGGCTCGCTCGAGATCCAGCTTGACCGGCTCGAGCGCGGCCAGGGTGGACGTATCTTCTGGAAGCCGTTCTATCGCCGGTCCGATTTCGACGACGAGCGCTATCGTCCGATGTTCTCGCCGCTGGTCGATGCCGGCCAGAAAGTGTCGTTCAAGCTATGGCTCGATCCGTGGAACGGTGACGGCAACCTGCGCGTCGCGCCCTATATCCGCCGCGCGATGTCAGGCGCGATCGAAGAGACCGGTGCGTGGCACGTTCCCAACCACGAAGGCTGGCAGGACTACGCATTCACCGTGCCGGAAGGCGCCGAAGCGATCGACGAGATCGGCATTCAGGTCGAGTACTTCGGTCGTCTGAAATTCCTCGGCCGCCTGTTCCTCGCCGATTTCAAGATCGAGGGTGCTGGCAAGACTGTCATCGACCCCAAGACCGAAGTGCAGGAGTGGGGTGCGATCTCGCGCTTTACCTGGAACCGTGGTCACTGGACGCTGCAGGACGGCCGCATTCACGCCCATACGGCCAGCGATGCCGATATGTGGACGGGCCATTACTACGCCCGCGACGTCGAGGTCCTGGCGGATATCAAGCCGCTTACCGGGCCGTCGCAACTGGTGACGGCCCGCGTGCAGGGCACCAGCCGGTTCTATGCCGCAGGCTTCGACGGCGACGACGTCGTCATCCTCAAGGAGGATTTCGGCACCACCGTTCTCGCGCGCGCCCCGTTCAAGCGTGAGCTCGGCAAGAGCTACGGTTTCGCGTTTTCGGTAAAGGGCGATGCGCTGTCCTTTGCCATCGACGGCAAGCCGTTGATCGAGGCGAGCGATGACCAGTTTGCCTATGGCATGGCCGGCCTTCGCCTCGGCGCGCTCGGTCGCATGAGCGTCGGAACGTTCGAGATTATCGAGTCCGCCTGAGCGGGTTTGATCCTGCCTGCCGGTCCAACGGGCCGGCGGGCCAAGAACCGCGTCGGCGTATCAAGTGGGAGGAGAGACCATGTCCGAGATCGAACTGCGGAATGTGGGCAAGAGTTACGGCAGCCTGTCGGTGCTCGATAATATTTCGCTGGACATGGGCAGCGGCGAATTCGTGGTCCTAGTCGGCCCGTCCGGTTGCGGAAAGTCGACGCTGCTGCGGATGATCGCCGGGCTGGAAGACATCAGCGCCGGCGAAATCACCATCGGCGGACGCATCGTCAACGACATGCCGGCCAAGGAGCGCGACCTTGCCATGGTGTTCCAGAGCTATGCGCTCTATCCGCACATGAAGGTAGCAGACAACATGAGCTTCGCGCTGAAGCTTGCCGGTGTTTCGAAGAGCGAGATCAGTCGCCGCGTCAACGAAGCCGCCGACATCCTCGGGCTCGAACACCTGCTCGAACGGCTTCCGCGCGAACTGTCGGGCGGTCAGCGTCAGCGTGTGGCCATGGGGCGCGCCATCGTGCGCGATCCGCGTGCATTTCTCTTCGACGAGCCGCTTTCCAACCTCGACGCCAAGCTCCGGGTTAAGATGCGCGGCGAGATCAAGAAGCTGCATCAGCGCCTGGGCAAGACCACGATCTACGTCACCCACGACCAGACGGAAGCCATGACCATGGCCGACAAGATCGTCGTTCTGAACGGCGGCAAGATCGAGCAGATGGGGCCGCCGCTGGAGCTTTACAAAAACCCGCAGAACCTGTTCGTTGCCAGCTTCATCGGCTCGCCTGAGATCAACCTCTTGCGTGGCGAGGTCGACGGCCAGATGCTACGGCTTGCCGACGACGCCCGCCTGCCGCTGCCTTCGGGCCATGGGCTCGCACAGGGGCGCAAGGTCGTCTACGGCATCCGCCCGCAACACATCCAGCTTGCCGACAACGGCATCGCCGCCGAGGTTGTGCTGGTCGAGCCGACCGGGGAGGCACAGGAGGTCATGCTGCGACTCGAGACCACGGATATCACCGTGGTTCTCGGCGAAAGCGCATTACTGCAATCGGGCGCGAACGTGACGATCGGTTTCGACACCGCCAATATCCTATTGTTCGACGACAAGACCGGCGGGCGCATCCAATGAGCGAATTTGCCAGGAAACACTGGGATCCGAACGCCGAGGGGCCTCTCGAAGGGGTCAAGGTTCTCGACCTTTCGCGTCTCGTCGCCGGCAACATGTTGTCGCTGCAGCTTGCCGATTTCGGCGCCGACGTGATCAAGATCGAACCGCCGGCCGGTGATCCGCTGCGCGAATGGAAAGACGAAGGCCTGTCGCTGTTCTGGAAGACCTATGGGCGCAACAAGCGCTCTGTCGTCCTGAATTTGCGCGAAACGGCCGACCGCGAGGCACTCTGGGCGCTGGTTGCGAGCGCCGACGTCTTCATCGAGAATTTTCGCCCGGGAACGCTCGAACAGATGGGCTTTGGCCCGGAGGCGCTGCTCGCGCGCAATCCCGATCTCGTCGTCGTGCGCATATCCGGTTTCGGGCAGACAGGCCCCTATGCGGAATTTCCCGGCTTCGGCACCATCGTCGAAGGCATGAGCGGCTATGCCTACCGCACCGGTTTTCCCGACCGCGAACCTGTGCTGCCGCCGCTCGCGCTCGCCGACATGATCGCCGGTGTCTACGGCATGTCGGCGACGATGACGGCGCTCTTTGCGCGCGAAAAGGGCAGAGCGCGCGGGCAGGTCATCGACCTGTCGCTGCTGGAGCCGATCTTTTCCGTGCTTGGCCCCGAGGCCGGCATCTACGCGCTCAACGGCACGGTCAAGGAACGCATCGGCAGCGCCTCGAACACCGCATGCCCGCGCAACGTCTACCGCTGCGCCGATGGCAAATACGTCGCGCTCTCCGGTTCGACGCCGGCGGTCGCCCGGCGGATATTCGAGATCATCGGCCGGGCCGACATGAACGATGATCCGCGCTTCCGCTCCAACAGCGAACGCCTCAAGCATCGCGATCTGGTCGATGACGCCATCGGAGCCTGGTTTGCCGTGCGCTCGCATGACGAAGCCCTTGCCACCATGCGCGACAGTGGCGCAACGGTCGGGCCGATCTACAACATTGCCGACGCCACCGAGGACGCACATTTTGCCGAGCGCGAGGTGATCGTATCGCTGGATGATGCGGAGCACGGTGCGCTGCCCATGCACAACATCGTGCCGCGCATGTCCGAAACACCGGGACGCTTCCGGCGTCCGGCACCGGCGCTTGGTGAACATACGGCCGAGGTGCTGGCAGAAGTGGGGTTTAATGCCACGATAGCGGCGGCGATCGTTGCCGGAGCAGGCCGATAAGGCTGCGTCCCGCTTTACGCGCCGGCCATTCGGACCGTTACGGTAAAAGGGGCAGAAGGTCATCTCTACAGACGACATGCACCTTGTTGCCGTCGGGGTCGCGCAGATATGCACCGTAGTAGCCATCTCCATAGTGCGGCCTCGGACCGGGAACGCCCTCGTCCGTACCGCCGGCCGCAAGGCCGGCAGCATGGGCCTGGTCGACCGCCGCAGGTGTCGGCGCGAGAAATGCGACCATGCTACCGTTTCCCACACTGGCAGGCTTCCTGTCGAACGGCTCATAGACGTAGAAGCGCGGCAATGCCTGACCTGATGCGATCCAGCACGCTGCAGCCGGTCCGCCATCCGGAGCAACTGTTCGCCTGACAAGACCAAGAGGCGCGAGAACGGCGTCGTAGAAGACGGAGGCACGATCAAGGTCGCTGCAACCAACCGTGACGTGGCTGAACATGTTCATGCCCTGCCGACCGTTGGCTCTCCACTCGCCAGGATGGCGCCGGCAAGATCCAAATCGACGTTCCGGCCGGATAGCGTGACGGCAAACGTACGTCCCTCGAGCGGTATCTTGCGGGCGAGCACAGCCGCCAACGCGACAGCGCTTCCAGGCTCGAGAGCCAAGCCGAATTCGCTGAAGGCCACGCGCATGGCCTCCTTTGCTTCGTCATCCGTGACAGCAAGCGTACCGGCCAGATCAGGTCTGATGATCTCGAAGGGAATCTCTGCCATGTAGAGCCCGCTGATGGCGTCGCAGATCGAATGGCCGCCTGGTGCCAGGTTGATGCGTTTGCCGGCTGCGAGCGATTTCGCCATCTTCTCGAACCCAACGGCCTCGACGCCATAAACCTTGGTGGACGGAGACGCCTTGCTCAACCCCAGCAGGCAACCGGCGGTCAGTCCGCCGCCGGAGCAGCAGGTCAGCAATACATCGATCTGGGCATTCAGCCTCGCGGCCTGTTCCGCCATTTCAAGCGCGACGGTGCCGGCACCGGCAACCACCCAGAAATCGTCGGCCGGCGGTATAAGCACCCGATCCTCGCGACGCGTGATTTCAGCTGCCACGTCGGCGAGGTCTTTCATCGGAACCTTCACGACGCGTGCTCCATAGGCCGCGATCCGTTCGGCCTTTGCCGCCGGTGCGGTCTCCGGCACGACGACCACGGCTGATGTGCCCATCAGGCCGGCGCAATAGGCAATCGCAAGGCCGTGATTGCCGGAAGACCGGGCGACGACGCCACGCCGCCGTTCGTCGTCGGTCAGCGACCCCACCCTGTTGACCGCGCCACGCAGCTTGAACGAACCCGTGACCTGCAGGCTTTCAGCCTTGAGCAGCAACCGGCCACCATGTTTCTGGTTGAGATATTGCGATTCCAGCAGGGGCGTCTCGATGCAGTATTTGCCGATACGGCGGGCGGCCGCTTCGACATCGTGTAGAGTTGGCAGGGAAGTTGTCGGGACGGTGGAGAATGGCATGACGTTGATCCGGCGCTGCAATTTGTTTTACAAATGCACCGATGTCATAAGAGTTCAATTGGTTTATTGCCCTCGGAGCATTTGAGATGCTGGATTACCGCGCCGTCGCCGACGTTGTCGCCAGCGAGATCGCCTCTGGAAAGCTGCCGCCCGGTTCGCGGCTGCAGCCGCAAAGAACCTTTGCCTATGAGAGAGGAATAGCGGTCTCGACCGCCAGCCGTGTTTATGCCGAACTCGTTCGCCGCGGTCTGGTTATCGGCGAAGTCGGGCGTGGGACCTTCGTCAGGACGCCGGACCGGCTGCAATCTGCGCGGATTAGTGAGATCGCCGACGCGCCGATCGATTTGCAACTGGCGACATCGGGTTCCCTGCAGCAGGCGGCCCTGATGGCGCCGGCGTTCAAGAACATGGCCAACCCGGCAACACTCTTTGACGCCATGGACGCTCTCGGTCCCTTCGGGCCAAAGGGCGCCGGCGAGATCGTCACGCGCCATCTCGTGCACGATCATTGGTCCCCGAGGCCTGACGGCATCCTTCTTGCCGGTGGAGGACGCCAAGCGATTGCATGCGCCATGGCAGCTGTCTGCAAGCCTGGCGATCGCATCGGCGTCGAGCCGTTGACCTATCCCTCGGTCATCCGCATGGCGGCTCGGCTCGGCTTGCAGCTCGTGCCGCTTGAGATCGACGGTGACGGCGTCGACGTTGCGGCGCTTATCAGGGTGCATCGTGCGAAGCCGCTCGATGCGATCTACATCCAGCCGACTATCCATAACCCGCTCGGTTTTTCGATGTCGCACGCACGACGAACTGCCCTCGCCGAGGCGCTCGAGGAGACCGGGCTGCTCTGCATCGAGGACGCTGCCTTTGCATTCCTTTCCGACGCGGCACCGCTTGCGGCCTATGCGCCGGAGCGTGTCGTCTACGTCAACAGCATGCAGAAGCGGCTTGGTCCGGGCGTTGGCGTTGGCATTGTCGTCGCGCCGCCGCAGGTCAAGGATCGCATTGCCGCGGTGATGCGTGCCGGGGGCTGGATGGCGTCGTCTCTATCAATGCACCTGGTGCTATCCTGGATCTCTGACGGCACAGCCGCCCATGTTTCGGAGCTGAAGCGGAAGGATGGGCGCGATCGGCAGTTGCTGACGGCGCGCATTCTCGGCCACGTGTCGCCGTCGGCGGAAAGCAACGCCTTTCATATCTGGCTCGAACTGCCGGAGATCTGGAGTGCCGGGGCGTTCGTTTCGGCGGCAGCTGTACAAGGCGTCGCCATCACGCCTGCGGGCGTGTTTAGTGCCATCCCAGGGCGTGCACCAAACGCGGTGCGCGTCGCGATCTCCGCTCCGCCGCTCAAGGACCTGGAGCGCGGGCTTCACGTGATCCGATCCCTGCTGGCCTCGGTGCCTGGCGACGCCGAGATCGAGTGACGAAGACTTGAAGCAAGCGGGGGCATGGCCCGGCGCTTTTAATCTCGCCAACATCTCTACATCGGCGAACTACCATCTGCCGCGCAGCATCTCACAACATGGTGAAATGCGGCTCGCGTCAGCCGACGAACAGCGCGCGCAGCCGGGCGAATAGGCCGCTGCGTTCGCCAGTCGAGATCGACCTGACGAGTTCTGCGGCCGTCTGCGCGTTCACCGTTGCACCGAAATGGCAGTAGCAGATCACGCCGTGCAGCTGCCAGTCGCGCAACTCGAAGAACCTGAGGGCTTCGCCATAGGTGTCGTTTTCCATGCCTGCGGCACGCAGCATGGTATCTTCGAACGCGACGGAGATCGGCGAGCCGTCGCTGCGCAATGTATCGCGCACGGCAGCGGACTGGTGTTCGGTTTCATACAATGTCGCCAAGTGTCGGGACGGGCTCTGCTCGAGAACCTCCGCCCAACGTTCGAGGCGTTCCCTGCGAGACATGCTCAGCGGCCGGCATTCCGGTTCGATTTGTGCAAAGACCTGCAATTGCTCGCGTGTATGGTGCTTCATTGTTGCCTCCATTTAGACGATAGATGCTCTGCGCCAGCCCATTTCACCCTACCGAAAGCGTGACTCTTGTTGGGCGCGAAGTCCAATCACGATGATGCTTCGTGACCCGCTGCCAATCCGGCGCCGCGACAATCCGTCCACAGGCAACACGCCCGCATGGGCGAAGTACCCAGATTTTGACATCTTGTGGGATCACTCAGGCTGCGTATTGAGGGAGGCTTCCATGAAGACAAAGGCACGCGACCGCGAACTCATCGACGTGATGAGACGATATTTCGCGGCAAAAGCTGAGCTATCCGAGCTACGAGCGCAGCTGGAGCAGGCCAGACGCGCCGCCGGTGCGGACATCGGTAGCTTTTACGATCCGCGCACCAATACCAGCCATGCAGACGACGTCATGCGTTCGCATGCTCTCAACAGCGAGATGCGCTCGCTGATGGATCGAGCCGAAGCCTGGGGCAGACAAGAGATTGCGACATTGAGACGAGATTTGCCGGCGGAGGAGTTGCAATCCGAACCGGATCCAACGGATGAGCCGGCTGCATCCGGTATCGAATAAGCGCCGTCCAACCCTGAGGTCGTGCCGAGAGCCTTGACGCGTGCCCGGATACAGGGACATGCCGCCGGCATGACAACCGTAACTGCGCAAGCGCGATAGGCTCGGAGCGCCAAGTCACCCTGAGCGTGCATTGGCGGTCTTCGGTCAAGCCGTGGCGCCAAGCAGCCAAGCCCCGCTGCAGCATTGGTGCTTTCGATGAACGCAGAGAGCGATCAGGGCCTTCGCCGCGGGACATCGGCCGCGATTCCCTGTCGTTGCGTCAAAAATTGGAATAAAACCTGGAGTGGAACGTAGAATAGACCGCCTGTCGATTACCCATTGGTGCTGGTAAGCTATGGAAACTCCCTTCTCCCACAGTAAATTCCCGGTTGAATTGCGTGAGGTATTAAGACAAACTCTGTCGCGCAATCGTTTGTCCAATCGCTTCCTAGATTAGTGGCCGAAGGGCTTAGATACTGCTGTTGAATTTTTTTCGGCACGCGGATGCCAATCAATATTGGCGGAACGGCTTAAAGGTACAAATGGCTTTCTTGCTGCAAACCTTTGGGGGCTTGAGGCTCGTCGATTCAGAGGGAAGGCAAATTGCCTATCCCGAGAAAGGTTTGTTACTTCTCGCTTATTTGCTCACGACCAAAGATGGAGCCGAACACCGAACGGTGATGGCCGCATTCTTGTGGGGCAACGAAGACAGTGCCGTTCCGCTCGTGAACATGCGCAAGTTGATTTCCAGGATAAAGGTCCGCCAGGACGAAATTGGAGCGCAATTCCTCTCCTTTACCAGTAGCATGATCCATATGGATCGCGCGTCGTTGTCATCGGACATGGATCCGGCGACCGATAGCGAAATAGCCGATCCCTTGCCCCAGCTCCGCAGCCTTGCAACGCTGATGCACAGGTCATTCCTGGGGGCGGTCGGCTGTCAGAGCCGCGCTTTTTATGGCTGGCTCGCGGAACAGAAAGACCGCCAAAATACCCTTCTCAAAGCTTTGTTGCGAAAAGCGGCGCGCGCGCCGCGTTCGGAGGAAGAGGCTGACGTTCTCAAGGATGCGGGGATATTGCTCATCGAGGCGGAATACGCGGATCCGAATCCCGATACGTTGCAGTTGCTTGTCGAAATCTTTCAAGCCGAAGAGCAAGTCGACCACCTCAGGAAAATTCTCGAGAGGCGACGCGATGCGCTTGCACGAGGTGCCGATCTCGTGAACACCTTGGCGAGCCGGGATGCCGGACCTGGACCGGTCGCACGGCCGTACGCTCGTGCCGCCAGCATGTCCGAACCTGATTTTCAGACTGGATCTGGACAAACGCACCGTCATGCAATCCCTCGTCTGGTGCTGTTGCCTCCAAGCGACTATGTCGGGCGCCCGGACTTTGGCTTCATCGCGAGCGCCCTGATCGAGGACATCACCATCGGGTTTTGCGCCTTCAACAGCCTTCAGGTGATCGCCCACCATTCTGCCGTCCGGATCGGGCGCCAGCTTGAGGACCAGGCTGATTTCTTTGAGCGATTTTCTCTGAACTACATCCTCGACAGCCGGATCAGCAGTCAGACAAGCGAAGGGACGTTGTTCGTCCAGCTCATCTTCTTTCCCGATAATGAAGTCGTGTGGGCGGAAAGGTTCAGCCTGAGCCATCCGGAACTCGTCGCCACCCGGCGTGTGATCGCACGAAACATCGCGCTTTCGGTTTCAAGCGAGATCGAGCGGCATGAGGCGGCGCGTCTTTATCGCGAGCTGAATCCGGCAGCGTACCACAGCTATCTCGTGGGACGACGGCACCTGAACCGGCTGACGCTGCCGGACCTGCGGCGCGCCCGCAAGGAGATGAAGACCGCACTCCATGCGAGCGCCGATTTTGCGCCGGCGCTGAGTTCGATCGCCAGGACCTACTCAAAGGAATGGCTGCTGACGGCACGTGGCGACCTCGAACTGCTGAAGGCGGCCGAGGTGTTTGCTACGCGTGCCATCGGGGCCCGCCGGAATCTGGCAGACGGCTATCGCGAGTTCGGCGTGGCCAAGCTGTTGCAGGGGGCTTTCGATGAAAGCGCGGAAGCAATGGAACTCGCGGAGACGCTTGGTCCCCATTATGCCGATATCATTGCCGACCATGCCGATACACTCGTCCATTGCTCGCTTCCCGGCAAGGCGTTGGAAAAGATCGAACATGCGATTGAGCTCAATCCGTTGAGCCCGGACTCCTATCTCTGGACCGCCGCAGGTGCGAACTACGCGTTGAGTGAATTCGAGACATCGCTGGATTACATCGGACGTATGGCCGATCCGAGCCTGGCCGACAGGCTCTCGGCCGCGAACTGGGCGATGTTGGGCCATAGGGACAGAGCGCGTGTCTTTGTTCGCCGGGTGCGCGAAGCCAACCCCAATTTCGACCTGGACACGTGGCTTGCCGCCGTTCCCAGCAAGGAACAATGGCACAAGGACCTCTACAGAGAAGGCTTGAAGAGGGCAGGATTTTAGACCGAGCAGATCCATAGTGAGAGGGGAATACGGATGGCCAAAGTTGTTGTGATAGGTATCGAAGGTGAGGACGGCCTTTGGATTGTCGATCTGAAGGCTCGCAGCGTCGAGCCGCTGGATTCACCGAAGGCCGGGGGACTGAAGACGGTTGCCGATCTACGTGCCGCCGGGGTGAGCGTGATCAAGGGGGCCGACGTGGCGTTGGTCGTCAAGTCGGCTGCCGCCGCGTCGTCGGGGCACTACGAAGGGTAGGGCGCCGGCTTAAAAAACGGCAGCACAAGCCTGGCTGAAGGCGTGGATTGTCTCGGCCATGGGGTCAAGGTGCAGCGCAATGCTGGTGTGAAGCCTCGGCGTGACTTGGTACGCCCCGAGTTTGGACTGCTGGCGCCAGAGCGTATGCAGCGCGGGGGATGCCTAGCAATCATCCAAGCGAACTCAGGCACGGGCCGGTTACATCACAAATCATCAGCGCGCTGACTCAGGACTCCACTTTAGCGGCTTTGAATAAATCCTGAGCTTCGTAGCCTGATTGTAGCCGCTCGCCTTATAGTATTCGGCAGTGGCGCCCTCACTTTGCGACAAAAGCCACGCGCTCGAAAAGCCGGAACTCAAGGCTTCAGCCTCAAGAAATCTTAGCAGTTGCTTGCCGATGCCACGTCCCTGGTGAGAAGGCAGAACCGCGATTTCAGGAATGTACAGGCCCCTGCCGGCCGCCGACGTATGGGGGAGGCCGATCGCAAAGCCAAGCAACGCGCCATTTTCCAATGCCCCGACGCCGAGCCAACCGGGAGTGGTCGACAACTCGCCCATCCGTGCCGTCGCTCTCTCCAAGGTCCACGCCTCGTTCCAAGGCGGCCCGATATATGCCTTCACGATGATGGCCGCCGCCCGCAACGCGTGGTCTTCATTTATCCGTTGGAAGATGACCGGCATTCAAGCTCCGCTTGTCACGTGCTGTTAAGGCAGAAATCACGGCCATTCAGTATTCCAATCGCTGGCAGATAACAACTCTACGGTATTGCTGATAGTAATTCAAACGCGCTGATTGAAGCGCGAGTATTACCGGCAATCCGCCAGTCTTGAGTTCGGAATGATCTGCCACGATTTGGGGTAGCCGACCTTCGGTCCTGCTTCACTGACGCTATCGATGCGAGGCGTTGCAGCCATCTTAGAAGCCGGTGCGTGCGCAGGTTCCTCGAACTGCAACATCGCGGTCGTGCGACAAGCGCTGCTCAACCTCAGGATAATGCAGGCGGTTTGGCTGGCGCGCGCCAAACCGTGCCGGTGGAAGCTTGAACCAGCACTCATGTGAGAACGAGACTGCCGCAAATGATCCGAGGCACCGAGCGGTTTAGCCAGGCAATAGAATCAAGAAGCCGGCGAGATGCCGGCTTCCTCTGGGTGTGAATCCAATCAGGCCGTCTGGAGGCCTACAGCCGGTTCCGGATCCTCTATGGACTTGCCGGCATTGTAGACGGTCTCGTCGAGAATGCCTTCGCGCTTGGAGACGATCGTTGGCACCAACGCCTGTCCGGCGACGTTGACGGCAGTGCGGCCCATGTCGAGGATCGGGTCGATGGCAAGCAACAGGCCGACACCTTCGAGCGGAAGGCCAAGCGTCGACAGGGTGAGCGTCAGCATGACGGTCGCCCCCGTCAGGCCGGCAGTCGCGGCCGAGCCGAGCACGGAAACGAAGATGATCAGCACATATTCCTGCAGCCCGAGCGGTACGCCAAAGAATTGCGCGATGAAAATCGCCGAGATTGCCGGGTAGATCGCCGCGCAACCATCCATCTTGGTCGTAGCGCCAAGCGGGACGGCAAAGGCGGCAAACTCGCGCGGCACGCCGAGGCTCTTCTCCGTCACGGTTTCGGTGACAGGCAGGGTGCCGACAGAGGAGCGCGAGACGAACGCGAGCTGGATTGCCGGCCATGCACCGGCAAAGAAGCGCGATGGCTTCAGGCCATGCGCGATCAGCAGCGCGGGATAGACGACGAAGAGCACGATGGCGAGGCCGATATAGACAGCAGCTGCATACCAGCCGAGTTGCGCCAGCGTTCCCCAGCCATATTGCGCCACGGCGCGGCCGAGCAGGCCGATGGTGCCGATCGGCGTCAGGCGAATGACCCACCAGAGGATCTTGCGGACGATCGCGAGAAGCGACTGGTTGAAGGCAAGGAAGGGCTTGGCCGCTTCGCCTGCTTTCAGCGCGGCGGCACCAAAGGCGATGGAAACAACGAGGATCTGCAGCACGTTGAAATTCAACGACGTACTGGCACTTCCTTCCGTCAGCTTGGTGCTTGCCTCCAGGCCCAGCATGTTGCCGGGAACCAGGCCCTTGAGGAAATCAAGCCATGAGCCGGCATAGGACGGCGCCTTGGCAGCCTCCTGCGACACCGCCGAGCCGACGCCTGGCTGGATGATGAGGCCGAGCGCGATGCCGATGATGACAGCGATGAACGAGGTGATCGCGAACCAGAGGAGGGTTTGCCAGACGAGCTTCGCTGCATTCTGAAGCGTCGCCAGATTGGCAATGGAGGCAACGATCGCCGTGAACACGAGCGGCGGGACCAACGCGCGCAGAAGCTGCACGAAGATGGAGCCGATCGTCTGGAGCGTCACGGTCAACCAGTTGGGGTTGCCGGCCGCATCGACGCCCATGTTTCGGGCGATGAGGCCGAGCAGCAGTCCAATGACCATGGCTGCCAGAACTTGGAAACCGAAGGACATGAAAAACGGCTTCGGCGGGGATTTGATAGTGGCTTGGGACACGATTCACACTCGATTGATTGATGGAGCAGAGCGTTCGGGAGGAAACTTCCGCAACGGCGACAAATTAGTCAAGGTTGTGACAGAGGATAAGCAACCGTTTGGCTCGGGACCAATCATAGGTGGAATAATTTTCCCGGTTGAACGCTTGGCCACGGTGCATGGCGGAGGGGCGAAACCGGCAATCCGTTACGTTGCGCCCGTTTGCTGGGCCGCAAGCCGTGTATTCGGGCGCTGGCGGGTAGCAGCGTAAGCTATCCACACATACCAATCCGACGCCACTGCTCTATCTGGTGCCTGTGGATTTCACCTCGAGGAGAAGAGCATGCAGATCAATCGCACAGGATCGGCGAAATGGGCCGGCGGTCTCAAGGACGGTAAGGGTCAGATTTCGACGCAGAGCGGCGCGCTCAAGGAGTATCCGTATGGTTTTGCAGCGCGCTTCGAAGGCGTCGCGGGTACCAACCCGGAGGAACTCATCGGTGCGGCTCACGCCGGTTGCTTTACCATGGCGTTGTCACTGATCCTTGGGGAGGCTGGCCTGACGGCCGACAGCATGGAGACGACCGCCAAGGTCACGCTTGAGTCCGTCGCCGATGGCTTTGCCATCACGGCTATCCACCTGGCGTTGAAGGGCCGTGTGCCGGGCGCGGATCTGGCAAAATTCACTGAGCTGGCAAACAAGGCGAAAGCGGGATGCCCGGTGTCAAAGGCACTTGGTGCGGTTCCGATAACACTCGACGTCAGTTTGGCATGAGAAGCCCGTGTGCGCCGACGACAGCGCCGCGCGTCTTATTGGACGCGCAAAGGTCACTGCAGCACTTTGAATGGCCGCAACTTTATCCTGAAATCGAATTGGATTTAAGGAAACATGCGGTAGGTCGGCGCACGCGGATATCTTCATGCCAGTCGAATTCGATCGCCGGTGCGAACGAACGCGTCTTGTCGCTCAACGCCAACTGAGCGCGGGCGCCACGTGCTTCAGGATCGCCTCGATGACGTGCGCATTGTAGTCGACGCCGAGCTGGTTCGGCACCGTCAGCAGCAGCGTATCGGCTTCGGCGACGGCTTCATCCCCGGCGAGCTGCTTGATGAGCACGTTAGGCTCGGCCGCATAAGACCGGCCGAAGATCGCCCGAGTGTTCTCATCGATGAAGCCGATCGTATCCTGCTCCTTGCCGCTTCGGCCGAAATAGGCACGGTCGCGATCATCGACGATGGCGAAGATGCTGCGGCTGACGGAAACCCTCGGCGTGCGGGTGTGGCCCGCTTCCTTCCACGCCTCCCGGTAGGCGCGGATCTGTGCTGCCTGCTGGACGTGGAACGGCTCGCCGGTCTCGTCGTCCTTCAGGGTCGAACTCTGCAGGTTCATGCCGAGCTTTGCCGCCCAGACGGCCGTGGCGTTCGAACTGGAACCCCACCAGATGCGGTCGCGCAACCCTTCGGAATGGGGCTCGAGGCGCAAAAGTCCTGGCGGGTTCGGGAACATCGGCCGTGGGTTGGGTTGGGCGAAACCGTTGCCTTTCAGTGCTTCGAGAAACACTTCGGCGTGGCTGCGGCCCATATCCGCATCCGACGCGCCGTCCTGCGGCTGGTAACCGAAATATCGCCAGCCATCGATCACCTGTTCCGGCGATCCTCGGCTGAGACCGAGCTGCAGGCGTGAGCCGGAGATCAGGTCGGCGGCACCGGCGTCTTCGGCCATGTAAAGCGGGTTCTCGTAGCGCATATCGATGACGGCCGTGCCGATCTCGATGCGCTTCGTCCTTGCGCCGACGGCAGCCAGAAGCGGGAAGGGGGAGGCAAGCTGCCGGGCAAAGTGATGAACACGGAAATAGGCGCCGTCAGCGCCGAGCTCCTCGGCGGCAACTGCAAGGTCGATGGACTGCAGAAGCGCATCGCCTGCCGAGCGGGTTTGCGACTGGGAGGAGGGGGTCCAATGGCCGAAGGAAAGGAATCCGATTTTCTTCACGATAGTGCCGCCTGCGAATATGTCGTTGATACTCTTCTAGATGGCATAGGACAGGCTCGAGGGACAGCAGTGGAGGGTCGAACGCTGTGTTTCCGATCTGCTCATGAACCACCATGTTGCACCAAGCTCCAAACACTCAACGCTCGTCATCCATATCCAACGCCGCAAGGCCATGGCAGAGTGGAAAGCCGTGACCGTAATGCCCACCTAAATCACGACCCGATGCTCCATTCCGTCCCTTTTCGAACAACGTGACAGAACCTCGGCAGGCTATGAAAAAGGCTCAAGCTGCGGAGGCGGCTCGGGGGAGAAGCCGTGACCTGAAGTTGTGATTTTCGCGGCCCGACGAGACAGCATAGTATATATTAGGCCCCAGGTCGCTTGCGCCGATCGTCTCGTATCGGGAGTTGGTCGCGTACGGTGCCCTTGTGGCAGATTTGACCGTTTCCGGCTCGAAGGGCCACACGAGAGGGATGGGGCTAAATGCGCTGGAACAAGTTGTATGCGCTCAAGAGCTACATGCGGTCCTCGCTGTGGGTCGTGCCTTTCTTCGCGCTCGTTCTGCAGCAAGCCTTCTTCCGCGCAGTGCTTGTATTCGAACTGTGGACAGAATGGGTGCCGATATGGCCCTTGGAGACAGAGGGTACGATTGCAGCGATGCAGGCGATCATCAGCCTGGCGCTTTCGTTCATCGTCTTCACGTTCGGCTCCCTGCTCGTCGCCATTCAGATTGCGAGCGGGCAGCTGACGCCCCGGATTATCGCGACCACGCTGCTGCGCGATAACGTGATCCGTTTCACCGTGGGCTTGTTCATCTTTACTCTTCTCTTTGCCATCGGGGCGATCAGTCGCGTCAGTACGCAGGCCCTGTCTCCCATCATGTGGATCTCGGGGATTCTTGGCGTTCTGTCGCTGGCCGCCTTCCTCTATTTCATCGATTATTCCGCCCGGCTATTACGTCCCGTCAGCATCATTCATCGCGTCGCCGAGCAGGGCTTTGCCGTTATCGAGGCGGTATATCCTGGCCCGCTGTCGGATGCCGACGAGCGACCACAACCGGACGAGCCGTGCGAGAAGCCGGGAAACATCGTTTTGCATGTCGGGTCGTCGGACATCATTCTTGCAGTCGACGTGAAGGCCTTGACCATTCAAGCACATCGAGCGGACGGCGTGATTGAACTTGCTGCGCGCGTCGGCGATTTTGTCTCATCCGGGCAGCCACTGTTCCGCCTCTATGGCGGCGCCAAGGCAATACCAGCCAAAGACCTTCGCAACAGTGTCGTCTTCGGGCGTGAGCGGACCATCGAGCAGGATCCGACCTTCGCCTTCAGGGTTATTGTCGACATCGCCAGCAAGGCGCTTTCGAAGGCTATAAACGACCCGACGACAGCGGTGCTTGCCATTGATCAGTTGCAGCGACTGCTACGCAGCGTTGGTGGGCGCGAACTGAGCAACGAGTACGTCCGCGATGCCCAGGGACGCCTTCGTGTGGTGTTCCCGACGCCGAACTGGGAAGATTTCGTGCAACTTACGTTTCGAGAGATCCGGATCTATGGAGCGGAAAATCTGCAGATCGCAAGGCGGCTGCACGCGATGATCGACGATCTCGAAGCGGTGCTGCCGGAAAGCCGGAAGGATGCGTTGGCCATTGAGCGCAACCTGCTCGACCAGACGATCGACAAGGTCTACCTGCTCCCCGAAGACGCAGCACTCGCGCATATTGCCGATACGCAAGGGCTGGGCGGCTCTCCTAAAGCATGACTGAAATTCGCGCATCCGCATAGCCAGTGTCCGAGACGTCCTGATGGCAGGCGCACGGATCCACCACGCTCCAATCACTCAGCGCTGGTCATCCATATTCACCGCCTCAAGGCCATGGCGGAGTGGAAAGCCGTGACCGTAATGCTTCCCTAAATCCGGTCTCTTCCTGAACTGCCGGCGGTAGCTTGCCGGCGAGATCGAGAAGGCGCGGGTAAAGTGCTGGCGCAGCGATACCGTTGAGCCGAAGCCGGCCATCTCTGCGACCCGGTCGATCGAGCAGGATCCGGTTTCGAGCAACCGTTGCGCGGTCGCCAGCCGCTGGTTCAAGAGCCATTGCGTAAAGGTGGTTCCGGTCGTCTTTCTGAAATGCCGGGTAAAACTGCGCAGGCTCATCCCGGCCCGTGCCGCCAGCTTTTCGAGCGACAATGGCTCGTCCAGATGCTCGATTGCCCAATTGATCGTCGCGCCGAGCTGCGCCTCGCCGGCGGCGGCAGGCATTGGCTTCTCGATATATTGGGTCTGGCCGCCATGCCGGTGCGGCGCCACCACCAGCCGCCGGGCGACGCGGTTGGCGATATCTGCCCCATGATCGCGACGTACGATATGCAGACAGCAGTCGATGGCCGCGGCCGTGCCGGCCGATGTCAGGATGTCACCATCATCGATATAGAGCGCATCCTGATCCAGGGCGACCCGCGGATAGCTTCGTTGGAACTCCTCCGCCCAGGCCCAATGGGTGGATGCCGGTCGCCCGTCCAGCACGCCCGCTTCCGCCAGTACGAATGTACCAAGGCAAAGCCCGACCAGCCGCGCGCCGCGTGCATGGGCGGCCCTGACGCTCCGCAGCAAGGCTTCGGGAGGACGCTCGTCCGGATCCCGCCAGGCCGGCACGATGACGGTGTCGGCCTCCCCCAGGTGGCTCAGATCATGCGTCACTTCAATGCGAAAGCCGGAGCCAGTGGCAACCGACCCGGTATTCTCGCCGCAGATCAACAGGCGATAGCGGGGCGCTCCGAGTTTCAAAAGCTCATCGCCGAACACGATGCAGGGCACCGACAGGTGGAAGGCGCTGATGCGTTCGAAGGCGATGACGGCAACGGTGTGCATCGGCGTGGCGATCCCAATCTAATGAATTGGCCAGAACCTAGCACATATTGTCATTCTGGCCACTTTCGCGAAGCCGCCGCATGCAGGATTTTTCCGCCATCAACAACGATGCGAAAGGACGCTTTCATGATGCAGCACCCCACCATCCGGACCATGGCTGGAGCCACAGCGCCGCAAAGTCTCGATCCTGCCAAGACCGCCCTGCTGGTGATCGACTTTCAGAACGAATATTTCAGCGGCAGGATGCCGATCCCGGATGGCGCAAAGGCGCTCTCCAACGCCAAGCGCCTCATCGAGCGTGCTGATCAGGACGGCATGAAAGTCTATCATGTCCAGCACGTGACACCGGCGGGAAGCCCGGTCTTTGCCGAGGACAGTGCGACCTCCCGGTTCCACGACCAGATCCAGCCATCAGCCAACCATTCGGTGGTGCGCAAATCGTCGGTGAGCGTGTTTCCAACCACCGACATCGACCAGAGGCTGAAACAGGCTGGCGTCGATACGCTCATCATTGCCGGCCTGATGACCCATGCCTGCGTGGCCGGCGCTGCCCGCGATGCCGTCCCCCTCGGCTACAATGTGATCGTGGCCGAAGACGCCTGCGCCACGCGGGACGTCGATACGGCAGATGGGGAGACCGTGTCGCATATTGCGCTGCACCGCGCAGCTCTGGCTTCGATCGACGACACCTTCGGCGACATCGTCACGACCGATCAGCTCCTGGCCCTGCCGCTGACGCGCAAGTGAGACTTGAGCGCGGCTGAGTACGGGGCCTAATGATGGCTCTCCCGATCCCGCAGGAATCCAGGATCGGGAGGGCCATGAGTCCTTCATCTCTCAGCCCGGCTGGAGCGCCACCTTGCGGGAGACGGCGACGAGCGAGGCGCCCAGCAGTGCGGCCAATGCCGCAAACATGAAGACGCCGGCAGGCCCCTGGAGTTCGACGATCAGGCCGCCGAGGATTGCTCCGGTGGAGATGGCGATCTGGAATGTCGTCAGCGTCGCCGCACCAGCGCCTTCCGCCTCGTCGCCGGCGGCCCGACTGATGAAGGACTGGACGCTGACAGGGAGCGCACCGAAGGCGAAGCCCCAGGCGGCCGTCGCTGCGGCTGCAATGCCCGGCAGCACGCCGGCGACCGCAAGCAGGAGCGCGGTGGCAGCGATGCCCGCGGCAGCCAGCGTCATCGACAGGCGCGTGTTGCGCTCCGCCAGGAAGCCGCCGGCGATATTGCCGAAGAAACCGCCGATACCGAATGCGAGCAGGATCGCGGTGATCATTTCGACGTCGAAACGCGGCACCTGCTCAAGATAGGGGCGAATATAGGTGAAGCCGGCAAAATGGCCGGTGACGACCAGCAGGATCGTGGCAAGACCCAGCCGGATCGCCGGGCGCCTGAGAACCCTCACGATCGTGCCAAGGCCGGTGGTTCCGATCGGCGGCAGCGACGGGACGGTCAGTGCCTGGACGATAAAGGTAACCACCCCGACTACGGCTGCCAGCAGGAAAGCATAGCGCCATCCGAGCGTGGCGCCGATCCAGGCGCCGACGGGGGCGGCGCAGACAGTCGCGATCGAGACGCCTGACATCACGATCGCCATGGCGCGGGGCATCAGCCTGGCGGGCACGAGCCGCATGGCGAGCGCCAGCGACATCGCCCAGAAGCCGCCGAGCGCGATACCAAGCAACACGCGGGCCGCAAGCAGGAACGGAAGGTTCGGCGCAAAGCCCGCCATAAGGCTCGAGACGACCAGCAGGCCCGTCAAAGCCAGAAGCACCGTGCGCCGGTCGAACCGGCCTGTGTAGACGACGATCGCCGGGCCGGCGACCGCCGCAACGACAGCAGTGGTGGTCACCGACTGCCCGGCAGCTCCAACGCTGACCCCGAGATCCGCCGACATCGGCGTCAGCAGGCTTGCCGGTAGAAACTCTGCCGTTACCAGGCCGAAGACCCCAAGCGAAAGGGAAACGACAGCGCCCCATCGGGCTTTGTTCCGCTCGTCCGTCGGGGCACCTGATTTCGTCACGACGCCATCCATGATTTTCATCTCCGCGATTGTTAGTGGCGAAAGTAGGCATGACCGTCAGGAGTTTCTATGCTAGAAAATCCAAAAGACTATGCCGTTTGTCCAAACTTGCGGAGCGCCTTATGAGCGATGCATTGACCGAGATTTTGCGCGGGCTGAGGCTCGACGGCGTCGAATACGGGCGTTGCCAACCCTGTGCGCCCTGGGCGACGGCCTATCCGGCACAGGAGCCCGCGCGATTCCATTTTCTGGCTGCGGGCTCGGCCCATCTTCAGACACCGGATGGTGAATGGATGGATCTTGCCCAGGGCGACGCGGTGCTGTTGCCGAGGGGTGACGCGCATGTGCTTGCCAGCAAGCCGGGCATTCCTGCCGTTTCGATAGCCGACCTGCCGAGGCGACAGCTTTGTGACGGCATCATCGATGTGCAATGCCCGTCGACGGACAGCAAGAACCTCATCTTCTTTGCGGTGATGCAGTTCAATGTCGATCGTCTGCATCCTCTCCTGCAGTTGATGCCCGCCGTCATGCGCACGAGCGACCTTGCTGCGAGCGAACCTTCGATACCGGCACTCCTTGAGGCCATGATGCGCGAAGCAGAAATGCAGCGCGTCGGCTCGGGCGGCATTCTCTCGCGGCTTGCCGATGTGCTGACTGCAACGCTCATTCGAACCTGGGTGGAGCATGGCTGCGGCACGGCGACCGGCTGGCTGGCGGCCGTCCGCAATCCGGAGCTCGGGCGCGTCCTTGCCGCGATCCACCTTGAACCTGCGCGGGATTGGAGCGTGCCCGAACTGGCAAAGCTCATGGGTGCGTCACGGTCGGGCTTTGCCCAGCGGTTTGTCGACACCATGGGCGAGACGCCGGCCCGTTATGTTGCGCGCATGCGGATGCACCAGGCGCATCAATGGCTACAGGAAGGACAGCGGGTGGCCCTTGTCGCAGGCCGTCTCGGCTACGATTCGGAGGCCTCGTTCAGCCGCGCCTTCCGCAAGATCATCGGGGCACCACCGAGCCATTACCGAAACAAGAGCGTGGCCAGGGGACAACTGGTTTCCTGAGCCGGCTGCGGTTCAGATCGCGATCGCGCAGGGAGGCTGGTTGAGAGCGGCTTGGAGCGTGACGACGCTTGCTGTCACCCGTTCGCTAAAAGCCGTGAAAAACCATATCGAGAGCGGCGACGATCTCGTCGTGCCGCTCCGATAGATTGGAAACAGGTTCTGCAAGTGCCGATACGGGTATTGCGGCCAGGAACTGAGTGACCAAGGTGTAGCGAACGCCGGATATTTCAAACACGGGATTGAGGCGCTTGGCCGGTTTAGGAGCCGCTTGCATTGGCAATAGCGGGACGACGACACGGGTCTTCAACTCGTCCAGCACATCGGCCTGCACATCAAGCACCAGACCGCCGCCCGGATTGGCATAGACGTCATAACGCGCCATTAGAATTGACGGAACTGCGCCAGCGGCAGGCCATTTGCATCGACGAAGGCGTTCGAGCTCTGCAAAGCCTCGCTATTTTCTTTCTTCCAACGGGCAGCCTTGGCATCGGACACCGCCCTGGCGATCCCTGCCTCGGCAGCGCGAGAAATATTGATGTCGAAATGCCGTGCTTCTGCAAGAAGATCGGCGTCAATCGTCAAATTGGCTGCGCGCTTTGCAGAGGCAGATCGAGCATGCTCGGCCATGATTGTTCTCCTTTTGAGCGATCAATATATGCGCATCTTTCTGCGCATGCAAATACCCGGCCAGACAAGAGGCGATGGCATTGCCGATCGTCAGGAGAGTGGGTGGCGGGCAACCAACGCACCTTGACTTGCAAGCACTTAGCAATAGACTTCAAGGTACGAAGTATCGGGAAAGGGAGGCCATCTATGAACATAGACCTCTCGCGGCGCAGCTTCCTGAAGCTGGCCGGAGCGGGTGTCGTGGCAACTTCCGTCGGAGCACTTGGCTTCGGCGAATCCGAGGCGGCGGAAATCGCGCATGTGCGTGCTTTCAAGCTGAAGACCACGACCGAAACCCGCAACACCTGTCCGTATTGTTCCGTTGCCTGCGGCGTCATCATCTATTCGAAGGGTGACCCTCGAAAAGGCGAGACGGCGGACATTGTGCATATCGAGGGCGATGCCGATCACCCCACCAACCGCGGGACGCTCTGTCCCAAGGGGGCGGCACTCAAGGACTTCGTCAAGTCGCCGACCCGCCTTCAATATCCGATGCTGCGCAAGCCCAGTTCCGATACTTTCGAACGGATCTCCTGGGACGATGCTCTCGATCGCATTGCCCGCCTGATGAAGGACGATCGCGATGCGAACCTGATTGCGGCCAACGCCAAGGGCCTTCCGGTCAATCGCTGGACGACCGTCGGCATGCTGGCGGCGTCTGCAACAACCAATGAAACGGCCTGGGCGACCTTCAAATTCGCCAAGAGCCTGGGAATAGTCGGTTTCGATAATCAGGCACGCGTCTGACACGGCCCTACGGTGGCGAGTCTCGCCCCAACATTTGGCCGTGGAGCAATGACCAACTCCTGGACCGACATCAAGAACACCGACCTCGTCGTCGTCATGGGCGGCAATGCGGCGGAAGCCCACCCCTGCGGCTTCAAATGGGTGACGGAAGCCAAGGCCCATCGCGGTGCAAAGCTGATCGTCGTCGATCCGCGCTATACCCGCACCGCCTCGGTCTCGGACTATTACGCGCCGATCCGCCAGGGAACCGACATCGCGTTCCTAAACGGCGTCATGAAGTATTGCATCGACAACGACAAGGTGCAGTGGGAATACACCAAGGCCTTCACCAACGCAGCCTATCTGGTCAAGGACGGCTTCGCCTATAAGGACGGTCTCTTCACCGGCTATGATGCCGAGAAGCGCGACTACGACCGTTCGACCTGGGACTATGTGCTCGGCGACGATGGCTTCGTCGTCACCGATCCGACGCTGCAGAACCCCCGCTGTGTCTGGAACCTGCTTAAGGAGCATCTGGCGCCCTATACGCCCGAAATGGTCGAGCGCATCTGCGGAACGCCGAAGGAGAAATTCCTCAAGGTCGCCGAGATGATCTCGGAATGTTCGACGCCGACAAAGACGATGACGTCAATGTATGCCCTGGGCTGGACCCAGCATTCGCACGGCTCGCAGAACATCCGCGCCATGGCAATGCTGCAGCTGATCCTCGGCAATATCGGCGTACGCGGCGGTGGCATGAACGCCCTTCGCGGCCACTCCAACATCCAGGGCCTGACCGATCTCGGCCTGATGTCGCACCTGCTCACCGGCTACCTGACGGCGCCGACCGAGAAGGACGAGGATTTCGAGACCTACATGTCGACCCGGCAGTTCAAGCCACTTCGGCCGGGGCAGACAAGCTACTGGCAGAACTACCGCAAGTTCATGGTCTCGTTCCAGAAAGCCATGTGGGGCGATGCCGCGCGGGCCGACAACGACTGGGCCTTCAACTACCTCGCCAAGCTCGACGTGCCATCCTACGATGTGCTGCGCGTGTTCGAGCTGATGCATGCCGGCAAGGTCAACGGCTATCTCTGTCAGGGCTTCAACCCGCTGCTGGCCTTCCCCAATCGTGCCAAGAACACCAAGGCTCTTTCGAACCTGAAGTGGCTTGTCACCATGGATCCGCTGGAAACCGAGACGGCGCGGTTCTGGGAAAACCACGGCGATTTCAATCCGGTCGACACCGCCTCCATCCAGACCGAAGTCATCCAGCTGCCGACAACCTGCTTTGCGGAGGAGGAGGGTTCGCTGACGAACTCCGGCCGCTGGCTGCAGTGGCACTGGGCCGGCGGTACGCCGCCGGGCGAAGCCAAGCACGATACCTACATCATCGCCCAGATCTTCCTCAGAATGCGCGAACTCTACCGGGCGGAAGGTGGCGCCTTCCCCGACCCGATCCTCAACCTATCGTGGGAGTATGCCGACGAGAACGAACCGACGGCAGAAGAACTCGCCCGGGAAATCAACGGTCGAGCATTGAGCGATGTCATGGACACTTCCGACCCGACCAAGGTTCTCGTGCCGGCCGGAAAGCAGGTGGTGAACTTCTCGCAGTTGCGCGACGACGGCTCGACCATGTCCGGCTGCTGGATCTATTCCGGCTGCTTCAACGAGCAGGGCAACAACATGGCTCGGCGGGACAATCAGGATCCCGACGACACCGGCACCTATCTCGGCTGGACCTTCGCCTGGCCGCTCAACCGCCGCACCCTCTACAACCGCGCCTCGGCGGACCTAGAGGGCAAGCCCTGGGATCCGAGCCGCAAGCTGTTGGAATGGGACGGCGCCAAGTGGACCGGCTATGACATTCCCGACATTGCGCCCACGGCCAAGCCTGGAGATGTCGGTCCCTTCATCATGAACCAGGAAGGCACCGCGCGTCTGTTCACCCGCGGACTGATGCGCGACGGCCCGTTCCCCGCGCATATGGAGCCGTTCGAATCGCCCGTTGCCAACGTCTTCAATCCGAAGATGCGCGGCAATCCGGTCAGCCGCATCTTCAAGGACGATGCCGAGCAGCTGGGGCTTTCAGACGAGTTCCCCTACGCCGCCACCTCCTACCGGCTCACCGAGCATTTCCACTTCTGGACCAAGCACAACCGCGTCAACTCGGCGCTGCAGCCGGAGTTCTTCGTGGAAATTTCCGAGGAGCTGGCGCAGGAAAAGGGCATAACCAATGGTGGCTGGGTCAGGGTCTGGTCGAAGCGCGGCGAGATCAAGGCCAAGGCGGTGGTGACCAAGCGCATCCGGCCGCTCATCTGCGACGGCAAGCCGGTCCATGTGGTCGGCATCCCCTTGCATTGGGGCTTCACCGGCTCTGCGAAAAAGGGTTTCGGCCCCAATTCTCTGGTTCCCTTCGTCGGCGACGCCAACATCGAGACGCCTGAGTCCAAGGCTTTCCTCGTCAATATCGAGCCTTCGACGCCGCCAAAGGACAAGGAGGCCACAGTGTGATGGATAGCCCGCGCACAGCCGTCAGCAATCCGCCGGTCCAGCCGATGGAGAGCAACCTCACGCAGCGCGATCTCGTTCGCCGCTCCGCCACGAGCGAGCTGCCGCCGCCGGAGCGGCAGCTAACACCGGTCGCCAAGCTGATCGACGTTTCCAAATGCATCGGCTGCAAGGCCTGCCAATCGGCCTGCATCGAGTGGAACGACACGTATCCGGATATCGAGGAGAATGTCGGGGTCTATACGAACCCGCACGATCTCACCGAGAACATGTTCACGCTGATGCGGTTTACCGAATGGGTGAACCCCGAAACGGACAATCTGGAGTGGCTGATCCGCAAGGACGGCTGCATGCATTGCGCCGATCCGGGCTGTCTCAAGGCATGTCCTTCACCCGGCGCGATCGTGCAATATTCCAACGGCATCGTCGACTTCATCCATGAAAACTGCATCGGCTGCGGCTACTGCGTGAAGGGCTGCCCGTTCAACATTCCGCGCATTTCGAAGGCCGATCATCGCGCCTACAAATGCACGCTCTGTTCCGATCGCGTCGCAATGGGGCAGGGCCCCGCCTGCGCCAAGGCTTGCCCGACACAGGCGATCGTGTTCGGTACCAAGGACGACATGATGAAGCATGCCGACGAACGTATCGCCGATCTCAAATCGCGCGGATACGCCAATGCCGGCCTCTACGATCCTCCCGGCGTCGGTGGGACCCATGTCATGTATGTCCTGCATCACAACGACAAGCCGCATATTTACGCCGACCTGCCTGATGACCCGAAGATTTCCGCCGTCATCGAGGCCTGGAAGGGCGTGACCAAATATACCGGCCTTGCGGCGATGGGGCTGGCGGCTGCGGGCGCGATCCTGCACGGCCTTTTCGGCAAGGCGAACCGGGTCGCACCTGAAGACGAGGTCAGTGCCGAAAAGCTCGTCGAGGAAGCCGAGGATCTCAGGGAGGGTGCCTGATGGCCAGGCCGAACGACATCCAGTCCGAAGACGCGATCCATCGCGGCCCGCCGGTGACTGTCGGTCGTTATGGACCCGGCAAGCGCCTCAACCATTGGATCACCGCTTCCTGCCTGATCCTGCTTCTGCTGTCCGGCCTCTCGATGTTCCATCCGTCGCTGTTCTTCCTGACGGATCTGTTCGGTGGCGGTCAGAACACGCGCATGCTGCATCCCTGGATCGGGGTCGTTCTGTTCCTGAGCTTCTTCATTTTCTTCGCCCAACTCTGGCGGGCCAACCTGCCGAACCGCACCGACGCGCAGTGGGTGTCGCAGATCGGCGACGTGGTCAAAGGCCATGAGGAGCGGCTGCCCGAGATCGGCAAGTACAATGCCGGACAGAAGTTCATCTTCTGGGGCATGGCGTTCTTCATCATCGTGCTGATCGTCAGCGGTATCATCATCTGGGACCAGTATTTTGGCGAGGCCACACCCATCGACGTGAGGCGCATTGCCATGCTGACCCATTCCGTTTCCGCGGTGCTGATCATTCTCATCTTCATCCTGCATGTCTATGCCGCGATCTGGACCCGCGGTACGCTGCGGGCGATGACGCGGGGTTCGGTCACCGGCGGCTGGGCCTGGCGGCACCATCGCAAATGGCTGAAGGAACTTGCTGGACGGGGCCGGATTGATCCTGCAGAATAACGACATAACAGCGGTGGCCGGTCGGCCCGCGAGGTGCAATGTCGATATCGTCCGTGCAGCCCGATCCCGGGATGATCGGTGGAATTCCCAAGGCTCCCTTCGTCTTGATGTCCAATCTGACGCGCCTTTTCGGGGATCGCGCCCAGCGTTTCCAAGTGCTGTCGGAAAGCAGCCGGCTTGCTCCCTACTTACGCTTCCTTGCAGGCATCGCAGCGATCCAGGACGACCTCCTGTCCAGTCTACCGCCGTTGCAGGCGATTTCCGCAGAACAGCGCGAGCGGGCGCGCGACAATGCGATGCCGCCGATCGATCGCTCGGCCATGGGCGCTTCTGCCGAGTGCCGGGACACGGTCCGACAGTTCCTTGCGCGGGTGGAGCAACTGGAAATGCCAAAGGCCGCGGCCGAAGCGCTTGCCCAGATCATTGCCGCTGACGACGAGGCGCTGGCGTGGATGATCGACAATATCGCCGCCGACAATCTGCCGCTCGATAGCCTTGCGCACCATCTTTTCGTTGCCGCGGCCGTGCAGGTCCATGCGACACGCCTGGCCGCGGGGCTCGATCCTGGTCGCCTCGTGCCGGTCAGCATCGGCGTCTGTCCCGCCTGCGGCGGCAGGCCCGTCGCTTCGCTCGTCGTCGGTTTCCACGGCGCGGAAGGAACCCGCTACGCGGTATGCGCCTGCTGCTCGACCAAATGGAACGAGGTCCGGGTAAAATGCCTCTCCTGCGGCTCGACCAAGGGCATAGGATACCGCGCGGTCGAAACCGGTGATGAAGAGGCCACGGTTAAGGCAGAGGTTTGCGACAGCTGCCATAGCTGGACGAAGATCATGTATCAGAACAGGAACCCGGCACTCGATGCCGTGGCCGACGATATCGGCAGTCTCGGCCTCGACGCGCTGATGAAGGATACCGGATACAAACGCGCGGGCTTCAATCCATTCCTGGTGGGGTATTGACGGGATGGCCGGGCTTGCCGAACTCCGCACCCTGCCGTCCGTCGACCAGATGTTGAAGGCGCCGGCCGTCGCGCCGCTTGTCGAGCGGCATGGTCGTGTCGTCGTGACCGAAGAGCTGCGCCTCGTGCTCGGCGAAATCCGCGAGATGGTTCGCAGTGGCGGCTTGCCCCCCGATGCGGACGGCGTCATGGCCTCACTTATGAGCCGGCTCGACTATCGGGATCGCTCCAATCTGCGCCCGCTCTTCAATCTCACCGGCACCGTGCTGCACACCAATCTTGGCCGTGCCCTCCTGGCCGAGGAGGCGATTGCCGCTGCCGTCGATGCGATGCGAGAGGCGGCGGCACTGGAGTTCGATCTCGACACCGGCCGGCGCGGCGAGCGCGACTGCCACCTGCGTGACCTGCTTTGCGAGCTGACGGGCGCCGAGGATGCGACGATCGTCAACAACAATGCTGCCGCCGTGCTGATTGCGCTGGGTACCGTTGGCGGCGGACGGCAGGCGATCGTCTCACGCGGCGAACTGATCGAGATCGGCGGCGCGTTCCGCATGCCCGATATCATGGAGCGCGCAGGTGTGGCGCTCGTCGAGGTCGGCACCACGAACCGCACCCATGCCAGGGATTATCGTCGGGCGATCGGCCCCGAAACCGCGCTCATCCTCAAGGTGCACACGTCGAATTACCGGATCGAAGGGTTCACGGCCGAAGTCTCCGGTGCCGACCTTGCAGAGATCGCGCACGAAGCCGGGCTGGTTCTCCTCAACGATCTCGGCTCCGGGACGCTTGTCGACCTCCGGCGCTACAGCCTTGGCAAGGAGCCGACCGTTCGCGAAGCCGTGGCCGAAGGTGCAGATCTCGTTACATTTTCGGGCGACAAACTGCTGGGTGGCCCGCAGGCCGGCTTTATCGTCGGTCGCCGCGATCTGATCGCCGCGATCAACCGCAATCCGTTGAAGCGGGCCTTGCGGGTCGACAAGATCCGCATCGCGGCGACGGCCGCGACGTTGAAGCTATACCGCGACCCGGATCGGCTCGCAGCGCGGCTGCCCACCCTTCGCATGCTGGCGCGTCCGCAACACGAGATCCGCGCGCAGGCGGAACGGCTCGCGCCCGAGGTGGCGAGACTTCTTGCCTCGAGCGGACATCGGGTGGAAATCTGCCACTGTTCGAGCCAGATCGGTTCGGGCGCGCTGCCGGTCGACACGATCCAAAGCGCCGGCCTCCGGATCGAGGCTGCAAGCGGCAGCGCGCTCGAAGCGCTCGCGGCGCTTTTCCGTTCGCTTTCGCGCCCGATATTGGGGCGTCTGCAGGACGGGGCGCTCATCCTCGATCTTCGCTGTCTTTCCGACGAGAGCGAGTTCCTGAAAAGCCTCTCCGAGGGCGTCGGACATGCACTGGCTTGACCGTTTGACAGGGCGTATGCCCGAGGCGGCGTCGGACGCCGATGAGATGACACAAGCCCTGACTGCCGCCCGGAACGGCGACTATGAGACCGCCCTGCGCCTATGGGAGCCCCTGGCGCAATCCGGCGTCGCGCGGGCACAGAACAATATCGGCGCCTGTTTTGCCGAGGGGCTCGGCGTGCCGCAGGATCGGGCCCTGGCGGGCAAATGGCTGCGGCTGGCGGCCGAAGCGGGCGATCCCGTCGGCGAGCGCAACTATGCAGCCTTCCACATGCAGGACGCGGATGGCGATTATAGTATTGCCGCCGACTACTATCACCGCGCCGCCGAGAAGGGCGACGCGCCGGCACAGGACATGCTGAGCTGGATGCTGCTCGAAGGCGAAATCATGCCGTCCGATCCGGTCGAGGCGCGCCACTGGGCGGAACGTGCCGCTGAAGCGGGCATTGCTTCGTCGATGACCCGGCTCGGCATGCTCTATCACAACGCTTCGGGTGTCGATCGCGATCCGAAGAGGGCCGTCGATTGGTGGCGCCGCGGCGCCATGGCGGGCGATGCCGACGCGCAGGCGATGCTTGGCGCCGCCTGTCACATGGGCGCCGGCACGGCCCGCGACGGCGTCGCGGCATTCGTCTGGCTGATCCGCGCGACCAATGGGGGCAGTGCCCTGGCGCAACCCTTCATCGGGCCGGTGCGCCAGAGCTTGTCGCCCGGCGAGATCGGCATCGCCGAGAGGCGCGCGCTTGAGCCCCCGGCGGAGGCGCGACCATGATCGTCGGAACCGCCGGTCATATCGACCACGGCAAGACCAGTCTGGTGAAAGCCTTGACCGGCGTCGATACCGATCGCCTCAAGGAGGAGAAGGCACGCGGCATCACCATCGATCTCGGCTTTGCCTATGCGAAATTTGCCGAAGCGGTCACCGGCTTTGTCGATGTGCCGGGCCATGAGCGTTTCATCCATACGATGCTCGCCGGTGCCGGTGGCATCGACTTCGCCCTCCTCGTCGTTGCGGCGGATGACGGCATCAAGCCGCAGACGCTCGAACACCTGGCCATTCTCGATCTGCTCGGCATCGAAAGGGGATTGGTCGCGATCACCAAGGCCGATCTTGCCGATGCGGAGCGATTGCTGGGGCTCAGTGTCGAGATCGGCAATATGCTTTCGGCAACGGGCCTTCGCACCGCCGAAATCCTTCCCGTGTCCACCGCCACGGGCCTCGGTATCGCCGATCTCAGAGACCGCCTGGCCGAGGCCGAAAGGGCAACCGTGAAAGCAAATGCGGCGGGCCGGTTTCGGTTTTCGGTCGATCGCAGCTTCATTCTCTCGGGCGCCGGAACGGTGGTGACGGGAACGGTCCTTTCCGGTTCGGTTGCGGTCGGCGACAACGTAATGATTTCGCCATCCGGACAAGGGGCGCGCGTGCGCTCGATCCATGCCCAGGACCAGCGGTCGGAACGCGGGGTCGCGGGTCAACGCTGCGCGCTCAATCTGGTGGGAGACGGCATCTCCAAGGACAAGGTCGGCCGCGGCGACATGGTGCTCGATCCCTATCTGCATGCGCCGACCACACGCATCGATGCGGGCCTGTTTGTGCTCAAGGGTGAGCCGAAGCCGATCAGCGAGTGGTTTTCCGCGCGCCTGCATCATGGCAGTGCTGAAGTCGGGGTCCGTATTGTGCCGCTTGAAAACCCTGTAGGTCCCGGCGAGCGGGCGAAGGTCCAGCTTGTTCTCGATCGGCCGATCGCCGCCGCGGTCGGTGATCGCTACATCCTGCGCGACGTTTCCGCCCGGCGCACCATCGGAGGCGGGCGGCTTCTCGATCTGCGTGCGCCATTGCGCAAGCGCCGGACACCCGAGCGGATAGCCTATCTCGATGCGGCAGGCGTTGCGGAAACGGGCCCGGCCCTTGCCGCGCATCTGGAAGCGCCGCCCTATATCGTCGATCTCGATGCCTTCGCGCGCAATAGGGCCGTATCGGAGGAGGAGCTACGCGAGGCCGTCGAGTTATCCCACGCCATCGTGATCGAGGCCGGGCATGTGCGCCATGCCTTGTCTGTGTCGCTGTTGGACGACCTGTCGAAGGACGTCGGACGAATTCTCGCCGATTTCCATGTCGAAAATCCGGATCTGCAAGGCATCGGCCGAGAGCGCCTGCGCCTGCAGGTGACGCCGCGATTGCCGATGCCTGCCTTTCTCTTCCTGCTCAGGCAGGAACAGGCCGCCGGACGCCTCGTACTCGAGGGCGCCTTCGTTCGCCTGCCGGGCCATGAGGTTCGTTTAAGCGAGAGCGAGGAGGCGTTACTTGGCAAAATCTTGCCGCATCTCGAAGGAGAGGAGCGCTTTCGCCCGCCGCGCGTGCGCGACCTTGCAGACGTGCTCGGCGTCGACGAGCGGGAGATCCGGCGCGTGCTCAAACTATGGGCGAGGCTCGGACGTGTCGATGAGATCCGGCACGATCATTTCTTCATCCGTTCCACCACCGCAGAAATGGTTGAAATCATAAGGGATATCGCGGGCAAGGCCGAACGGGGCGAATTTGCCGCCGGTCTCTTTCGGGATCGCGTGAACAGCGGTAGAAAGGTGGCGATCGAGATCCTGGAGTTCTTCGATCGCCAGGGAGTGACGCTTCGGCGCGGCGACATCCGGCGCGCCAATCCCCACAGGCTCGACCTTTATGACGGAGCCACGCCCGAGGCGAAGCAAGGAAGAGATTCGTCCCCGGTGGGGCGTCCGGACTTCAAATCCGGGTGGGGCAGCGAGGCTGTCTTGGGTGGGTTCGACTCCCATTCTCTTCCGCCATCGGGAGATCGCTGATGGCTCATGCGCCCTGCAGCACCGACTTCGATGACTGGATCGTTTCCACCTATGGCGAGGCTGGCGCTTTCACCATGCTCTTCGTCCTGCTGGCGATCGGCGAGACCCGTTTAGACCTCCTGCGCTCGGCCTATCTTCACGTCGTCGGCGACGACACCCGATGGCAGGATATGGCCGCTCTTTTCGCCGGCGCCGGCGTCAAGTGGTCCGGCGTCGTGTTTTACCGCGCCGGCCCGGAGGGTCTTGTCGAAGACCATGTCGCCAGGGGACGGCTTGCCTCTCTGGTTCGCAATCTCAACGAGGACCGCTCACTGATCCGCGAGGGCGAGTTCTTCAATGTCGACGGATTGCGGCTGTCGATTGAGGAGATCAAGCCCCATTGATCTCCAGTCTCGGTCTTGTCCCGTTCGGCAATAGCGGTTCACGGCCTTTGTGCTGAAGGCTGAGTGCAATCATGCGCAGGCTAGCAACCGTTTTTCTTGATATCCTCGGGCGTCATTGCGAGATCGAGGCCACGCGCGGTCGGTGGTTGCCATGTCGGGGAGTCCTCGGACGCGCCTTGCGGATTTGTACCGATAAGGGCGCCGCCTGTTCCGCCGGTCCAGCCGGTCGAGCCGGCGTTGCCGGGTGCTGTACCATCCGCGCTCAAACGGTCGGGCTCCGTCGCCGGGTCCGCCTTCCCGGCGGTCGCATCGCATCCGGTGTTGGCATCGTTCTCCTGCGAATGTGCAGGGACAGTCATGCCCAGACAGGCGAGGAAGAGAGCGGTGGCAAGGGCAAATCGGGGATCGCGCATGGCATTCTCCAATGAAAGAACACAAGGGGCAAAACGCCTTGAACTGGCGGCTTTTCCTTGGGTTCGGTTTCGTTCTGACCGGCTTTTTGCCGATCGGCTCAATGTTCTTCCTTCCGCTGGACAGGGCCGTCCTTCGGTTCTGAACCAGTCTCCAATGCGTGACCCTGATGCCTTGGCTTCGGTCACAGAGTGGCGTTCGGCTCCCGGTTTCCCATTCTCCTTAAGGAGCGCAGCCCGGACCTGCCGGGCTCGCTAAAGCCATCAGGACAACCGGGATATCGTCGACGCGCCTCCCATCGTGCTTTCGCCGCGCGGCTCATAGGCGCGCTGGTCACGCAGGATCTGGAAGGCGATCGTCAAAAGCTTGCGCGCGATCGCTACACGCGCCTTGTTGGTTCCTCTGATCTTCAGATGCTCGTACTGGTCATGAAGTTGCGCATCGCTGGCGA
>NZ_MOAI01000026.1:0-96317 GCF_001976035.1 Ensifer sp. 1H6 | reverse complement strand
GCAGATGCCTGTCGCGCGGAAGGAAGAGATTTAGCCGATCGGCGAAAATGCCGATCAATAACCAACCGAACCCAAGGAAAAGCCGCCAATCGAAGGCGTTTCGCCCCTTGTGTTCTTTCATTGGAGACTATCAATGAAGATCATCATTGCCGCAGTGGCATCGCTCGCGTTTGCCGGCTCGGCCTTCGCCGCTGTGTCGTCCGCGCCTGACGAAAAGCAGACAGCCGTCAAGACCCACATCGGTCTTGAACTGGCCTATGGCCGGAATCGCATGAACGCTATAAGTCGTGATGGAGCTCCAGCCTCGGAAAAAAAGGCACAGGATAAACGTGGGGCTGCATCGAGTAACGGTAAGTCTTTTTACAACGGCAACTGAATTTTAGGAAAGGGCGGCCTCGGTCGCCCTGATTTCCGGATATTTTCACCCATGGTCGGGCGCACGCCCTTGGCGTATTTGCCCTGGCCCGAAACCCTATGTAGCGCATCGAACACCGGCGCGCGTTCCGCGGGCGTTGTTTCAAACCAGTGAGGGCAACACGGGCACATGAACTGGGCAACGAAAAATCCGCTGTTAGCCCTTCCAAAACGATAACGCCCAAGGTACTGAAAACGCCCAGTGCGGGCGTGGCGAAACTGGTAGACGCAAGAGACTTAAAATCTCTCGGCCTCGGCTGTGCGGGTTCGATCCCCGCCGCCCGCACCAGATGGCTGTTGCGGAAAGTGCTTCACGCGCAACACAGCGCGCCTACCCGCTCACCGGATGGCCCTACGTAAGTCCGCCTTTAGTTGGTGTGCCGCTTAGTGGTAGTAGAAGCAATCGCATTCGGCCCGCTGAGCATCATCGTGCCAGACCCTGACCGCCAGTTTCGTGCAGGCTCCCTTGTCCTCTAACCGCAGGCCAAGCAGGGAAACCGCTGCCGCCTTAGGGTTGAGTGCATCGACTTCAATTGCCGACCCTACCTGTTGCACGCCATTGCGGGCGGTCCAGGTGAAGATCTGAACGCTGTAGTGTTGCATTGAAAATCCTCCGCTATGCAGATGCAGTGGACGCAATACTCTTGCAGAAGCTTACGTGGAACGGACCGATCAAATTGTCCGAAAAGTCTGTCAACCGTCTTCGACGGTTGCCTCGGGTCGGTCACCGCCATCGGTATGCTCGAAGTGCCAGTCGCCTTTTTCGTCCTGGAAACTGATATCCTCGTCGTCGCCGCCGACCTGCTGTTCAGCCGCTGCGGCCTTGGCGGCCGCCAGCGCCATTTCTCGGCTGGGAAAGGGTTCCGAAAAAGCGTCGGCTGCCTTGTAGGCCCAACCGCCGTCGTGGGGAACGATGGAGTACGTGATGCGCGCCATGCTTCTCTCCCTGCACTCCGAAAGGCAATCCCGCCTTTCGCGGGCCGTTACCGCCCGGCCCAATATTCCTCCTCGTCAATGGCATTCTCATGCCGAACGGGGCGGATATTAACACAGGAATAGGCCGATAGGCCACTTTCGCGAATCAGAATGTGACAGGCCGTGCAACAACGAAAAAGCGGCCCTTTGCGGGGGCCGCTTTCCTTGTGATCTTTCAAGTCTTTTCCGTGGCTTAGGCTGACAGCTTCGTCGCAATCTTGGCGACATGCGCACCCTGATAGCGAGCGGCATCGAGCTCGACCGCCGAAGGCTGGCGCGCGCCGTCAGCGCCGGTGATGGTCGAAGCGCCGTAGGGCGAACCGCCCTTGATCTCTTCAAGACCCATCTGTCCCTGGAAGGCATAGGGAAGGCCGACGACGACCATGCCGTGGTGCATCAGGGTCGGAATGAAGCCGAGAATGGTTGTTTCCTGGCCGCCATGCTGCGTTGCCGATGACGTGAAGGCCGAGCCTACCTTGCCGACCAGCTTGCCCTGCGCCCAGAGAGACCCGGTCTGGTCGATGAAGTTGCGCATCTGCGAGGCAACGGTGCCGTAGCGTGTGCCGGCGCCAAAGATGATGGCGTCATAGTCCGCCAGTTCGTCGATAGTTGCGATCGGTGCGGCCTGATCCACCTTGTAGTACGATGCCTTGGCAACGTCTTCCGAGACCAGTTCGGGAACGCGCTTGACGACGACGTCGGCACCTGCCGATTTGGCGCCTTCCGCAACCGCGTTGGCCATCGTTTCGATGTGTCCATATGCCGAATAGTAGAGAACGAGAACCTTGGCCATAAATGCTCCTTTGGATTCAGGCAATTCCGCTTGATTACCGTCGTCTGCAGGATTTATCAAAATGCGTCCGGTTGCCAGGAGCCGTACGGTCAACAGAGCGTCCTCAATTCTCGAACAATCACCTGATGCTACTGAACAATCATCTCACATAAGCAGGATCGCCAATGAGCAGCCCTAAGATCGTTACTGCCGCCATGGTCGCCATTGGCGACGAGCTGCTGTCCGGCAGGACCAAGGACAAGAACATCGGCCATCTCGCCGACATGATGACGATGGTCGGGATCGATCTGCGCGAGGTCCGCATCGTTCCCGACGAGGAAGCCTCGATCGTCGACGCCATCAACGCCGTGCGCGAGCGCTATGACTACGTCTTTACGTCTGGTGGGATCGGGCCGACCCATGACGACATCACGGCCGACGCGGTCTCGAAGGCTTTCGCTGTAGACTGCATCTATGACGAACGAGCCATGACACTGCTCGGCGCGATGTACGAACGCCGCGGCATGGAATTCTCGGACGCGCGCAAGCGCATGGCGCGCATGCCGGAGGGTTCCCGATTGATCCCCAACCCGGTCTCCACCGCACCGGGCTTTGCCATTGGCAACGTGCACGTGATGGCCGGCGTGCCACAGGTGTTCCAGGCGATGCTCGACGCGATCATGCCGGATCTGCAGACCGGTACGCCGTTGCTCTCGCAATCGGTCCGCTCGCCCTATGGGGAAGGCGACATCGGCACGCCGCTGACCGAAGTGCAGAAGAACCATCCGGAGACGAGCATCGGCTCCTACCCCAAATTCGACGGCAAGGTCTTCTCCACCGACATCGTCGTGCGGGCGCGCGATCCGCAGGCTTTGTCGGCGGCCGCTGCCGATGTGCAGGCAATGATCGATACGATCACCGCCTCCCGCGCCAAAGTCTGACGGCCGGCGGGAGGAGCCGGCAGATGTGGAAGGATGCGAAGCTCTTGCGCACCGGCCGTCATTGCCGCTATTGCATGTCGGCAAATCAGGATGAAGCGTCAGCGCCTGCCCGATCTGCCGGATGCTTCGCCTTTACCTCGTCCAGACAAGCCGGAGCCCAGAAATGTCCCTGCCCGATAAAGCCTTCCCCGTTTCCTGGGATCAGTTCCACCGCGACGCGCGCGCGCTTGCCTGGCGGCTGGCCGACCAGGGGCAGGAATGGCGTGCCATGGTCTGCATCACGCGCGGCGGACTCGTGCCGGCGGCCATTATCTGCCGTGAGCTCAATATCCGCATGATCGAGACGGTGTGCATCGCTTCCTACCACGACTACGACACGCAGGGACAGATGAAGGTGCTGAAGGGCATCGCGCCTGAGACTGCCAAGGATGGCGGCGAAGGCGTGCTGATCATCGACGACCTGACCGATACCGGCAAGACGGCAGCCGAAGTTCGAGCCATGCTGCCGAAGGCACATTTTGCCGCCGTTTACGCCAAGCCCAAGGGCCGGCCGATGGTTGACACGTTCGTGACCGAAGTGAGCCAGGACACCTGGATCTACTTTCCGTGGGATCTGGGCTTCACCTATCAGGAGCCGATCGCCAAGGGAACGCGCGGCTAATAATCAGCTAATGCCAACATGTACGCCCTCGGCTCGCGCCAGCGAACCGAGGGCTTTTTTTACAACGCCGAACGCTTCAGCCAAGCGGCGGGATCGACGTCACCAAGGTTTCGGCCGTCAACCCCGGTCCGGCACGCGCACCGGCAGCACCATGGCGCCAGACACCGGCCGCGGCAGCCTCGAAGGCCGGCATGCCCTGCGCCAGATGCGCACCGACAATGCCTGCGAGAACATCGCCGGATCCCGCCGTTGCCAGTGACGGCGGGGCGTTGGCGTTCACGGCAACCTTCCCATCCGCCCCCGCGATGACGGTATCGGCTCCCTTGTAGACAATTGTGGCGTGGCTGATCCGCGCCGCCGCCTGGGCCTTCTCGATCTTCGACAGCTTTTCGTCGCGAGCGATCTCGGGGAAGAGCCTGGCAAACTCGCCCTCATGCGGAGTCATCACCACCCTGCCGGCCGCAACCGCCAGCCGCTCGAACAATTCTGACCTGCGCTCCTGAAACGACGTGATGCCGTCCGCATCGAGAACCAGCGCGCGGTCGCAAAGTTGTAGCGCAAAGTCGCACGCTCGGTCGCCAACGCCGAACCCGGGCCCGAGAACAAAAGCGCCGAGCCTTGTGTCCCGCAACCAATGCTCCAGGTCCTGCCGATCATCGATCTCCCTCAGCATCACCGCCGTCAGTTGTGCCGCATTGATATCAAGAGCCGATTTCGGTGACGCCACCGTCACCAGACCGGCCCCGGCGGCAAGACCGGCCGCTGCCGACAGCCGCGCGGCACCAGTCGCCTGAGCTCCTCCCGAGAAGACAACCAGATGGCCACGGCGGAACTTGTGGGTCGACGCGTCAAGCCTTGACGCCTGATCTGACCAGAGCGCCGGCGTGTTGAGGCGCCAGCCGCCGCCTTGCGCCTGCACGATGCGAGCCGGTATGCCGATATCGACTACGTCAAGCGCGCCGGACAGGGAGCGGCCGGGAAGCAGCAGATGACCCGGCTTCCTCGCCATGAAGGTGATCGTGTGGCTTGCCGCGAATGCCGCCCCCCGGATTTGCCCGGTTCGACCGTCAACGCCGCTCGGCAGGTCGACGGCAATGACGGGCACGCCCTTAGCGTTGATCCTTTCAATTACTTGCACCACCTGTTCCGGCAGATCGCGCGAGAGCCCTGCGCCGAAGAGTGCATCGACGACAACATCTCCAAGATGCGGCACGAGCGAAGCAAGCGGATCTATCGCGCCATCCCACAGTTGCCGTGCACGGTCCGCATCGCCAGAAAGGGCGGCGGCCGGGTCGCCGAAGGCGAAAACGGCAACGTTCGCACCGCACTCGGCAAGCGCTGATGCCGCGACATAGCCGTCGCCACCATTGTTGCCGGGGCCGCACAGCACGACATAGCGTTGTGCCTGCGGAAACAACCTGAGCACTGCGGCAGCCACTGCCAACCCGGCGCTGCGCATCAGCAGGAAGCTGTCGATCCCCGATTGCGCGGCTGCCAGGTCTATAGCCGCCATTTCGGCCGGCGTAATCAACACGTCATGAAGCGAAGAGTGCATGCCTCAGACTTAACGCTCTGCGCCGGCCAACGGCAAGTGGCACGCACAAAATGCTATCTGCTCATCTTTGATGCATCTGCACATATTTATTGCTTAAATAACGTGCTTTGATGCCTTCCACGACCAGACCATCGTCGCAAATCCGAGGACACCGGTGGAAAACTTATAAAAAATAGGCAGACCTCCTGGCGGCAAAGGCATGGAAAGCAGCCACCGCTCGTCACCCAAAAGAAATTTTGCCACTCGGCAATCATTTTGCAGAAAAACTGGCATGCAACGTGCATATTGAGCGGCGAGCGGGCATGATCCTGCTTTAAAGGGAGAAGCGGAGAGACATTTTCTCATGAAAAAGATCGAAGCGATCATAAAACCCTTCAAGCTCGACGAAGTGAAGGAAGCCCTTCAGGAAGTCGGCCTGCAGGGCATTACCGTCACGGAAGCAAAGGGCTTCGGTCGACAGAAGGGTCACACGGAGCTGTATCGCGGCGCCGAATACGTCGTGGACTTCCTGCCGAAGGTAAAGGTCGAAGTGGTGCTGGCGGACGAAAACGCGGAGGCTGTCATCGAGGCAATCCGCAATGCTGCACAAACCGGCCGGATTGGCGACGGAAAGATTTTCGTTTCCAACATTGAGGAAGTCATCCGAATTCGTACCGGCGAAACCGGCCTCGACGCCATCTGATCCTCAGGGGCCACTCGGCCCTGCACTTTTCAAACCTCGTCATCTCACACAGGGAATTACTGACAATGACGACTGCAAGCGATATTCTGAAGCAAATCAAGGACAACGACGTCAAGTTCGTCGACCTGCGCTTTACCGACCCCAAGGGCAAGCTGCAGCATGTAACGATGGATGTCGTCTGCGTCGACGAAGACATGTTCGCCGACGGCGTCATGTTCGACGGTTCCTCGATTGGCGGCTGGAAGGCCATCAACGAGTCCGACATGGTGCTGATGCCCGATCCGGAAACAGCGCATATGGACCCGTTCTTCGCGCAGTCGACGATGGTCATCATCTGCGACATTCTCGATCCGGTTTCGGGCGAAGCCTACAACCGCGACCCGCGCGGCACGGCAAAGAAGGCCGAAGCCTACCTGAAGGCCTCCGGTATCGGCGACACCGTCTTCGTTGGCCCGGAAGCCGAATTCTTCGTCTTCGACGACGTCAAGTACAAGGCCGATCCTTATAACACCGGCTTCAAGCTCGACTCCTCGGAACTGCCGTCCAACGACGACACTGACTACGAGACCGGCAACCTCGGCCACCGTCCGCGCGTCAAGGGCGGCTATTTCCCGGTCCCGCCGATCGACAGCTGCCAGGACATGCGCTCCGAAATGCTGACGGTTCTGTCCGAAATGGGCGTCACCGTCGAAAAGCATCACCATGAGGTGGCCGCTGCGCAGCACGAACTCGGCGTCAAGTTCGATGCTCTGGTTCGCAACGCCGACAAGATGCAGATCTACAAGTACGTCGTGCATCAGGTCGCAAACGCCTATGGCAAGACCGCAACCTTCATGCCGAAGCCGATCTTCGGCGACAACGGCTCGGGCATGCACGTGCACCTGTCGATCTGGAAGGACGGCAAGCCGACCTTCGCAGGCGACGAATATGCCGGCCTGTCGGAAAGCTGCCTCTACTTCATCGGCGGCATCATCAAGCATGCAAAATCGCTGAACGCCTTCACCAACCCGTCGACGAATTCCTACAAGCGTCTCGTCCCCGGCTACGAAGCCCCGGTTCTGCTTGCCTATTCCGCCCGCAACCGCTCGGCATCGTGCCGCATTCCGTTCGGCACCAACCCGAAGGCCAAGCGCGTCGAAGTCCGCTTCCCGGATCCGACCGCCAACCCCTACCTCGCCTTCGCAGCGATGCTGATGGCCGGCCTCGACGGCATCAAGAACAAGCTGCATCCGGGCAAGGCCATGGACAAGGACCTCTATGACCTGCCGCCGAAGGAACTGAAGAAGATCCCGACCGTTTGCGGCTCGCTGCGCGAAGCGCTCGAAAGCCTCGACAAGGATCGCAAGTACCTGACCGCCGGCGGCGTCTTCGACGACGATCAGATCGATTCCTTCATCGAACTGAAGATGCAGGAAGTCATGCGTTACGAAATGACCCCGCACCCGGTTGAGTACGACATGTACTACTCGGTCTAAGACCGACGGGTCGGACGGCGGATGCCGCACCCGGCCCGAAACGACGTGGCAAGCCGGCGGGGTTCAAGGGACCCCGTCGGCTTGTTTTTTAGGGGCAACCTGCCGCGGAGGTGTAAGAAGGCAGGGAAGACGTACACGAAGCCGTGCATGGCACCCTATTGATGTTTTGGGTTTGGCAACCCAGATAATCCCTTGAAAGGATGTGTTGCGTCATGAAACAGAGAAACGCGAAATTCGAGATCGGACAGGTGGTTCGCCATCGGGTTTTCCCGTTCCGCGGCGTCGTCTTCGACGTCGACCCGGAATACGCAAACACCGAGGAATGGTGGAATGCCATCCCGCAGGAGATCCGCCCAAGCAAGGATCAACCCTTCTACCACCTGTTCGCCGAAAACGACGACAGCGAGTATGTCGCCTACGTGTCCGAACAGAACCTGGTTTCCGACGAGAGCGATCGGCCGATACGCCACGCTCAGGTCGACGCCCTGTTCGAGAAGGATGACATCGGGCATTACAAGCCCAAGGTGACGTTCCGCCACTAGCGGCCGATACTGCCGCCTCGCCCAAATGAAAAACGCCCGGATTTCGTCCGGGCGTTTCTTTATTCCTGGCGTGGGCCGAAGCGCTTAGTTCTGCTTGGCCGCCTTCTGGGCGTCTTCAAGCTTCTTGCGCGCGTCTTCAGCCTTCTTCTGCATTTCTTCCTGCAGCAGGCGCTGGCGCTCTTCGAGCTGCGACTGTTCGATCGGCTCGCCGTCGAAAATGCCGGTAAAGCCTTCGAGACCCATCTTGATCGGGTTCGGTGCGCGCTGGAAGTTGACGGAGGTGAAGACCACCTCGTTGCCCTTCTTCAGGCTTGCGATCAGCTGGTCGGACAGCGGGGCTTCAGCCACGCACTTGTCGGGCATGCAGATGGCGTAGTCGAGCTTCACCGGCTTGCCGCCGTCGATCTGCATCTGGACGCCGGTCGGGATCAGTCGCGCTGACGGCACCGAAATCTGCAGGACCTTGCGGTTGACCTTGCCGGTTACGGTGATGAGGCCAACTGCGGTGACGAGCTGACCGTTGTTTGCTGTCAGCAGATTCTGAACGATGCAGACATCGTTGTCTTCCTGCTTGGTGCAGACCTTGAACCAACCCTGCGGGGGCTTGCCACCTGCCTGCTGGGCAGATGCAACGCCCGGAACGCCCGCAGCTGCTACAGAAAGCGCCAGCGTTGCCAGTCCCGCACGTTTGGTGAAGTTCGACTTGAAGATCATTGTGATTCCGTCTCCTGAAATCCGGTAACGGAACAATTCGTTCCGCAGGTGAGTATCGTCAGCCGCCGTTGTCCTGTTGGCCAAATAAGGCAAATGCATGACCCCGTTTCCGGAAACACCTGTTACATTGGCTCGTGCGGTTTATCCAGTGTTTCTTGCTTTTTTTTGACCTCTTGCCCGCCGGAATTTGCGTATAGCTTCGGTTGGAATTGTCGACCGGCATTGGTAACGTGCCGGGAATCGGCCTAATGCCACTTCACTGGAGATAACGTTGCGCACAATTCTTTCCGGTCTGGCCATCCTGCTGGCCGCAACCGCATTCGGTGGCGCCGCGACGGCCGCTCCCGTGCATGCCATCTCAATGCACGGCGAGCCTGCCCTGCCCGCGGACTTCAAAAGTTTCCCCTACGTCAACCCCGATGTAAAGAAGGGCGGCAAGATTTCCTACGGCGTGGTCGGGACCTTCGACAGCGTCAATCCCTTCATCCTGAAGAGCATGCGCACGACAGCGCGCGGCATGTGGGATCCAGAATACGGCAATCTCGTCTACGAATCGCTGATGCAACGCTCCCGCGACGAGCCGTTCACGATGTACGGCTTGCTCGCCCAGACGGTGGAATGGGACGACGACCGGACGTTCATTCAATTTAACATCAACCCGGATGCCCGCTGGGCGGACGGGCAGCCCGTAACGGCTGATGATGTCATCTTCACCTTCGAACTGATGCGCGACAAGGGCCGCGTTCCCTTCAGCAACCGAATGGCGAAGGTGGCGAAACTAGAGAAGGTCGGCGACCTCAGCGTCCGCTTCACCTTCACCGAAGATGCTGACCGCGAGCTGCCGCTGCTGCTCGGGCTTTCTCCGGTTCTGCCGAAACATGCAACCGATGTGGCGACCTTCGACCAGACAACGCTCAAGGCCCCGCTTGGCTCGGGCCCCTATCGCGTTGCTGAAGTCAAGCCGGGCGAACGGATCGTCTATCGCCGCAACCCGGATTATTGGGCCAAGAACCTTCCTTCCAAGGTCGGATTCGACAATTACGACGAGATCTCCGTCGAGTATTTCCTGCAGGAAAATTCCCTCTTCGAAGCCTTCAAGAAGGGCGAAATCGACATCTACCCGGAAGGCAGCGCCACAAAATGGGCGCGCGGCTACGATTTTCCGGCCGTGCGCTCTGGCGATGTCGTCAAGGAGACGTTCACACCGAAGACGCCTTCGGGCATGCTGGGCATCGTCTTCAACACCCGCAAGCCGATGTTCGACAACCTCAAGCTCCGCCAAGGCTTGGCGCTCGTCTTCGACTTCGAGTGGGTCAACAGGAACCTGTTCGACAGCGCATACACCCGCACCCAGAGCTACTGGCAGAACTCGACGCTTTCGTTCCTAGGCGCGGCAGCCGATGACCGCGAACTCGGGCTGATCGGCGATGCGCGCGAACAGATCAACCCGGCGATCCTCGACGGCACCTACCGCCTGCCGGTGACGGATGCCTCCGGCCGCGACCGCAATGTGCTGCGCGTTGCCGTCTCGCTGCTGCGCGAGGCCGGCTATCAGATCAAGGACGGCAAGATGGTCGACGCCAAGGGCGCACCGCTTGCCTTCGAAATCATGAGCCAGAATGCCGGCCAGGAGAAGATCGCCCTTGCCTACCAGCGCTTCCTGGCGCCGCTCGGCATCAAGGCCTCCGTGCGCACGGTCGACGATTCGCAGTATCAGCAACGCAGCCAGTCGTTCGACTACGACGTCATTATCAAGTCCTTCCCGTCCACGCTCTCGCCGGGCATCGAGCAGGTGGGGCGCTGGACCTCGCAGTCGCGCGATCGCCAAGGAAGCGACAACTTTGCCGGCGTTGCCGACAAGGACGTCGACCGGATGGTCGAGAACATCCTGCAGGCCAGAACGACAGAAGATTTCACCGCGGCCGTTCGTGCCCATGACAGGTTGCTGGTCAACAATTCCTACCTCGTGCCGCTCTACCACTTGGATGCCCAGTGGGTTGCACGGCGCAAGCATATTGCCCGGCCGGCCACCGTGCCGCTCTATGGCTACCAGTTGCCCGCCTGGTGGGACGCGAACGCCCAATAAAAGGGTCGCTTCCCTCTACAGCGCCGCGCGTCTTCTCAGACGCGCCAGGGTCGCTGCGGCACTTTGAATTGCTGCATGTTTTATCCTTAAATCGAATGCGATTTAAGGATAAAACATGCAGCAGGAACGCATTGAAAGCCCGATGGAACCGGCTTATCTCGCAGCTTTGTCCAAGAGGAAAGGCATCTCACATCATGCAAACCGTCAGCATCGATATCGTCTCCGACGTCGTCTGCCCGTGGTGCTATCTCGGCAAGGCTAGGCTCGACCAGGCGATCGCCGATGTCGCCTCGGAGTTGCAGGTCGCAGTGCAGTGGCGTCCCTATCAGCTCAATCCCGACCTTCCGCCTGAAGGCGTCGATCACAAGCAGCATCTTGCCGCCAAGCTCGGTGGCCAGGCAGCGGTCGACAAGGCGCATGAGACGTTGAAAGCACTCGGCAATGCCGATGGCATCGCCTTCGATTTCGATGCGGTGAAGATCAGCCCCAATACGCTCGACGCGCACCGGCTCATTCGCTGGGCGGCGACCAATGGCGAAGTGGCGCAATCGGCCGTCGTCAGCCTGCTCTTCAAGGCGAACTTCGAGGACGGCCGCAATGTCGGCGATCAGGCTGTTCTGCTCGATATCGCCGCTGAGGCCGGCCTCGACCGGCCCGTTATCGCAGCGCTCCTCAACTCGGATGCCGACAAGGATGCAGTCAAAGAAGAGATCGGCATGGCACGCGAGATGGGCGTCACCGGCGTCCCCTGCTTCATCCTCGACGGGCAATATGCCGTCATGGGTGCGCAATCGGTCGAAGTGCTCAGCAACGCGCTTCGCGAAATCGCGCAGATGAAGGCTACCGCTTGATTCCCTTAAATCGGAAGCGATTCAAGGAAGTACGCAGAAAAGCTAAAGCAATGGCAAGTCCTCTCGCGCCGCCAAAGGAACAGCGGCGCGAAGGCGATTAAACCTGTTTCGCCAACCCTGCGAGCTGCGTCATCACCATCGCCGCGCCCGAGAGGCGCTTTTCCGGCGTAACCAGCTCGCGCTGGAAGAAGATGCTGTGATCCGGCCTGATCTTCGCCAGCGTGCCCTGCTTGGCGATGTAGCCGACCAGCGCTGCCGGGTTCGGGAATTCCTTGTTGCGGAGCTGCACGACGACGCCCTTCGGGCCGGCATCGAGCTTTTCGACATTGGCCGTGCGGCAGAGCGACTTGATATAGACGATCTTCAGGAGGTGCTGCACCTCGATCGGCAGCGGGCCGAAGCGGTCGATCATCTCCGCGCCGAAACCGTCGATCTCCTTGAGGTCCGTCAGCTCGCCAAGGCGGCGGTAAAGGCCAAGCCGCAGATGCAGATCCGGCACATAATGTTCCGGGATCATCACCGGCGTGCCAACAGAGATTTGCGGCGACCAGCCGGTATCGTGGACCTCTTCCTCACCCTTGAGCTCAGCGACCGCTTCCTCGAGCATCTGCTGATAGAGTTCGAAGCCAACTTCCTTGATATGGCCGGACTGTTCTTCGCCGAGCAGGTTGCCGGCGCCGCGAATGTCGAGGTCGTGGCTTGCCAGCTGGAAGCCGGCGCCGAGCGTGTCCAGCGACTGCAACACCTTCAACCGCCGCTCGGCCGTTGCCGTCAGCGTCTTGTTGACCGGTAGCGTGAACAGCGCGAAGGCGCGCACCTTCGAACGACCGACGCGGCCGCGAAGCTGGTAGAGCTGCGCCAGGCCGAACATGTCGGCACGATGCACGATCAAGGTATTGGCCGTTGGCACATCGAGGCCGGATTCGACGATGGTCGTCGACAGCAGAACGTCATACTGCCCTTCATAGAAGGCGTTCATGATGTCTTCGAGTTCGGTTGCCGGCATCTGGCCGTGGGCGACGGCGACCTTCAGGTCCGGTACATCGGATTTCAGGAAGTCATGGATCTCCGAGAGATCGCTGAGGCGTGGGCAGACATAGAAGCTCTGGCCGCCGCGATAATGCTCGCGCATCAAGGTCTCACGGATCACCAGCGCGTCGAACGGCGAAATGAAGGTGCGCACCGCCATGCGGTCGACAGGCGCCGTGGTAATGAGCGACAGTTCGCGCACCCCGGTCAATGCCAGTTGCAGCGTGCGCGGGATCGGTGTCGCCGACAGCGTCAGCACATGCACGTCCGACTTCAGCTCCTTCAGCCGTTCCTTGTGCTTGACGCCGAAATGCTGCTCCTCGTCGATGATCAGCAAGCCAAGGTTGGCGAAATTGACCGTCGTTCCGAGCAGGGCATGGGTGCCGACCACGACATCGGTCTTGCCATCAGCTACTTCCTTCTTGGTCAGCGCCAGTTCCTTGGAGCCAACAAGGCGCGACGCCTGCTGGATGCGGATCGGCAGGCCGCGAAAACGTTCGGTGAATGTCTTGAAATGCTGCCGCGCAAGCAGCGTCGTCGGCACGACGACAGCAACTTGAACCCCATTCATTGCCGCGATGAAGGCCGCCCGCAGCGCAACCTCCGTCTTGCCAAAGCCGACGTCGCCGCAGACAAGGCGGTCCATCGGCCGCCCGCTGCCAAGATCCTCGCGCACGGCATCGATCGAACTCAGCTGGTCCTCGGTTTCGTCATAGGGGAAGCGCGCGACGAATTCGTCATAGGCTCCATCCTGGGCCACCAGCACGTGCGCATGCCGGGTGTGGCGCTCGGCGGCGATGCGGATGAGACCGCCCGCCATATCGAGCAGACGCTTCTTGAGCTTCGCCTTGCGAGCCTGCCAAGCGACGCCACCGAGCTTGTCGAGAATCGCATCGGTCCCTTCGGACCCGTAGCGGGACAGGAGCTCGATGTTTTCGACCGGGAGAAAGAGCTTGGCGTTGTCGGCATAGACGAGTTCGAGGCAATCGTGCGGCGCGCCGACCGCTTCGATCGTGCGCAGTCCGACGAAACGGCCGATACCGTGTTCGGCGTGCACCACGTAGCTGCCTTCATCAAGGCCCGCGACCTCGGCAATGAAGTCGGCACCGCGCTTGCGCCGCTTGGAGCGGCGGACCATGCGATCGCCGAGAATGTCCTGCTCGCCGATAACAACGAGATCACCCGTTTCAAAACCCGCTTCAAGGCTGAGGACCGCCGCTGCGGCTTCGCCTGACTTCAGCGTGTTGACGTCGGCCAGCGCCTTGATCTGGCGAATATTGCCAAGGCCATGTTCCACGAGAACCTGCAGCAGGCGGTCGAGAGACCCCTCGCTCCAGCCTGATACGACGACCTTGAAGCCTTTGGAGCGCTTCTCAGCGATGTATTTCACCGCCTGGTCGAAGACGTTGACGCGATCGCTCTCCGCCTCGCCTTCGCCGGCGCTCTTTGCCCAGCGCGCACCTTGCCGCGCATCGACGGTGACGACCTGGCGGACCTCGCCTTCCTGCTCGTTGAAGGGCGTGAGCCGGACGGCGCTGCGCTCGACTAGCGCCGCCGTAAATCCTTCCGCGTTCAGATAGAGGAACTCAGGCGGCACCGGCTTGTAGGGCGTGCCCTGAGTGGCCAGCGACCTGCCCGGCGACGCTGCCGTGTGGCGGGCATCGTAGTAGTCGAGAATGAGCTTCGACCGTTCGGCTGCGGCTTCCCGCGCCACATGGTCGGTGACGATGCGAAAGCCTTCGAGATAATCGAAGACGGTCTCGAGGCGATCGTAGAAGAGCGGCAGCCAATGCTCCATGCCGGCGTAACGACGCCCCTCGGAAACGGCCTGGTAGAGCGCATCATCGCGGGTCGTGGCACCGAAGAGCGACAGATATTGCTTGCGGAAATGGCTGATGGTTTCCGGCGTCAGCGACACCTCGCTCATCGGGTTGAGGTCGAGGGAGCGGACCTGGCCGGTCGTGCGCTGGCTGGCCGGATCGAAGGAGCGGATGGTTTCGAGCGTGTCGCCGAAGAAATCGAGCCGCAGCGGATCGCCACTGCCGGGAACGAAGACGTCGAGAATGCCGCCGCGCACGGCATATTCGCCGACTTCGCGAACGGTCGCCACGCGCTCGAAGCCGTTGCGTTCCAGACGCGCCGCGACATCGTCCATGCGCACCTGGTTGCCGGGACGCGCGGAGAAAGCGAGGCTTTCGATCACATCCTGCGGCGAAATCTTCTGCAGCGCGGCATTGACCGTCACCAGCACGATCGCCGCATGCGGCTTCTTGCGGTGGGCGATCAGAGCGCTGAGGGCCGCAAGCCTGCGCGCCGAGGTATCGGCACTCGGAGATACCCGGTCATAGGGAAGGCAGTCCCACCCAGGCAGGGTCAGGACCGGTATATCGGGGGCAACGAACCCGAGGACCTGCTCCAGGTCGGCTATGCGCTGGCCATCGGAAAGAATGTAGGCGATCGGCGCACCGGCGCGGGCCAGATCGGCAAGCACCAGCGCTTCGGCGCCGGATGGAACCGGGCCAATCGTGACTTCACGGGTCGCGGCGACAATCTTCTTCGGGTCAAGGCCAGCCAGCATCGATCTACTTCATCTCTTCGGGGAGCCGCTCGAAATTGGGGCGGTAGGCCGCGATGCGCGTAAACATCGGCGTCTGGTAGCGTTCGGGCACCGGCTTTTCGCCGATGATCCACCTAACGAGATCGTTGTCTTCCTCGCCCATGATGATCTCAAGCTCGTCCAGTTCAATGTCGGACAAGGCGGAAAGCTCGGCTTCTGCAAACTGCCCGAGGATCAGGTCCATTTCGCGTATGCCGCGATGCCAGGCACGAAACAGGATCCGGCGGCGACGCGGATCGAGATCGGCGCTGGTGCGTGAAATGCCAGTCATGGAGATTCCTTCCTGCCGTCCGCGGAGGTACGGTTTGTCGTCATTGGGCTCTATAAACGCTGAATAGATGATTGTCAGCCTTGCAAAACCCCGAATTGTCGTCGCAATTTCATTGCCATGCGCCCTGCCCTGCTCGACCCGCTCTTTTCACCGCTCAACACCCTACCCGGCATCGGCCCGAAGATCGGCGAGCTATATGCCCGACTTCTCGGCCGCGAAAGCATCGAAGACTGCCGCGTCGTCGACCTGGTTTTCCATGCGCCGCATTCGCTGATCGATCGACGGCAGCAGCCAGGAATCGCCAATGCGCCGCAAGGCGTCGTCGTCACGATCACCGGCCGCGTCGATCGCCATCAGCCTCCACCGCCGGGCAAGCAAAACCTGCCCTACCGTATCTTCCTGCATAACGACACCGGTGAACTGGCGCTCACCTTTTTCCGCGTCAAAGGCAACTGGCTGGAAAAATCGCTGCCGGTCGACGAAACCGTGATTGTCAGCGGCAAGGTCGACTGGTTCAATGGGCGGCCGTCGATGGTTCACCCGGACTATATGGTAAAGGCCAGCGAGGCGGACAACCTGCCGCTGGTCGAACCGGTTTATGGCCTGACGGCCGGTCTCTCCGCCCGCATCTTGCGCAAGTCGATCGAGGCGGCCGTCGCCCGCGTGCCTGACATGCCCGAGTGGATCGACGGTGCGCTTGCGGACAAGCAGGGCTTTCAAAGTGCCGCCGACAGCTTCCGCGCTCTGCATGAACCTCGCGACGCCACCGATATCGACCCGCAGGCGCCGGCGCGCCGACGGCTCGCCTATGACGAATTCCTGGCCGGCCAACTCTCCCTGGCCCTTGTTCGCCAGCGCCTGCGCAAGGTTACCGGGACGCCGGTGCATGCGACAGGCAAGCTGTCAGGCCCTGTCACCGCCGCACTGCCCTTCTCGCTGACCACGAGCCAATCGACTGCGATTGACGATATCCTCAAGGACATGGCCGGAAACGACCGGATGTTGCGGCTGCTGCAGGGCGACGTCGGCTCCGGCAAGACCATGGTTGCACTGATGGCGATGCTGGCGGCGGTCGAATCGGGCGGCCAGGCCGTGTTGATGGCTCCGACGGAAATCCTCGCCCGGCAGCATTTCGCGACGCTGTCGAAAATGGCTGCACCCGCAGGCATTACGATGGATGTTCTGACGGGACGCACCAAAGGCAAGGAGCGCGACGCGATCCTGGAGCGCATTGCCTCCGGCGAGACGCGGATCGTGGTCGGCACACACGCCCTGTTCCAGGATACGGTCAACTACGACCGGCTGACGCTTGCGGTCGTCGACGAACAGCACCGCTTCGGCGTCCACCAGCGCCTGCGCCTGACCGCCAAAGGCATCTCACCCCATATGCTGGTGATGACGGCCACGCCGATCCCCCGCACGTTGGTGCTAGCGGCCTTCGGCGACATGGATGTCTCCAAGCTGACGGAGAAGCCGGCGGGTCGAAAACCCATTCAGACGGTTACCATCCCGACCGAGCGGACCGACGAGATCGTCGACCGCCTCGCTGCAGCCCTCAAGGAGGGCAAGAAAGCCTATTGGATCTGCCCACTCGTCGAAGAATCCGAAGCGATCGACGTCATGTCAGCGGATGAACGTTATCAGGGTCTCTCCAAGCGCTTCGGCCGGGATGTCGGTCTCGTGCACGGCCGGATGAACGGCGCGGAAAAAGACACCGTCATGCTCGCCTTCAAGAACGGTGAAATCCGCCTGCTCGTGGCCACGACCGTCGTTGAAGTCGGCGTCGACGTGCCGGATGCCACCATCATGGTGATTGAACATGCGGAACGCTTCGGCCTGGCGCAATTGCATCAGTTGCGCGGCCGCGTCGGCCGTGGCGACGAAGCATCGACCTGTATCCTGCTCTACAAGAGCCCGCTGGGTGAAACCGGCCGGGCAAGGCTTTCGATCCTGCGCGACAGCGAAGATGGCTTTCTGATCGCCGAGGAAGATCTGAAGCTGCGCGGCGAAGGCGAACTGCTGGGAACGCGCCAATCCGGCACGCCCGGCTTTCGTATCGCCAGCCTCGAAGCGCATCGCGATCTGCTCGAAATCGCCCGCAAGGACGCGGCCTATCTGATCGAGCGGGATCCTGATCTTACATCGCCCCGTGGGGAGGCGCTTCGAACCCTGCTCTATCTCCACCGCCGCGACGAAGCGATCCGCTTCCTGCGCGCCGGCTGAAGCCTCAGGCGCTCTTCTGCTGGGCGATCTGGAGCGGTGGAGCGTTGGCGAGCGGCTTGTAGTCCGGTGCGACGAGACCGCCAGAAATCAAGAGCTTGGCCGCATCCTCGGCGCTCATTTCAAGCGGAATGATCTTGTCGCGGGGTACGAACAAAAGGAAGCCAGCGGTCGGGATCGGTGTCGGTGGCAGGAACACGGTCACCATATCCATGCCACGCTCGGAGAATTTGGCGGCGACTTCGCCTTTGACATCCGTGGCGATGAAGACCAGCGACCAGAGGCCGGGGCTCGGATATTCGATCAAGCCCGCCTTCTTGAACGAGGACGACTGCTCCTGCAGCACCGTCTGGAAGATCTGCTTCAACGACTTGTAGATGGTGCGAACGAGCGGCGTCCGGCTGACGAGCGATTCGCCGAAGGCAACGATCGAGCGACCGACCAGATTGGCTGTGAGGAAGCCCACCAAGGTGATGACGATGAGTGCGACCAGAAGCCCGAATCCGGGAATAGCCACAGGCGAATAGGTATCCGGATTATAGAAATTCGGCAGGTAGGGCTTCACCCATCCATCGGCCCACTCGATGAAGGTGCGCACCAACCAGACGGTGATGGCCAGCGGCGCGCAGATAATCAGCCCCGTCAGGAAATAGTTCCGCAACCGGGTCGCAATATAGCCGCTCTTCGAATTTTCGCCCATGCCTCTTCCGTTTAAACCTCACTCAGTGCCGAAAGCCGGATGATAGGCAACCGTACCTGTCGGTACCGCGCCGGAGAAGGCCAGCGCCATGAAGTATTGCGGCGCACAACCTGGGAATACAAGTGAAGATTCGTGTCGGAATCTGAACTTTTGGTAATAGTCGGGATCGCCCACGACCACACAGCCCAAGGCGCCGTCAGCGGCAAGCATCGCTAGCCCTTCGCGGATGAGCCGACTGCCAATCCCGTTTGCCTGGCGCTCCCGCATGACGGCCACCGGGCCAAGCCCAAACCAGCCTGCTGCCGGCGGCGTAAGGGTCACCGGCGAGAAGGCAACGTGGCCGACGATCTGACCTTCCTCTTCGGCGACGAGCGAGAGCATCAACGCGCCCTCGCCCCGAAGGCGTTCGATGATGAAGGGTTCGCTCTGGTCGCTGTGCGGGTGCCCCTCGAATGCGGCGGCCGTCACGTCGTGGATCGCCTGTTCGTCGCCCGCTCGCTCCGGCCGTATGATGATCATTCGACCGTCACCGATTTTGCCAGGTTGCGCGGCTGGTCGACGTCGGTGCCCATGAACACGGCCGTGTGATAGGCGAGCAGCTGGATCGGCAGCGAGAAGATCATCGGCGCAATGATCTCGTCGACATTCGGCAGAACGATCGTCGCCATCGTCTCGAGCTTCGAGGCGGCCGCCCCCTTTTCGTCGGTGATCAGGATGATGCGTCCACCGCGGGCTGCCACCTCCTGCATGTTCGACACGGTCTTTTCATAGAAGCGGTCGTGCGGGGCGATGACGATAACAGGCATGTTTTCGTCGATGAGCGCGATCGGACCATGCTTCAATTCACCGGCGGCATACCCCTCGGCGTGGATATAGGAGATTTCCTTGAGCTTCAGCGCGCCTTCCATCGCCAGCGGGAAGCTGGTGCCGCGACCGAGATAGAGCACGTCGCGGCACTTCGACAGTTCGCGCGACAGCATCTCGATCTTTGGCTGGATGGCGTTCAGCACCTGGCCCATGATGCGCGGCATTTCCGCGAGGTGGCGAACGAGTGTCTGTTCTTCATCGGCCGAGACAGTGCCACGGGCGCGGCCGGCGCCGATCGAAAGGGCGGCGAGCACCGCCAGCTGGCAGGTAAAGGCCTTGGTCGAGGCAACACCGATCTCAGGACCGGCCAGGATCGGGAACACGGCATCGGATTCGCGCGCAATGGTCGATTCGCGGGTGTTGACGACCGCGCCGATCGTCAGGCCATGGTCCTTGCAGTACCGAAGCGATGCCAACGTATCGGCGGTTTCGCCGGACTGCGAGATGAACAGCGCGGCCGACTGCGGCGACAGCGGGATTTCCCGGTAGCGGAACTCGGAGGCGACGTCGATTTCGACCGGCAGGCGGGCGTAACGCTCGAACCAGTATTTGCCGACGAGGCCGGCGAGATAGGCGGTGCCACAGGCGGAGATCGCCAAACTTGGTACACCGGCAAAATCGATTGAAGCCGTTGTGGCCTTCACCCGGTTTGCGGCAAAATCGATATAGTGGCCGAGCGCATGCGAGATCACCTCCGGCTGCTCATAGATTTCCTTTTCCATGAAGTGCCGGTGGTTGCCCTTGTCGATCATGTAGGCGGCAGCCATCGAGACCTGCCGCGGGCGGTCGACGGCATTGCCGGCGAGATCGAAGATATGGGCGCCGTTGGCGCCGATCACGGCCCAGTCGCCATCGATCAGATAGGTGATCTCATTGGTAAACGGCGAGAGCGCGATGGCGTCGGAACCCAGGAACATCTCGCCCTTGCCGTGGCCGATCGCCAGCGGCGGGCCGTTGCGGGCCGCCATGATGGTAGACGGGTCGTCCTGAAACAGAATGGCAAGCGCATAGGCACCTGTTACACGCTTTAGCATCGCATGCATGGCTTCACGCCGGCCGAGGCCGTCGCGACGGAACTTTGCCAGAAGATGCGCCACGACTTCCGTGTCGGTCTGCGTCTCGAATGTCGCACCGTCGGCGATCAGTTCGTCCTTCAGCTCGGAGAAGTTCTCGATGATGCCGTTGTGGACCACGGCAACGCCATCGGTGAAATGCGGATGGGCATTGCGCTCGGTCGGGGCGCCGTGCGTCGCCCAGCGGGTGTGGGCGATGCCGATCATGCCGGCCAGCGGCTCCTCGCGCAGCCGGGCCTCCAGATTGACCAGCTTGCCTTCCGCCCGGCGGCGCTCAAGCGTACCGGCATTGATGGTCGCAACGCCGGCCGAATCGTAGCCACGGTACTCCAGGCGCTTCAACGCATCGACAAGTCGCTCCGAGACCGGCTGGTTTCCAACGATGCCAACAATTCCGCACATAGTCGTCTCCAAATTCGTCCCGCGCCGTTTCGACGCCCCAATCGACAGCGCGGAAGTCCCGCCCGGCGCGTTGCCTTGGTAACGCATTTGCCGGACGAGGCAATCCGCCCCCGATTTCACTTTCGGTTTCAGTATTTAACGCGAACCTACTCGGCTGCCTTGGCCGCCTTTTTCGCGGCCTTCTGTGCCTCGTAGCGTTCGCGCAGGATACGCGCCCTGCCCGGCTTGATCTCCTGTCGTGCGCGGCCGAAGGCCACGGCATCGGCCGGCACATCCTCGGTGATGACACTGCCGGAAGCAACCAGCGCTCCGTCACCGATCGTCACCGGTGCAACCAGCGAGGAATTCGAGCCGACGAAGGCATTCTCGCCGATGCGGGTCTCGTGCTTGTTCACGCCATCATAATTGCAGGTGATCGTGCCTGCACCGATGTTGGACCCGGCCCCGACGAAGGCATCGCCGATATAGGTCAGATGGTTGACCTTGGCGCCGGCGCCGATTTCCGCCTTCTTGACCTCGCAGAAATTGCCGACCTTCGACTTTTCGCCGAGATCAGCCCCGGGGCGCAGACGTGCATAGGGTCCGACCGTTGCGCCGGCGCGCACCGTCGCTCCCTCGATATGCGAGAACGCATGGATGATGGCGCCGCTCTCGACGCGAACGCCCGGGCCAAACACGACATTCGGCTCGATCAGCACGTCCTGCTGCAGTTCCGTGTCCCAGGCGAGGAAAACGGTCTCCGGCGCGATCATCGACACACCGGACAGCATCAGCTCATGCCGGCGGCGCTGCTGCCAGAGCCGCTCGATATAGGCGAGTTCCGCCCGGGTGTTGCAGCCGGTCAGCTCTTCCTCTGGCGCCTCGACGGCGATGGCGCGGCCGCCGATCGCCCGCACGATCTCGACGAGGTCGGTCAGGTAGTACTCGCCCTTGACGTTGGCATTGCCAATACGATCGAGCAGATCGAGCGCCTTGTGCCCATCGATCGCCATCAGGCCGCCATTGCAATAGGTGATGCGGCGTTCTTCTTCGGTTGCGTCCTTGTGCTCGCGGATCGCGATCAGCGCGCCGTCCTCGACGATCAGCCGGCCATAGCCCGAAGGATCGGCGGCCTCAAAGCCGATGACCACCACATCGTTGCCGGCGGCCAGGCCGTCGCGCGCCGCCTTGAGAGGCTCAGGCGTGATCAGCGGCGTATCGCCAAAAACCACCAGGATGTCATCAAACCCCTTTGATATCGCCTCGCGCGCCGCCAAAACCGCATGTCCCGTTCCGAGCCGCTCCTTTTGCAGGAACGAAGCGATCGATACGCCGTCGATGCCGGCAGCACCTGAAACAGTTTCGGCGTCGCGCCCGACGACGAGAGCGACGTCGGAGATCGATGCACTCGACAGGGCGGCAACCACATGGGCGATCATCGGCCGGCCGGCCACCGGATGCAGCACCTTCGACATCGACGATTTCATCCGCGTGCTTTCACCCGCAGCCAGAACAATCGCCAGGCAACTCCGTTCCATCCAATGATCTCCTTGGTCTTTTTCTTGAGAACCAGATCCGGTCGCCCGATTCGGCCCCTTCCTATCAGCAACATATTGCGGGAAGCATAATTCACACAATCACGTCACGTTAACCCGCTTAAAACCCGATGATGGCATAAGGAGAAGCGGAGCCTGCCTCGGCAACCCATGCGCGTGCCTCGCTCCCCCGGGGAGAGAAGCAGTAATGCATGCCAGCACCGATCTCGACGCAGCGGCAAAGCCGTTCAACATTGCTCGGGCTGCAATCCGGTCGCCGCTTGCAGCGCTCGTTCTGGCGCTCATCCTCCTGTCGCTGCTTCTCACGGTCACGATCCCGCAGCCGATCGGCCCGATGTTCTGGGATCATTATCTTTATCTCGACGCCGCCAATCGCCTTGCTGACGCGCAGATCCCCTCGGTCGACTTCTTCGCACCGGTCGGGGCGCTCGGCTACTATCTCTTTGCAATCTTGCTGTCGGTTTTCCCGAACGGCCATCCCTTGCTGCTGGCCAGCTGGTGCCTTCTCATCGTCACCGGGCCATTGATCGGCCTGGTGGTGCTCGACATCCAAAAGCGTTCGCGCGCGCTGGCCTACACCATCCTGTTGCCGTTCCTTCTCTTTTCCATTCTCCCGTTCAACACCGGCGACTTCTACCCCTATCCGGGATCCGACGGCTTCGGCATCTACAACCGTCAGGTCTGCCAACTGCTTTACGTGCTCGCAGCGGCGCTGATCTATGTCCGCAATCCACGTACCCTCGCTGTTGTTGCCGCGGGAGCGATGATCGCACTTTTTTTCGTGAAGATCACCGGCGCAATCGCCGGTGTCATCCTGTGCTTGATGGCATTCGCGGCCGGACGGCTCGGCCTGCGCTCGGCGGTCACCGCGGCCCTGATCTTCTTCGGCATTCTTGCCGCTATCGAACTGTCGCTCGGCGCGGTATCGGCCTATGTCGCCGACATTCTGGCTTTGGTCGACGTCAATGACGGGATCCTGTTGGCGCGCCTGCTTCAGGCTGCATCGCTCAACGCCGGACTGCTTCTGCCCGCAGGCATTCTCTGCCTCGCCCTCTTCTTTTCCGCGTTGCCGGCCTATTCCATGTCAATGCGGGACGCTTGCCGACGGCCTTCGATCGCTGCCATTCGCAAAGTCTTCGATCAGAATTTCTTGTGGCTCGGTGCCTTTGTCGTTGCCGGCATCCTGTTTGAGAGCCAGAACACCGGCAGCCAGGCCTTCATCTTCCTCTACCCGCTGCTTCTCAAGATCACACTCGATTGTGTCGCGAATGGCTCATCCAGGCGGCAGACCATTGCGGTTTTTATCCTCGCCATCGCGGCGGCGCTGCCACCTATGACAACTGTCGTCCAGAAGAGCGCGCGCGCGTGGATCGGCGCCGTCAACAATATCCGGATCGAGAGCCGCAATCTGAAAACCATGGGGGCTGTCAATGTCCGCCCGATCCTCTCGCTGCGGGCCGAACGGATGCGAGACACCTATCTTGCCGAGCCAGGCGCCTTTGAGGCACTGGCCGACATGGGCGAATTGCCGTCATTCCTGCTTTACAGCGATTTCGACTTCCAGACCGGCTGGCTGACGAATGTCGATGATGCCATCGATGCATTGCGTACCTATGAGCACGCCAATGGCGTTCGCTTCGACACGATCCTCAATATCGATTTCGCCAATCCGTTTCCGTGGCTGATGGATCGCCACGCGCCGAAACGCGTCGCCATCGGCGCAGATCCGTTCCGCGCAATCCCGCCACCGGACTTGGAGGTGCGCGCGCAGTCGCTGCCGTGGACATCGCACTCGTGCCGACCTGCCCGAGCACAAACGTCAACAGGACGCTGCTGTCGCTCTACCTGCCGAGCCTCGAGGCTGGCCACACGCGCATCACGCTGACGCCATGCTACGACGCATTCGTCCGCAACGGCCTGCGCCCCGGCGAAACGGCCGCCGGTTCATAACGATCACGCCTGCGGCCTCAGTCTGCTCTCGGTCAGAAGCCCGCTTTCCTCCAGGATGGGATAGGCGACCGAGGCTATATGGGCGTTGATGCGCTTCAAATCACGCAGCATGTCGAGATGCAGCGAGCTGGTCTGAAGACTTTCCAGCAGTCCGTCCCGCAGCCGCTCGATATGCCGTTCGGCCGACCGCTTCTCCATGTGGCGGACATTGACCTTTACCTCGATCAATTGCCGGGCGAGATCGGCGTTGCGGGTGACGAAAATGGTCTGAGCAACCCTGAGATTGTCGATCGTCAGGTTGAAGAGGCTCTTCAGCTCCTGATAGCCGTCCTCGGAGAATTTCAGGCCGTTGTTGACCTTCTTGCCGATTTGCTCACAGAGCCCCTTCTCGATGATATCGCCCATATGCTCGAGGTTGATGGCGTAGTCGATGATAACGATCGAGCGGCGGCCATCTTCCGGGCTCAGGCCATCGCGCCCCAGGCGCGATAGGAAAATCTTCACTTCCTGCTGCAGCAGATCGACCTGCTTTTCGAACTTGCCGACATCGCGGATCTCGGACAGATCGTTGTTGTTGAAGGCGGTCTGGGCGCGGATCAGCATCATCTCGATCAGGTCGCCGACCCGCAGCACTTCACGCGTCGCGCCTGAAAGCGCCATGACCGGCGTATGGAGCACGTTCTCGTCGAGGTAGCGCGGCCCGGTTTCGTCCGTTTCGTTATCGGGGATGAAGCGGATCATCAGCCGCGACAGCAGGCCGGCAAACGGCCAGGCAAGGATCGCCACGGCTAGATTGAATGCCAGGTGGATGTCCACCGGCAGGTTCTGCTTCGGCAAAGGCAGGCTTTGCAAGAGCTCGACGCTGACACCGGTCAGAGGCAGCGCGATCAGACATCCGATGGCGCGGACCACGAGATTGCCGAGCGTGACCCGTCGTGCTGACGGCGCCGAAGACAGCGTCGCCATGACAGGCGGGATCGCCCCGCCAAGATTGGCGCCGAGCACCAGCGCAACCGTCAAGCCGACGGAGAGAATGCCGGCCGTAGAAAGGGAAAGCACCAGCATCACCACGGCAAGGCTGGAGGACGAGGCGAAGGCAAGGCCCGCGGAGATGATCAATGCCACAGGCCAGGCGCTATCGAGCATGCCGAGAAACGCGGCCAGCGCCTCGGATTCGCGCATCGGCTCGGTCGCCAGGCCAAGCAGATGCAGCGACAGCAACATCAGGCCAATCCCGACAAAGGCCGCACCAAGACCCTGCCGGGCGTTCGAGCGGCTGACGCGATGCAGCACGACGCCCACCAGAATGATCATCGGCGACAGCCATTCGATGCCGGTGGCGACGATCCAGGCGGTGATCGCCGTGCCGACATTGGCGCCAAGCAACACGATCTGCGCCATGCGCGAGCGAATGAGCCCCTTTTCCACGAAGGATGAGGTCATCAATGCCGTCGCAGTCGAGCTTTGCAGAGCAATCGTGGCGACGAGACCGGTCAGGAACGATCGGGTCGGGCCGCTCGTTCCCTGTGCGAGGCCAGCCCGCAGCTTCGCCCCGAAGGCGCGCGTGACCCCTTCCTTGACCAGGGAAAGGCCGAACAGCAGCAGTGCTACCGCTCCGAACAGGTTGACCATCACGATTGTCGATTGCATGGCATGTCTTTCCGCAGGGCCGCATGAATCGCCTCGCCCCGATACGCGCAACCATAGTTCCTAAGTGTTTTCGATCTCAATCCAACACCGGCAAATTCGTCGTTTTTTCGGTCAAATTTCTGTTGCCGGCTAATAAATCCGACATCCGTTTTGTCAGCAACGTCTTCCCGTCGATGGCCATCGACGTCGCAGACAGCGATCTCGGCTCTCAAATTCGTCAGCGGCCCGAAGTCCCTGCGAATCACATGATTGCCCGCGATCTTCGGCTGGCGCGCAATTTGCGGCATTGCGCCCTTCATTTCCTGTTTCGTTTGTTTTAAGGAACGAACTCGTTTGGCTCACAGCCACCGCACTGCAACGAGGTTTCTGCCCCATGCTCGAATTCCTGAGAAAAGCCGCCCAGACCTGGGTCGTCAAAGGCCTGCTCGTCATTCTCGTGCTGTCTTTCATGGTGTGGGGCGCATCGACATCGATGATCGCGAACCAGTCGGATGCCGTGGTCGTCGTCGGTGACGTCAAGGTCAAGGCTCCGGACTTCCGGCTCGCCTACGAGCGCCAACTTGCGCTCGTTTCCCGCCAGCTCGGCACGCGCCTGACGCCGCAGCAGGCCAAGGCATTCGGCATCGAGCAGCAGGTTTATTCCCAGCTCGTCGCGGGTGCTGCCCTCGATCAGCTAGCCGGCGATATGAACCTTGGCCTTTCGGAAGACCGGCTGGCCAAGCTCATCGCCGAAGACCCGGCTTTCCACAGCGTCAACGGTCAGTTCGACCGCCTGACGTTCTCGAGCGTGCTGCGCAATGCCGGCCTTCGCGAACAGGATTACATCAACAACCGCAGCCAGGTCGCCGTGCGCTCGCAGATCGTCGATGCCCTGTCTGACGGTTATATCGCGCCAAAGGTGCTGAGCGACGCGATCGGCTCCTATCGCCACGAAAAGCGCTCGATCGACTACGTCCTGCTGTCGAACGCCAACATCGATCCGGTAAAGGCACCGGGCGACGACGTTCTCGCCCCCTGGTACGACAGCCGCAAGGCAAACTACCGCGCGCCGGAATACCGCAAGATCACCTACCTGAAGCTTGCACCCGAGGATCTTGCCGATGCGACGGCGGTGGTCGATGCGGACGTTCGTGCCGACTACGACAAGCGCAAGGACAGCTTCCGCACCGAGGCGACGCGCACGATCGAACAGCTCGCCTTCTCCTCGCGTGAGGCGGCAGACGCCGCGGCAGCCAAGCTCGCAGCCGGCACGTCCTACGACGACATCGTGAAAGCCGAAGGCAAGACGTCTGCCGACGTTCTGCTGGGTGACTTCACCACCGCAAGCGCTCCGGACGCAAAGATCGGCGAAGCCGCGTTTGCGATTGCTGCCGATGGCGGCACGTCGCCCGTTATCGATGGTGCCTTCGGACCGGTGATCCTGCGCGTGACGAACATCCGCCCGGAGACGGTTCGCAGCTTCGACGAGGTCAAGGAAGAACTCCGCAAGGAGATTGCCCTCTCCAACGCGCAGAACGAGATCATCGGCCTTCATGACAAGATCGAGGACGAGCGCGCGACCGGTGCTTCGCTCAAGGACATCGCCGAACTGCTCAAGCTGAAGGTCGCGACCGTCGACGGCATCGATGCGACCGGCAAGGACATGAATGGCGATGAAGTCGCCGGCCTGCCGGAGCCGAAGGCTCTGCTGCCGGACGCCTTCAAGGCTGAAGTAGGCGGAGAAACCCTGCCTGTTAACATCGGCCGCGACGGCTACGTCTGGTTCGACCTCGACGAAGTGGTTCCGGCTCGCGACCGCACGCTCGACGAAGCACGTGACGAAGTCGCCGCAGACTGGACTGCAGAACAGCAGCGCACGGCTCTCGCCACCAAGGCGACCGAACTGAAGCAGCGGATCGAAAAAGGCGCGACGCTCGCCGATATCGCAACCGAGCTTGGCCTTGCCGTCGAAACAAAGACGGGATTGACCCGGTCGACGTCTGATGCGGCGCTGAGCCCGGCCGCCGTCGCTGCTGCCTTCAGCGGCCCGGACGGCCACGTCGCCAATGCCGCCGGTATCGGTGGCGATGGTCAGATCCTGCTGCGGGTCACCTCGATCGAGAACAACGGCCCGACCGATGCCCTGGAAGACGACAGCCGTCAGATCCAGGCCATGGCCCGTGCCAGCGGCGACGACATTCTCGACCAAATGGTATCGACCCTGCAGTCGGCCTACGGTGTTTCGATCAATCAGACGCTTGCCGAAACGGCTTTGGCACAGAGATAAGCGGCAAGGAAAGCAACCGATGAGTGATCTGAAACCGTTCGTCGCCAAAGTCGCCGCCGGCGAGGCTCTCAACCGCGAAGACGCACGAGCGGCTTTCGAGATCATCATGTCGGGTGCGGCCACGCCATCGCAGATCGGCGGCTTCCTGATGGCCCTGCGCGTCCGTGGCGAAACTGTCGACGAGATCGTCGGCGCCGTTGCCGCCATGCGCGGCCGCATGCTCCCCGTCGACGCGCCGGCCGATGCTGTCGACATCGTCGGGACCGGCGGTGATGGCGCCGGTACCTACAATATCTCGACACTCGCCTCGCTGATCGTTGCGGGCGCGGGTGTCCCGGTCGCCAAGCATGGCAACCGTGCGCTGAGCTCCAAGTCCGGCACGGCCGATGCCCTGTCCTGCCTCGGCGTCAAGCTCGATATCGGCCCCGAGGCGATTTCACGCTGCATCAGGGAAGCCGGTGTCGGCTTCATGTTCGCCCAGCAGCACCATTCCGCCATGCGCCACGTCGGCCCGACGCGTGTCGAGCTCGGCACACGCACGATCTTCAACCTGCTCGGCCCGCTATCCAATCCTGCCGGCGTCAAGCGGCAACTTGTCGGCGTCTACGCACCGCAGTGGGTCCAGCCGCTGGCGGAAGTATTGCGCGACCTCGGCTCCGAGAATGTCTGGGTCGTGCATGGCGAAGGCCTCGACGAGATCACGACGACCGGCACGACGCAGGTCGCCGCTCTCGATAACGGCAAGATCACCGCTTTCACCTTGACGCCTGAAGATTTCGGCCTGCCAACGGTCACCCTCGACGCCCTGAAGGGCGGCGATGGCGCACACAATGCCGTTGCGCTCTTGGCCGTCCTCGACGGTGCAGAAAACGCCTACCGGGACATTTCGCTTGCCAATGCGGCTGCATCGCTGATGATTGCCGGCAAGGCCGCAGATCTTGGTCAGGGCATGACGCTCGCCCGCCAGTCGCTTTCCAGCGGTGGCGCCAAGGCGGCACTGCAGCGCCTGATCAGCGTTTCGAACGCTGCCTGAGACAACGCTGCTTGAGACAAGGAACCGCGCCATGACCGATATCCTGCGCAAGATCGAAGCCTACAAGCGCGACGAGATCGCTGCGGCCAAATCGCAAACGTCAATCGATGAGCTGAAGGCTCGCATCGCCGATCAATCCGCTCCGCGCGGTTTCCATGCGGCGTTGGCAGCGCGCCAACAGCAAGGCCGCTTCGGCCTGATCGCCGAGATCAAGAAGGCGAGCCCGTCGAAAGGCCTGATTCGACCCGACTTCGATCCACCGGCGCTGGCCAAGGCCTACGAGGCCGGCGGTGCGGCCTGTCTTTCCGTGCTGACGGATGGACCGAGCTTCCAGGGCGCGCCGGCGTTTCTTGAGGCGGCCCGCGCAGCCTGCGTGCTTCCGGCTTTGCGCAAGGACTTCATGTTCGACACCTACCAGGTGTTCGAGGCCCGCGCCTGGGGTGCAGACTGCATCCTGCTGATCATGGCATCGCTCAGCGACGACGATGCCCGGCGTCTGGAAGATTCTGCCTTTTCTCTCGGAATGGATGTACTGATCGAAGTGCATGACGCTGAAGAGATGGAGCGGGCGCTCAAGCTTGCCTCGCCACTTGTTGGCATCAACAATCGCAACCTGAGAACATTCGACGTCGATCTCGCCGTATCCGAGCAACTGGCGTCGATGGTTCCGTCTGATCGGCTGCTCGTCGGCGAGAGCGGTATCTTTACCCATGACGATTGCCAGCGTCTGGAAAGGAGCGGCATCACCACTTTCCTGGTCGGCGAGAGCCTGATGCGCAAGAGCGATGTCGAGACGGCAACACGTGTGCTCCTCACCGGCTCCGAAAGCGTGCTGGCGGCCGAGTGATGGGCAAGACCACACTCACGCATCTCGACAACAGCGGCGAAGCGAACATGGTCGACGTCGGCGCCAAGACCGAAACCGTCCGCATCGCCACTGCGGAGGGTCATGTCCGCATGCGTCCGGAGACACTTGCGCTGATCCTGGAGGGCGATGCCAAGAAGGGCGACGTTATCGGTACGGCGCGGCTGGCCGGCATCATGGCCGCCAAGCAGACGTCGAATCTGATCCCCCTTTGTCATCCGTTGATGCTGACCAAGGTGTCGGTCGACATCACACCCGATCCAGCATTGCCGGGCTTGCGGGTCGAAGCGCTTGCCAAACTGACCGGCAAGACCGGCGTCGAGATGGAAGCGCTGACGGCCGTCAGCATCGCCTGCCTGACGATCTACGACATGGCGAAGGCTGCGGATCGAGAAATGGAAATCGGCGGCATCCAGCTCGTCAGCAAATCCGGTGGACGCTCCGGCGATTATCGGCGCCAGGGAGACTGACCGACGATGTCGTTGCTTTCCGTTGAAGACGCGCTCAACAGGATCCTCGGCAGCGCCAGACCCCGCCACGCAATCGAACATGTGAGCCTGCATGAAGGCCTCGACCGTGTGCTGGCGCAAGATGTAACTGCACGCGTCACCCATCCCGCCTTCGACAATTCAGCGATGGATGGCTATGCGGTTCGCCATGAGGATGTCCACGCCATCGGTGCCGAACTTACGGTCATCGGCCAGTCCGCGGCCGGGCATGGCTTCGATGGCGAGGTAAAGTCCGGGCAGGCTGTCCGCATCTTTACCGGAGCCCCGCTTCCCGCGGGCGCCGATACCGTCATCATCCAAGAAGACACCGAACGGCTTGCCGACAACAAGATCCGCACCTCGTTCGCGCCGGGCAAAGGGCGGCATATCAGACTTTCCGGCCAGGATTTTGCAGCCGGCGAAACGGTGCTGCGCGCGGGAGACGTTCTGGATGCCGGTCGCCTGACGGTCGCCGCCGGCATGAACCATGCGGTGCTGCCAGTGTTCAAGAAACCGACGGTCGCGATCCTTGCAACCGGCGATGAACTGCTGACACCCGGAAGCATACCCGGTGCTGACCAGATCATTGCCTCCAACACATTCGGTGTTGCTGCCATTGCGCGTGACAACGGTGCCGACATCCTCGACCTCGGCATCGTCCCGGACAACCGCCAGGCGATCTCGGCGGCCGTCGAGCGTGCAAGGGCAGCGAGAGCCGATGTGCTCGTGACGCTCGGTGGCGCCTCGGTCGGCGATCATGACCTTGTGCAGTCGACATTGCTTGCGAGCGGGATGACGCTCGATTTCTGGCGGATCGCCATGCGGCCCGGAAAACCACTCATGGTCGGACAGCTCGGCGACATGGCGGTGCTCGGCCTGCCTGGCAATCCTGTATCGAGCCTCGTCTGTGCACTCTTGTTCCTTGAGCCGCTGGTCCGCAAACTGGCGAGACTACCTGATAGAGATCGGCTGACGACGGCCTGCCTCGCCTCGCCGCTGCCTGCCAACGACAAGCGCCAGGATTATGTGCGTGCACGGCTTTCGAGCGATGCGGACGGTTCGCTCGTCGCCCACCCCTTCCCGCGGCAGGACTCGTCGATGATGAAGGTGTTCGCGCAGTCCGATTGTCTGATCGTTCGCGCGCCGAACGCTGAAGAGGCGCCCGCCGGTACACCCTGCGAAATCGTCCGGCTCAGATAGCTTCCGGCGAAATCATCGGGATAAAACAGGCACCCCTTTTGGTCGACCGGACCCGGCGTCAGCAGAAACAAAGAATATTTGCTGTTCCATTGTCATATGCCCGACATGGAGACCCATTAATAACAGGATCATTCAATCATCGCTCAAGGCGGATGACTACGGATGTACTAGCAGGCGCCGTGATGATTTGAGGGAAAGGTCGGGTATTGCCCGACCTTTTGCTTTTCTACGGTTATTTGCTTTCCGGAACGATCATCGTTGCTGCTGCGACGGTGGCAGAGGGGGCGATCAGCGACGCCTACTGCATGTTTCCTAAATCGTATTCGATTTAAGGATAAAACATGACGCAATTCAAAGTGCTACAGCGACCTTTGCGCGCCTAGTAAGACGCGCGGCCCTGTAGGCAGCGTCGCGTCCCCAGCAAGGTTTCAGGCGGCAGTGTTCTCGCAACGGCTGACGAGGATCTTGTCGATGCGGCGGGAATCCATATCGATGACCTCGAAACGGTAACCGTGGGCGATCGCGATGTCGCCCTCTTCCGGCGTCTTGCGCAACTGCTGAACGAGAAAGCCCGCGATCGTTTCAAAATTTCCGTCGGCATCGATGCCTTCGATACCGATGGTCAGGTGGATCTCATCGATCGGCGTGCGTCCGTCGACCAGGTAGGTTCCATCCTCGCGCTGGCGGATCAGTGCGTGCTCGAGATCGTCATAGTTCGACGGCAGCACGCCGACGATCGCCTCTAGAATATCGGCGATGGTGATGATGCCTTCGGTGCTGCCGTATTCGTCGACGATCATCGCCATGTTGATACTCGACGACTTGAAAGCATCGAGCGCCTTCAGGCAGGACGCGGTTTCCGGCAAGGTATGGATCTCGCGCACATACTTGCGAACGTCGAGCGGAACGGACGTCGGGGCATTGAGGATTTCCTTCGCCAGAACCGCGCCAAGCACATCGCCGCTCGGCCCGTCGACCACGGGATAACGGGAGTGGCCGTATTGGCGGATCTTCTCGCCGATGGTCTCCAGGCTGTCGTTGATATCGATGAAGCTCATTTCGGTACGATGCGTCATGATCGATTTCACGTTGCGGTCACCGAGGCGGATGATGCGACGAAGCATCTCGTGCTCCGACTTTTCGATCGCGCCGCTCTCGACGCCTTCCGCCATGATCGCGTGCACTTCCTCTTCGGTAACATGGTCCGGATCATCCGGACGTATGCCCAGCAGCCGCATCATCAACGCGGCCGAGGTCTCGAAGAGATAGACGACCGGCGCCACGATGCGCGAAAGAAGCGTCATCGGCCGCGCCACGAACATCGCGAAGCCCTCGGAGTTCTTCAACGCCAGCTGCTTGGGGATCAACTCGCCGATAACGACGGAGAGGAAGGTGATGAGCGTTACCACGATCGCCACCGCCACCGGATGACCGTAGGGGCTGATCCAGGCGATGCTGTCGAAGAAGGGGGCGAACTTGGCCGCGATCGTCGCGCCACCATAGGCGCCGGCGAGCGTGCCGACCAGCGTGATGCCAACCTGAACGGTGGAAAGAAACTTGCCGGGGTCTTCCGCCAGCTTCAGTGCCGCTTCGGCGCGGAGATTTCCCTGTCTTGCCATCTGGCGAAGCAATGGCTTGCTTGCCGAGACGATTGCCATTTCCGAAAGAGCAAAAAATGCGTTGATCAAAAGCAGGACGAAAATGACAAAAAATTCGGACATGGTCTCCAAGTCACCGTTGACGAAAAGTCGCCCAATCGAGAGCGACCGTTCACCAGATAAGGCCAGCAGGCGATCCGAGCAAGCGCAGTTCTCGAAATCCGTGTCACCAAATGCGCTTCGCCCGTATTTCGCGAGGCGAGAGCGGACCGAAACTCGGACACGTCCGACGAAGGTGGCTCAGTTTTCGCCCGACCTGAGGGCGCCGCGCACGCGCTCGCGCCCGATCTTGATGACATTTTCCATCGCTGCGCGCGCGCCCGCTTCGTCGCGCCTGCCGATTTCCTCGACGATGCGGATGTGATTGCGGGCGACCTCGTCGACGCCGCCCTTTTCTTCGACGGGTGAACTCAGTTTGAAAATGCCGACCAGCGCCGCCTCGATCAGCCCACCGACCGTCCGCATGAACGGGTTGCCCGAAGCTTCCGCAATCGACAGATGGAATTTCAGATCGGCAAAGGCGAGGCTCTCGGCAGTATGGCCGGCCTCACCCATGGCGACCGCGAGGCGCATCATGCGGCTGATCTCGGCCTCAGAAGCGTTGCGCGCAGCAAGAGCCGCAGCGTGCGGCTCGAAGGCGAGACGCACTTCGGAGAGGTGGTAGAGGAACTCCTCGTCCACACCACATTCAAAATGCCAGGTCAGGATGTCGTTGTCGAAGAGGTTCCAATCATTTCTGGGCGTGACGCGCGTGCCAATGCGAGCCCGTGGCACGACCAGACCCTTTGCGGCAAGCGTCTTCATCGCTTCGCGAAGAACCGTGCGCGACACCTTAAAGCGCGCTGCAAGCTCCGGATCGCCGGGCAGGATCGACCCGATCGGGAACTCGCCTGAAACGATCGCCTTGCCAAGCTGGTCGACCACATGCGCATGACTGGTGCGCTTCCGCGTCCCGGAAAGGACAGTCTCCAGCAAGCTCCTGTTCAACCCACCTCCTCCAGGCACTCCCTTGCCTGACAGCGCCAAATGCAGCGCCTCAAAATGCCATATCTCGCCGGTCCACCCATCCCCACGAACAGGATGAGCAGGCCCAGGAATGGCCAACCGATTCCTCAAGCATTACACGAAATGCAGCCAAGCTGCACTATGGCTGAAACCGGCCCGCACGACCGTTGATTGCATCAATCTCGGCTGATTGGGTCATGCCGCAATAATGCGCCACCAAGCCTCGGCCCAATATATCGATAACGACAAACCCCGCCGTAACGGCGGGGTTTGAACATTTTCTGCGTTCTTCCGTTGTGCTTACTTCGGCAGCTGGTCGTCGACGCCTTCGACGTAGAAGTTCATGCCGAGCAGTGTGCCGTCATCCGACGATGCGCCTGCGGCCAGCCACTCGCTGCCATCCTGCTTCTTCAGCGGACCGGTGAACGGCTTCAGCTCGCCCGACTTGATCTTGGCTTCCGCTTCTTCGGCCAGCTTCTTCACGTCGTCAGGCATGTTGGTGTAGGGCGCCATAGTCAGGATGCCGTCCTTCAGGCCGTCCCAGCTCGACGTTGTTTCCCATTTGCCGTCGAGGAAAGCCTCGGTGCGCTTGATGTAGTAGGCGCCCCAGGTGTCGACGATCGCGGTCAGCTGGGTCTTCGGGCCGGCAGCGATCATGTCGGATGCCTGGCCAAAGGCCTTGATGCCGCGTTCTGCGGCCACCTGCATCGGCGCCGTCGTATCGGTGTGCTGGGTCAGGATATCGACGCCCTGGTCGACGAGCGCCTTGGCGGCATCGGCTTCCTTGCCCGGGTCAAACCAGGTGTTGGCCCATACGACCTTGATCTTGAAGTCCGGGTTGACCGAGCGCGCGCCGACGACGAAAGCGTTGATGCCCATCACCACTTCGGGGATCGGGAACGAGGCGATGTAACCGGCAACCCCCTTCTCGGACATCTTGGCAGCGATCACGCCCTGGATGTAGCGGCCCTCGTAGAAGCGGCTGTTATAGGTCGCCACATTCGGGGCGGTCTTGTAGCCGGTGGCGTGCTCGAACTTCACGTCCGGGAACTTCTGGGCGATCTTGATCGTCGCATCCATAAAGCCGAAGGACGTCGTGAAAATCAGGCCGCAGCCGGAACGTGCCATGCGCTCGATCGCGCGCTCGGCATCCGGGCCTTCCGGCACACTTTCGAGGAATTGCGTCTCGATCTTGTCACCGAGCTTCTTTTCCAGTTCCAGGCGACCGATATCGTGTGCCTGGGTCCAGCCGCCGTCGGTCTTGGAACCGACATAGACGAAGCAGACCTTCGCCTTGTCCTGAGCGGCAGCGGCGCTGGCAAAGCCGATGACGGCAGCGGTACTTGCGAGAGCGAGCAGTAGTTTTTTCATTTTCTTGACCTCTGTCGGTTTGAGAAACGTCCGTCTGGGTTGTTATTGTCACCGATCTGGCACAAACGGCTTACCGAGCGATGCCGGCGTATTGATCAGGGTCGTGCGCCGGTTATGTGAAATGAGGATGAGCACGACGATCGTCGCGAGATAGGGAAGCGACGACAGGAATTGCGACGGAATGCCGATGCCGAAGGCCTGCGCATGAAGCTGGCTGATGGAAACGGCACCGAACAGATAGCCGCCGGCAACGAGACGCCACGGACGCCAGGACGAAAACACCACCAGCGCAAGCGCGATCCAGCCACGGCCGGCAGACATGTTTTCCACCCATTGCGGAGTGTAGACCAGCGACAACTGCGCGCCGGCAAGGCCCGCGCAGGCACCGCCGAACATCACCGCGAGATAGCGCGTCCTGATGACGTTGACGCCAAGGGCATGGGCGGAGGCATGGCTGTCGCCGACCGCGCGCAGCTTCAAACCCGCGCGGCTCCTGAACAGGAACCAGTGAACGCCCGCGACCAGGGCAATCGACAGATAGAAGATGATGTCCTGCCGGAACAACAGCGGCCCGAGGACCGGAATATCAGCCAGCACCGGGATGACGATGGGTTGCAGCTTGATGCCCTGCATGCCGAGAAAGCTCTCTCCGAGCATACCGGAAACGCCAAGACCAAGCAGCGTCAACGCCAGGCCGGTCGCCACCTGGTTGGCAACCAGCGTCAACGTCAGGAATGCGAAGAGCTGTGAGAACACAGCGCCGCAGACGACCCCGGCCAGAATCCCGAGGTAGGGCGACCCGGTGATCCGGGTTGCGGCAAAGGCGCAGACGGCGCCCATGACCAGCATGCCCTCAACACCGAGATTGAGCACGCCAGAGCGCTCCGTCACCAGTTCGCCGAGGGCGGCAATGACAAGCGGTGTTGCGGCGGTGATGACGCTCAACAGTATGGCTTCGACGATCCCCATCAACGGCTCCCGTCCGTGTTTGTCTCGGCAAACCGATACCAGACCAGCCGGATGCGATAATGAATGAGCGTGTCGCAGGAGAGCACGAAGAACAGCAGCAGGCCCTGGAAGACGCGCGTGACCTTGTCCGACACGCCAATCGAGAGCTGCGCCGCTTCGCCGCCGAGATAGGTCAGCGCCAGAACGAGGCCGGCGGCGATGATGCCGAGCGGATTGAGCCGCCCGAGAAACGCGACGATGATCGCGGTGAAGCCATAGCCGGGCGAAATCACCGGGCGCAGCTGCTGGATCGCGCCGCTGACCTCGGAGATCCCGGCCAGACCGGCAAGCGCACCCGAGAGCAGCATCGAAAACCAGATCATCCGCCGCGACGAGAAACCGGCAAAGCGTCCTGCCCGCTCCGACTGACCGAGAACCGCGATCTCGAAGCCCTTCAGCGTATAACGCATCATGAACCAGACGAGGATCGCCGCGATGATGGCGAAGGCAAAACCCCAGTGGGTGCGCCCCGACGCGATCAGTTCCGGCAGGATGGCGTCAGCCGCAAAGCTGCGCGTCTCCGGGAAGTTCATGCCCTGCGGATTGCGCCAGGGGCCGCGCACGATCCAGTCGAGAAAGAGCTGGGCGACGTAGACCAGCATCAAGCTCGTCAGGATCTCGTTGGTGTTCATGTGCGCCTTGAGGAAGGCGGGAATGGCGGCAAACAGCGCGCCACCGAGCATGCCCATCAGCATCATCAGCGGCAGCACGAGCGGCGACTGCCACTCGTAAAACACCACCGGCAGGATCGAGCCGGCGATCGCTCCCATGATGAACTGCCCCTCGGCGCCGATGTTCCAGTTGTTCGAGCGGAAACAGACCGAAAGGCCGACGGCGATCAGGATCAGCGGCGCGGCCTTGATCGCCAGTTCGTGCAGCGACCAGACCTCGCTCAGCGGCTCGACGAAGAAGCTGTAGAGCGCCATGACCGGGTTCTTGCCCAGTAGTGCAAACATGATGCCGCCGAAGATGATCGTCAGTAGAAAGGCGATGAATGGGGACAGGATCGAGAACAGCGCCGATATCTTGGCGCGCTTTTCCAGTTCAATGCGCATGCACAGCCCCCGTGTCTTCCGTCTTGCCGTACATGCCACCCATCAGCAGGCCGATCTTCTCGCGCGAAAGCTCGCGCGCCGGATATGGATCGGAAAGCCGTCCTTCACTGATCACCGCGATCTCGGTCGCCACCTCGAAGATCTCGTCAAGGTCCTGGCTGATCACCAGCACCGCGGAGCCCGCCTTGGCGAGATCGACAAGCGCTTGACGGATCCGGCTCGCAGCGCCCGCGTCGACGCCCCAGGTCGGCTGGTTGACGACCAGGACGGCGGGCTGGCGGTCGAGCTCGCGACCGACGATGAATTTCTGCAAATTTCCGCCGGAAAGCGATCCGGCCGGAGGATCTTCCCCGCTCTTGCGCACGTCCATCGCTTCGGAGATGCGCTTGGTCGCCGTGGTCACCGCGTCCCGGCGGATGATCTTGAGAAAGCCGCCGCCGAGGAAGGCCCTGGCGTCGGACCGGCTTCTGGCCAGCACGAGATTGTCCGAGAGCGGCATCGCCGAAACCGCAGCGTGGCCATGGCGCTCTTCCGGAACGAAGCCGGCGCCCATCAGCCGTCGCGCGTTGATGTTCCTGTTGCCGACCGGCCTTTGCCTGATCTGCACCGCAGCATCGTCTGCAACCGGATACTCGCCGGACAGCGCGTCGAAGAGTTCGCCCTGGCCGTTGCCGGCCACACCGGCGATCGCCAGCACTTCGCCGGCACGCACCTTGAGACAGATGTTCTTCAGCGAAACGGCAAACGGCGTGCGTGCGGAAACGGAAAGGTGGCGCGCTTCCAGCTGCACCTCGCCCTTGGTGCTGGTGCCCTCGGCGGTCACCGCCGCAACGTCGCTTCCGACCATCATACGCGCCAGCGACGCCGGCGTTTCCACCTTGGGGTCACAGGCGCCCGTGACCTTGCCGTGGCGCAGCACGGTGGCGCGGTCGCAGATGCGCTGCACTTCCTCCAGCCGGTGGCTGATATAGAGAACCGAACGTCCCTCCGCCTTGAGCTTGTTGAGCGTCTCGAACAGTCGATCGGCCTCCTGCGGCGTCAGCACCGATGTCGGTTCGTCAAGAATGATCAGACGCGGGTTCTGCAAGAGGGCGCGGACGATCTCGATGCGCTGGCGTTCGCCGACGGAAAGGTCGGCCACATGCGCCTTCGGATCGAGCGGCAGGCCATAGGCGTGCGACAGGCGTGAAGCTTCCTCCGCGACCTCGGCCAGCGAAATGTTGCCGTCCATCGACAGCGCTATGTTTTCCGCTACCGTCAGCGCCTCGAACAGCGAAAAGTGCTGGAAAACCATGCCGATGCCGAGCTTGCGGGCCGCGGCCGGGCTGGCGATGCGCACGCTGCGCCCTTGCCACACGATCTCGCCTACCGTCGGCGCGAGAACGCCGAACAGCATTTTCACCAGCGTCGATTTTCCGGCACCGTTTTCGCCGAGAAGGGCGTGGATTTCGCCCTGGTCTATCTGCAGGTTGATTTCATTGCAGGCCGCAAACGAGCCAAACAATTTCGTCAGGTTGCTCACAGTCAACAACGGACCGTTCGCAGTTGCTCCCTCAACAGGCACGCTGCCCTCTTTTCCCCTCTGTCGATCCCCGTCCGCCTTAAGGCTTCGATCAAGGAATCAGCAGTGTTGTTCCACTCGTTTTTCTTGTCTCAAGATCCGTATGCGCGCGACCGGCGTCGGCAAGCGGATAAGTCTGATTGATATTGATACGCACTTTGTTGCTTTGCACAATATCAAAGAGGGAATTTGCACACGCTTCAAGCGCAGGCCGCGTCTGCACATACCCGAAGAGTGTCGGACGCGTCGCAAACAGCGAACCCTTCTGTGCCAGAATGCCGATGCTGAAGGCATCGACAGGACCGGACGAATTGCCGAAGCTCACCCAGAGGCCGCGCGATTTCAGGCAATCGAGCGAGGCCGGATAGGTGTCCTTGCCGACCGAATCATAAACGACATCAACACCCTTGCCGTCGGTCAGTTCCTTGACCCGGGCAACGAAATCGTCCGTGCGGTAGTTGATGACGTGGTCATAGCCATGGGCAAGCGCCAGATCGATCTTGTCCTGCGATCCGGCCGTACCAATGACGGTTGCACCCAGAGCCTTTGCCCATTGGCCGGCAATCAAGCCGACGCCGCCGGCAGCAGCATGGAAGAGCAGCGTCGTTTCAGGCCCAACCTGGAATGTCTGATTGAGCAGATATTGCGCGGTCATACCTTTCAGCATCATCGCCGCCGCCGTCTCAAGCGAGATGCCGTCCGGCACCTTGACCAGTTGCGAGGCTTCGACGTTTCGCTCGCTGGCATAGGCGCCATCCGACGAGGCGTAGGCCACCCGGTCGCCAACACCGAAGAGGCTGACGCCATCACCGACAGCCGTCACGATCCCCGCACCTTCCTTGCCCGGGACAAAGGGCAGGCCCGAGGCGGACTTGTAGAGCCCGGTGCGGAAATAGACGTCGATGAAATTCAACCCGACAGCCACCTGGCGGATCTGCACCTCACCCGGCCCCGGCGGCGAGAGCGTAACGCCCTCCAGCTTCAGGACTTCAGGTCCACCGAGTTCGCGTACGACAATTGCCTGTGCCATCGAAGAGCTCCTAGGTCCGGCCGAGCTTGGGGAGGATCTGCAGGACGAAACCAATCACGTAGAGATAGATGCCTGTTGCAAGAACACCGGTCACCACCCAGGCCGGTGTCACGAAATGCAGAAGCAGGGCGTACATGCTGAGCGCCGACCAGAGGAAAAAGACACCGAGGTTGAGCGGTCTTAACCGCTGGACGCGCACCGGATGCAGGAAGTTGATCGGCAGGAAGGTCAACACTACCGATACGAAGACGACGATCGAGGCGGTCAGCTCGCTCGCCTGGATGACGAACAGCGTAAAGACGACCATGTTCCAGACGACGGGAAAGCCCGAGAAAAAGTATTCGTCGGTCTTCATGCCCATGTCGGCATAGTAGATCGCGCTTGAGACAACGATGGCGCCGGCCGCAACGAAGGACCATGGCTCGCCGATCATGCCGCTCTGGTAGAGCGCAAACGCCGGCAGGAGCACGTAAGTCACATAGTCGATGACGTTGTCGAGCGTGTCGCCCGACCAATTGGGAAGCACTTCCTTGACCCGCACCTTGCGGGCGATCGGACCATCGATGCCATCCACCAGCAAGGCCAGGCCGAGCCACCAGAACATATCGACGAAGCGGTGTTCGGCCGCGGCGACGACGCCAAGAAAAGCGAGGAATGACCCGGAGGCGGTCAATATGTGCACGGAGAAGGCGCGGATCTCGGCGTAGGGGACTCGTTTGTAGTTGAAAAACTTCATCTGCGGACGCCGCCTATCCCCTTCTGCATTTCCCCAGACAGAGTTTTACTCTCTGCCTCAACCGCTGTGGCGGCGCATTGCGCGTAATATGCACCCTTTGCAACGCATCGCCAGCAAAATTCAAGCACGCCTTTGTCCGGCGAAGATTGTTCTGTGGACACTTTCAAATTGCTTCTGCGCTGATTCAACCCATTTATTTCGCCTCTGCCCAAGACTAGAAGTAAGATGAGATGAAAGCAGCAGGCGCTTGATGGCGCGAGCGAAAGGGTTCTTTCCATCATGGATCATTACGACATCGCCGTCGTCGGCGCTGGCCTCGCGGGTTCTCTGGCAGCGATCGCTCTCGCGGAGAGCGGCTACCGCGTCGCGCTGATCGGACCGGAACCGGCATCATCAGACGGACGGACGACCGCGTTGATGGACCAGTCGATCGACTATCTGAAGAAATTGAACCTCTGGGAGAAGGTGCAGCCGCTGACGGCGCCGCTATCAACGATGCGCATTCTGGATGGGACAAACCGCCTGCTGCGCGCGCCGACAGTGAACTTCCGCGCGTCGGAAGTCGGCCTTGCGGCCTTCGGCTACAACATTCCGAACGCCCCCTTCCTCGACATTCTGCGGGAGCGGGCATCCGAGACGGAGACGCTCGATCGCATGACGATGTCAGCGTCCGATTTCGACCTCTCCGGCGACAAGGTGCGGATCTCGCTCGATGACGGGCGCGACATCACCGCCGATCTGGTCGTCGGTGCCGACGGCCGTCGGTCGCCGGTGCGGGAAGCCGCCAAGATTTCGGTCAGCACCTGGTCCTATCCGCAGACGGCCGTCGTCCTCAACTTTTCGCACGAGCTTTCCCACCAGGACACCTCGACGGAGTTTCACACCGAGAGCGGGCCCTTCACCCAGGTGCCCCTGCCCGGCAACCGCTCGAGCCTCGTCTGGGTGCGCAAGCCCGACGATGCCGCAGCCACGCTGGCGCTCGATCTCGCCGCACTCTCGCGCGCCGTCGAAGACCGGATGCAGTCGATCCTCGGCAAGGTCACGGTCGAAGGCAGCCCACAGTCCTTCCCGCTGTCGGGCATGAGCGCTCATCGCTTCGGCAAGGGCCGGGTCGCGCTCGTCGGCGAAGCGGCGCACGCCTTTCCGCCAATCGGCGCCCAGGGTCTCAACTTGAGCCTTCGCGACGCGATGACGCTGGTCGATCTGATCGGCGCAAAGACGGACGACAATCTCGCGGGCGACATCGGCGACCGGTTCGACAGTCGGCGCCGCCTCGATATCGTTAGCCGCACGGCGAGCGTCGATCTGTTGAACCGATCGCTGCTGTCGAGTTTCCTGCCGGTTCAGGCGCTGCGCGCCGTCGGCCTGCACATCCTCTCGGCTGCCGGACCGCTGCGCAGCCTGCTGATGCGCGAAGGCGTGCACCCCGGCAGCGCGTTTCACGCGTTGAAGGACAGCTTACGGGAAAAGATCGGCCGGAAGAGCGCCTGAGCGGATCAGATAGAGCAGCCCGGTCACGGTTGCGACCGAAAGCAGCGTCGTGATCAGGATCGTCGCAGAGGCCCGCTCCTGCCAGACGCCATATTGGTGGCCGATGACAAAGACATTGGTCGCTGTCGGCAGCGCCGCCAGCAGCACGGCCGTCTGCACCCACACCGGATCATAGTTGCCCGTCAGGCCGAGCGCCGTGAACACCAGCACCGGATGCAGGATAAGCTTGGCCGGCACGATATAGCCGATCTCGACCGGGATGCGTTTGATCGGCCGGAGCGCCAGCGTCACACCCATCGCAAACAACGCGCAAGGAGCGGCGGCCTGCGCCAGATAGTCGATCAACCGCTGCGCCGGCAGCGGAGGCTGGACCGCGAAAAACGCCGCGATGACGCCGGCAAGGGTCGACAGAATGAACGGATGCAGGATGATCTTGCGGGCGATGCCAAGGGCCAGAACCGCAGGCTTTTCCTTTCGCCCACCGGAAAGCGCCATCATCGCCGGCGCCACGGTAAAGTGCGCCGCATTCTCGAAGCAGAAAATCAGTGCGACCGGCACCGCCGCCGCGTCACCCAGCGCCAGCAAGGCGAGGCCCGGCCCCATATAGCCGATATTGCCATAGGCCGCGGCAAAACCCTGGATCGTCGCTTCGCCAACGGTATTGCGCCGGACGTAGAGCCCGATGATGAAGATCAGCGAAAAGACCACATAGGTCGCACCGACGCTCGTCAGGATAAAATCTGCTCGTGTCAGTTGCTCGATCGGCGTTCGCGACACCAGCTTGAAGAACAGCGCCGGCAAGGCGAGATAGATGATGAAGGTGTTCAGCCACCCCATCGCTTCGCCTGGATGCTCGACGAAGCGGGCGGTGAGATAGCCGAGAAAGATCAACCCGAAGAACGGCAATACCAGGCCAGCAATTTCCGTCATGCCTCTCCCCGACCATGCTCATGCGACACATTGAGCGGGCACGTAATCCCCGCTCATAACCCGGTCGCTGTCGCGGTACCCACGCGTTGGGCACGATGCACACGCCCCTCACGCAATCGGGCCTGTTCAACCCAATATCATCAACCCGATCGATTCCAATAGGTTGAGGCGCACTTGGCTAGGGCCAACCCCGTCCATTGACCCGCTGATGACCTAGCCGATTTTCATCAGAATCGGGAAGGTCTGCTGGAACCAGATGGCGACGGAGCTGATGAAGCCGAAGAGGAAGGCAAGGCCGGCCAGCACCAGAAGCGCGCCCATCAGCTTTTCGACGAGACCGAGATGGCGACGGAACCGCAGGAGAAAGCGCATGAACGCACCGGAAAAACCGGCGGCGATCCAGAACGGGATCGCAAGCCCGAGCGAATAGACGGCCAGAAGCATGGCGCCGTCCGTGACCGTATCGCGCGCAGCTGCAACGCCGAGAATCGTGCCGAGCACCGGACCAATACACGGCGTCCAGCCAAAGGCGAAGGCAAGGCCCATGATATAGGCGCCCGACAGCGTCGCCGGCTTGCCGCCGCCTTGAAACCGCGCCTCGCGGGCAAGCAGGCCGATCTTGAACACGCCAAGGAAATGCAGGCCCATGATGATGATCACCACGCCGCCGATACGCGACAGGAGATCCATGTGCTGGCGCAACAGCAGGCCGATCGAGGATGCGCCGGCACCGAGCGACACGAACACGGTCGCAAAGCCGAGCGTAAACAGAAGCGCCGCCGGCAGAACGGCGCGCCGGGTGCTGCGGGCAGAAACCACCTCGCCGCTGCGGAACTGGTCGACCGACACCCCGGCCATATAGCAGAGATAGGGCGGGACAAGCGGCAGAACACAGGGCGAAAGAAAGGACAGAGCGCCAGCGAGAATGGCGGTCCAGATCGAAATATCGGCAATCGACAACGGCAAGAACTCCGGCATGCGGTATTTGGGCCATTCCTTAGCCGCATGACCGTGACGATACCAATCACCTTTTGGCGATCATTGCGCCATGCACCATTTCTTCACGAAAGCCGTAATTTTTGGGTTGACCGGCGGGAAGCTCAAGTGCATATGTCCGCCCACTTCCGCCGGGCTTCACCGCCGCGGCCAGGGAGCGCGTAGCTCAGCCGGTAGAGCAACTGACTTTTAATCAGTAGGTCCAGGGTTCGAATCCCTGCGCGCTCACCACTTAAATTCAAGCGCTTAGCTAAAAATCACTTGATCGCTGCTCCTTAGTGAGTCGCCACCGTACATCGAAATCCCTCAAAATCGCCGTGCCCTAACTGGAACGCCCTTGCCTTCCGCGTTGCTAAGATATGGGAATGCTTCGCCAGAAACACAGGTCACCGTACCGGCCGGCGCTGCTTGTACAGACGCAGGTGGTGACCGTGCCAGCCATTGGCATTCGGTAGCGGGCAGGAAAGTCGACAACCTCGTGGATCTTCTGAACTGGCTGTACGTCCGCCGACAGGCGGGATCGGTGCATTGGTCAGAAATGCAACTTTCTTGCCGGCGTAGTTGGAGCTTTCCCAGCGGCCGCGCGGATGAGAGGCCAAGCAGCGCGCCGGCCGCCTTTGAGAATCGGCACTATCGACAATTGCAAGCATTGCGTAGATGCTGAACCTCACGCCGTGGATGCAAAGACGTGCACCAGGCCCCGGGTTGATATCGAGCAAAGGGATGAAAGCATGAGAAAGCTTGTCATTGCGGTTGGAATGATTGGTACCCTCGCGTCCTGCACTCAGACAGAGCGAGGGACTGCAATCGGTGCAGGAACCGGCGCAATCATCGGAGGCGTGGTGAGCGACAGCTGGGGCGGCGCGGCTATCGGCGCTGTGGCCGGCGGCATTATGGGCAACCTGATTGGTCGTTCCCGGGAGCGTGACGGCTATTGTATCTATCGGGATCGCTATGGCCGCCGCTTCGAAGCACGCTGCCAATAGCAGCAGCCCAGGCGTCCGATAGCGCGACCGCCAAACATAATAATGGCTGGCAAAGGTTCGGTGCGCTCACAACCTTCAGATCCCCTCGCCACCTTCCGACGTCGCACCCGCGCCGCGGTGCCTGCTACGCATCTTCAGCGGGCTCGTCCCATATTCGCGGCTATAGGCGCGGGAAAAAGCCGACAGGCTGTCGAAGCCACAGCGCAGCGCGATCTCGCGGATCGGGCTGCCCGAATCGCGCACCAGTCGATGCGCCACCTGCAGGCGCAGGCGCAGGTAATAGGCGCCGGGGCTGGTCGATAATCCCTTTGTAAACAGCAGTTCCAGCTTCCGCTGCGAAATGGACAGCCGGCGTGCAAGCGCCGACACCGTCAGCGGCCGTTCGAGCGTTCGCTCCATCAGGCGGATCGCCTCAGCCAAACCGGGATCGCGGGTCTCGATCCGCCCGAGAGACACCACGGGCTGGATGTCCGTCGCGCTGTGGGTCTGGTCGTAGACGAAGATGCTGGCGACATCGAGCGCCAGCGCCGAGCCGAGGCGCTGGGTGATGAGGTGCAGCATCATGTCGAAGGTCGGTGACGCACCACCGGAGGTCCAGAACTTTCCATCGGTGACGAACCGATCCCCCAGCACCGTCAATGCTGGAAATGCCTGGCTGAAATCCTCCAGCTCCTCCCAGTGGGCGGTTGCCTTGCGGCCGTTGAGCAGACCGCTGCGGCCGAGCAGCCAGCAGCCCGATTCGATGCCGGCCACGATGCCAAAATGGCGGGCGCATTCCTGAAGCGTGGCGATGAACCGGCGCCCGACATGCCGATCGAGATTGAAGCCACCGATCGCCAGCAGGACATCGCCTTCAAGCGGCAGCGAGAACGTGCCGTCGACCGCGATCGGTATACCGCATGTCAGGATGACCGGCTCACCGTCGGCCGAAAGCAACCGCCAACGAAAGACCTGGCGGCCCGAGACGCGGTTGGCAGCGCGCATCGGATCCAGCACGGAGGCCAGCGACATGATCGACGATTCCGGCAGCACGACCACCACGACATCGATCATAGATTGTATTTTCTCAGTGCCAGACATGCGAGAAATGTCAAATTTCTGGCGTAAAATGTCAATTGGGCGGACCGCATTCAGGCATTATCAGGTGGCAATCGATCTCCCTTCGCGCGGTGCTGCAGCCCCGCGCAGAGACGTTCCCCTTTCCGCGATATTGCCGGAACGCCGGCCGGACCTAGATCCGACCGGCCCGTTTTTTTATCCAAGGTTCTTAAGGAGACAAAAGGCCAGCGATGTGCCGGCTCCCGAAATAGCGACGCGCAAGGGCGGACAGCCGGATCATCGACTGCCTCGCGTCAAACTCAACCTGTCCGTGCGATTGGTATGCCAATTGCGAACGAAGCCGGTGGCGGGGCATAGGCGACTATGCAGTTACGGCCAGCATCCTTGGCCTGATAGAGTGCGGCATCTGCCATACTGAAGAGCTCTTCCCAGCTGCTTTTCGCATCCTGTCCGACGACAAACCCGATGCTGACACTGACGGCAATGCGCTGGCCGTCGCAATGGATGTGCAATTGTTCGGTGGCAAGCCGCAACCGCTCGACGATCGCTCGCGCCTGCACCTCGTTCGTTATCGGAAGGTAGAGCCCGAACTCCTCGCCGCCGAGCCTTGCGAAACAATCGGTCGCGCGCAGGTTTGCCCGCACCAGTTCGGCAAAGGCGATCAGCACCTGGTCGCCCGCCTGATGGCCGTAGCGATCATTGATGCGTTTGAAGAAATCGAGATCCATGACTGCAAGGGCGTCGCCCTTCCAGCCGAAACGCGGCAGTTGCGACAGGAACCACCGACGGTTTCCCACACCGGTCAGCATGTCCGTGTCGGCCGTTCGCCGCAATGCCGCCTCCGCCCGCTCCTTGACCAGCACCAGTGCAAAGAGCGCAATGGCGAAGTGGCTGATGATCAGCAGGAAGAAGGCGTAGGTCGTGGTGATCGGCAGGATATCCGGCTTGAGCAGGCCAACCACGACGGCAAGGCAGAGCGTGGCGCCGATTGCGAGTGAAGCCGCGAAGATGGTCCTGACCGGCAGCGGCTCGCTTTTCCGATCTGCGACGACTGCAAAGGCGGACGCGGCGAGAAACAGGAAGGCACCGGTATTGAATGCACTTGCGCGTATAGAATTGATGACGTGGAAGTGCGTGATCAGGCCGGCAATCGCGCCGGTCAAAGGAATGGCAAGCGCCAACCAATCCGCCCGGTGGCGCCTTTGGCCGCTCAGCCGGCGCAAACCGATCCAGAACAGGGCGTAGCCGCCAAGACCAAGTGTAAAACTGGAAAGCGTCCATAGAATAGCGGGTAGCAGCTTCTGCTCGCCATACCCTGAGAGCGTCGAGGCCAGAGCGAGAAAAAGAAACCCGGCTGCCAGAATGCCGAGCCCCTCGTTCCGGGGTGACTGCCACCGGAGATAAAGAAAACACAACGCACCGACCAGAAACGACGATTTGTGAAGCAGCAGCACAGTTGCGAGGTCAAGTTGGGCGGTCATCGATCCGGCTCGGCGTGTTTGTTTGTCGCTGCGCCTCTATCGCATGGAGTTTAGGGAGTACTAAATGAAAATGAGAAATCGGCACCAGAGCCTGAAATTCCGGCATATTGGCCGCCAAGGCGCCCTCTCATCGCATCACATTTGGCCTCCCGTGTCGGTCAACGTGAAATTTCATGTTGCAGGGCGTGGGTGAAGCGTGTATCTCCGGCGCCGTTGGCACGGAGTGTAGCGCAGCCTGGTAGCGCATCTGGTTTGGGACCAGAGGGTCGGGAGTTCGAATCTCTCCACTCCGACCAACGAAATCCCTTGAAAATCTTATGTTATTAGTTGCCCTCGATGTTGGTTGCCGCCAATATGTGGGCATATCGGGCATTTTGTGCCCCGGATCGCAGGATGCGGTGATGCCATTGCCACCTCATGGTAAATCGACCACTCACCTTGCACTGACAAAATACGGACGAAAAGCCAGATTTATCCGTCTGAAAGTCATTCCGTTTTAAATCATTCTGCGCTATGGGAAGACGCATGTTGGGGCCGCAAAATGCTCCACCAGCGAAATAACGGAGCCGTTCGAGACAATGTCCGCAAAGATCTATCGTCCAGCAAAGACCGCCATGCAGTCTGGTAAAGCCAAGACGAATCTGTGGTTGCTGGAGTTCGATCAGGAAAAGCCGCGCACCATCGATCCGATCATGGGCTACACCAGCTCCGGCGACACGTTGCAGCAACTGCGACTGACTTTCGAAAGTGCGGAACAGGCAATCGCCTACGCTGAACGCAACGGCATCGAATACCGCGTGATCGCGCCGAAAGAGGCGACGCGCAAGACTGTGTCCTACCCGGACAATTTCCGTTTCAGCCGGATGCAGCCCTGGACCCATTGAGGTCCTGCCGTTTTCGACGGGCCCTGCCCGGAACGGCCCCTTAGCTCAGTTGGATAGAGCACCTGCCTTCTAAGCAGGTTGTCGCAGGTTCGAATCCTGCAGGGGTCGCCACCTACCTCCTTGAATTTAAATGATTTTTCGCGAATCGGCGAATTGTGCGAAACACCCGAAACCGGAACGTTTTGGCACTAGACTCACGAGAACAGCCCGAATAGTCCCGGAAAAATCCCGTAAAGCGTTCTTGTTCGGTTCTCGGTGCCCTGCCAACTAAGAAGGGGGCATTTTTGTGCCTAGCCTGCGGTCGTAGCCGCAGCGCAATCGTCTATTTATCTGCGCGGAGCCTGTCAGCATAAATGCCCAAGCTGGTACCTCGGCCGCTGACAATAATGTGACCGCCAGAGACCAGATTGCGCCTAACCTCCTCCGGAACGCCACACAGGCGCTCGAACACGATTGGAAAACTTTGCAGCTCGATCGAAGACGGGCATCGACTGGAAATGTGCCGGTTGGCATCGGCAACGGTGAAAGAAAGCTCGACCTGGCTCCCGGCCAGCAATGCAATGATCATCGGACCAGTGAAGACGACAGCGTGATTCCCGAACAAATAACCAAGAAGCGGAGCACCGATCACGGCCACCGCCTTTCTGACCTCGCCGCCGTCCGGAGCCGTGGCCAACCTTCTGCAGACGATCCAAACTGCGCCGCCGGCAGAAATCAGACCAACACCAACGCCCACAAGGAATGTGCGGTTCAGCCACTCCGTCGACGGCAAGAACTGAATGCCAAACATCTTGGCCAATACAGGCAGTGCACCAGCTAGCGCCCAGATACCAATTACGATCCCGGTCTTGCCAAGCGATTGACCTGGCGTATTTCCTCGTTCGCTCATCCGTCCCCGCAGTTCTCTCGACAGAGTGCACCTGTGACATGGTGGGGGTTGTAGCTTCAAGAGCATCAATCGGTGGATGAGAATTATTTCTAACGGCGCGATTCGAGCCCACGACCCCTTGCCCCCCAGGAGAGAGGGCTAATTCAGGCGTTTGCGGCCTGTACACCTACTCGCTTCGGGAATTATTTCGGGACTCTGCGACTCGATTTTGTTTCCGTCTTAATCGCCAAGGCCCCTCACTTTTGCGACTATCGCGCCGTCCGGACCATGGCCTAGCCTCCGATCAAAGGAGACAATCATGGAACCGACCTCATTCATCACCGAGCTTGACGACGACGATTTGCGTGAGTTTTGCCTAGTGGGCATCTTTCACCTTGCTCATGCAAATTGGGTCAACGGGGTCGACGACGACGTGTGGAGCGACGTGCTCGAGGAGGCCTACCAGCGCGGTTGGACAGACATGCACATCGTGTTCGAGAAGGCATCAGTGAATTAGACATCCCTTGAGAACAAAAGCCCGCGCCCTACCATCTTCGGCAGGAGGAAACGTCATGCGAAAAATTCCTGCGCCGAAGCATCCAAAATACCACCCAGATCGTGACCTCCTTTGCCAGGAGGCTTTGGAGGGCGAATTCCTGTCACTTGCCGATCGAGCGCAACTGTCCGGTTGGTCACGCGAGGAAGTCGCGACGGCATTGATCGAGCTTGCAGACAACTATTTCCTAGAAAATGCCGATCTCGAAATGTTCGAGCTTGGTGCCGGCGTTGTGCTGCTCGCGCGGAAACCGCATTAATCCCTCCCCAAGTAGGCGTCGAAGCCTATCTTCGCCGGGTATTAACCGATGTCGCTGATTATCCCATTCTGCGGCCATGTAACCTTGCACCGGAGTTGTGACTTGATTGACGTTCTTCTTGAGTTGTTTGGCTACACCACCGCTAGGCTGGTACTGCCAATCATCACTCTCGGAAAGGTGCGCGTTCAACCAATAGCCTCGGCCGATAGAGGTTTCAGCTGGCTCGGGTTCAAACGGGTCGCCGATGGCTCGCTGATGTGCCGCGCTGATATGGCGGGATTGATCGGTGTCCTGCTGTGGTTGCTTACTGCCATTCTTTTCTTCGTGTCCCCATAACGCTCCCGCAGCAGGACGCTTACTCGCGAAATCTCGGTGTTGACTCTCTGCCTCAATGAGAACATTTGTAGAACATAAGCATTGAGAAGGCCCTGCAGAATGAGTGACGAAGTCGGCGCTACCAAGAGAGCGGAAAGCGGCCTGGTCGAGCACCTTTGCGAGCATCCGGGCTGCACGAAGTGGGGGAGCTTCGGCTATGCCCACGGACGAGCAGCGCCAAACTGGTATTGCTTCGAACACCGGATCGAATGGCCACCTGCCAAGAGGTCCTAACTCACCGGCGCTGGCGGGCGCCTTTCACGACATGCGGCTTGTCAAAACCTCGATCGAGGAAGAAAGCGCATGTCTGGGAAACAGCCGGTCATTATAGATACGCTCGGAAGACTGCTGGATGACGGCTATCGGTTTAATCTCTGGTGCCTGGATTGCCGCCGCGGCGGAATCAGCCCGATAGAGCCGTTTGTGAAGAAGCTCGGGCGCGATCACTCTCTTTATATCAGGGGGCACGTGAAGTGCGCCAAGTGCGGCCGCAAGAACGTCGAGGTGCGGATACAGGCGCCGGCTGGTGGCGTGCGCCCGGTTCAGGGATGACGCCGCCTGTCTACCCGCAGATCTGCGAGTTGTGATGCCAGATTGTCTTGTTCCATATAGGCCCGAGTTTCAGAAGCGGAGTGCGTATACATGGCCAAGATGAACGAAACCTCGATGGAGCTTTCCCTGCAAATTGGTGAGCGTCTCAGAACGATTCGCCAAATGCGGGGGCTTTCCCAGGAAAAGGTGGCGACATCGCTTGGCATAACGTTCCAGCAGATTCAGAAATATGAGCGCGGGGCGAACCGCATCTCCGTTCCAACCTTGATTCAGATCTGCGAAGTCCTGAACGCCCACCCGATGGAAATCATCGGGGACTTTTCAATGGACGACAGGGCCGAGAAACCGAACGTGCTTCTCCAGCGGCTTGAGAAAGCAGAAAACAAACTGGCCCGGGTGCAGAAAATCCTCGCCGAGCGGGATTGATGCGGGAACCTTTTTTCGGGCACTCTCTTTAAGTTGTTCCCCGAACCTTGATTAGGCCCCTCTTCCCCGGGGCCTATTTTTTGAGATCGAAGACGTCGCCATTGTCGGCCAGCTCGCGCAGCCCTTTGAACGATGGATGCCGCAACTTCCCGTCGCTGGTGATCTCGGTATAGGTGATTTCGGCGACGAATACCGGTTCGCAGAACACAGCGTTCTTTCGCTTGAGCGCGACCGGCGGCACCTTTGCCGGCATGGCTGCCAGTTGCTTGCGAAGGTCGCGGGCCATCTTGTCGGTAAAGCCTGTGCCGACGCCGCCAACATAGACCAACTCGTCGCCTCGCCTCGCAGCCAGCAGCAGTCGCGAAATCGCTCCGGTCACTTTCGTTGAAGGTTCATATCCCACGACGATAAAGCCGTCACTCTGGATGCACTTCAATTTGAGCCAATCACCGAGCCGGCCTGAACGGTACGGCGCCCGCCTGTCCTTGGCGATAATACCTTCAAGGCCGAGCTTGCAGGCATGCGCAAGGATAGCCGCGCCCTCGCCTTCAATCTCTTCTGACAATCGAATAACCGTGCCGCCCTCGGCGATCGCATCTTCGAGCATCGTCCGGCGCTCCCGCTGTTCCATGCCCCGCAGGTCGTGACCGTCAAAGTAGAGGAGATCGAAGGCATAGAACCGCGCCTCATCGGCTTCGCGCTTGCCCCCTCGGCCGCCCAATGCCGCCTGAAGCAGGCCGAAGTTCGAACGCCCGCCCTCGTCGAGCACGACCGCCTCGCCGTCGAGAATCATGGTTGTTGGCCCAAAAACCTTCGCTGCCGCCTCGATCGCCGGGAAACGGTGCGTCCAGTCATGGCCACCACGCGTCAGGATACGCACCCGGCTCGGCTCGACATGAACCGCCAGGCGATAGCCATCCCAATTGATTTCGAATGCCCAGTCGCCAGCGGCCGGCACCCTCTTGGCAAGCAGCGCGAGGCAAGGCTCGACGCGATCTGGCATGGGGGCGACTGACTGTTGTTTTGGTGGTCCTTTCACCATGGCGCATTAGATGCACGGAAGCGGCAATGTGTCATCATCGTAGAAGCTGATTGCCGTCGCGTTGTCCGCCTCGATGCGCTGCAGGAGCGCGCGCATAACGCGCGTGTCGACTGGGTGGGCTACTGTGTCCAACATAGCCTGGATGCCGTCGGCAGAGTGCGCCAAAACTCGCGACCCGGCGAAAAGTTCCGGCGTGGGACTTCAGTCTGACCAGCCCTTGGCAAAGGTCTGAGGTCGATTGTTGCGCCGTCGCGTCGCGCTAAATTCCTCAATTAGCCCATGTCGCTGAAGACCCTCAGAAGAAAAAGTCATGGGTGGGTAACGGCTCCAGAGCGTTTGTTTCCGTCCCTGCAGCTCTGGGGCTGTTACCAATTGGAGGAGACCATGGGAGTTATCGGGATGTATGAAAGGCACAGATTTCAGCAGCCGGAAAAAACCGCATCAACCGGGTTGCCGATCGGCGTGATGCTTCTCTCGGTAGCAGCGATAGCCGTTTACCTGATCGTTGGCGGCGAAATTCTCAACGACAATAGTCGGGATGTCGCCGTGTACCTTCCCCAGGTAGAGGCGAAATAGCTTTCCGGCAACAGGAGGCAAAATGAGCTTGTTAAAGCTAGGGCGGGCTCGCCTGGGTATGGCGCTACCGCGCCATCGTCGGTGGTTGCTCGCAATCAAGGACGAGCGATTGGACGATCTCTTTGAATGCTATGCATTGGCATCAACGACGCTCGACAAGCTCCTGCGTGAAGTTCCCCGTCGAGAAGCGCTGATAGACGAATACGAGGAGGTCTGCCGTGACCTGCAGGTAGATGTGGTAGAGCTGCTCGCCCTCTTGGAGGAGCGACACTTGCAGCGAAGCCAGCAGGACCTCGCATAGAGATGATAACGCGGTAACGCTCCCAAGCAGGTTGGAACAATTCCTTGGCTTCCGCGTTTAGCGCCTACCTGTGACAGCTGCCACTCCCCCCGCGGCCGCTGTCCCACTCTCTCGGCCCCTTCCGCAAGGGGCCGTTTCTTTGTGCGCTACAGAGCTCTCTACCAACGGCGGTCGACGCACGTAAATCTCAACTTTTGCTCACTTGGAGCCAATTGGAGATTTCGCTATCTTTAAGCGGTAGCTCATAGAGGGAGGTCTATATGGCTATTCAGGTTGACCAGTCAGGCTTTGAACTCGCACCCGAACAGATCGGTACCCTACAAAGGATATTCGATCGAATTTGCTTCGAAGCAAGAATTCCGCGCCAAGATACCCGTGCCGCTCGCCTCGCAAAATTCCTGATGGACGAATTTAGGTTCGGCAATACCGATGAATTGACATTGACCGAATGCGGCCGCTGGTTCTGCAGGCGGGTTGCCCCGACACCTCGAATTCAGAGCGGACAGCAACCCTTCGGGATGCAACACTAAGCGCTGTCGTTTTCATCGATCCCTTCCGCAGGCGCTGGAACCAACCCGGATGCTAGGCGTTTTGACAAGGTGGATTACGTCACAACCTCCAAGGTCTCGGCGGGCACCGAAATCCGCTGAGACCTTCTTTCAAGGCAGTTGCGTTCTTCGCGCTTTTGATTTGCGTTGGCGTTATGGAAGGCAACCTCCAACGCGGAATCCGGACGGCCTATCGCCCTCCAAACGTCAACGGCCGTCTGGATCTCCCCGCAATTTCAGAGTTGAATCGCCCCGGTGACAGCGCATAATTCAATGCGGGCTAAGGTCGGCCTATTGCGCCCGGGCTGGGGGCTAGCGCTATGAACAAATCGGTTGGATCTCGCAAAGAGATGATAATGCCTGACGACTTCGAGAAGATTGAAGCCGTCTTCCGGGAATTGGTGCGGGAAAGGCATCTCGCCTTGGACAGCGAGGAAGCCGATATGCTTGCGGCGCGGCTGATCAGCCTTTTTCAAAGTGGCATCCACGATCACGAGGCGCTGAAGCAGACGGCCGAGTTTCTCTAATCATGGACCGCCGTCTGGCAGCGCGCCTCGCAAAGGGCTGTGGGAACTATTTTCCGCTCTTGTGGTTATATTAGTGCACGCACAAAAGCGATTCAGATGATGATCCGTCGGGATCGTGTGCAAGGATGGCCTCCGCCACTCGGAGGTCATCCTTTTAGTTTCGCGCCCTAGCAAGGGGCGGGCGTTTCTTTTTTAGACCTTCCCAATGATGACGAACACGATGCGCCGTATCGCTTCGGCGAAACTCACCCCCAGCGCCATCGCCGCAATTCCGGTGACGCCGAGCGCACCGATGCCCATCAGCTTCCATCGCTTCACGTCGTCGGTGACCGGCTTCATCTCCGCCACGTCAGCAACAATTGTTGCCGTAGACGTCTCGAGATGACCGACGCGACCGACAAGCTCATCCATTCGGCGATGCACGCCGGCACGGCTTTCGGCCGCCTTGTCTTCCGCTCGGTCAGCGCCTTCCTCTATTCGGCGCATGGTGTCCTGCAGGGCGCGCATTCCTGCCGCCAGTTCGCCAAGTTGGCGATGGACAGCCGCTTCGGTCTCTGTGGATGCCATTACCGCCCTTCCCCATGCCTCACGCATTCCGCGTTTGTCCAGACGCCACCGGCGCAAAGCCCGACGACAGTCCGGTCAATCTTCCGCTGATCTGCCGGCGTCGCCCCGCGCGCGCCGACCAGGTCAGTCCCGACGACCCGCCGCAGGCCGTCCACACTTGCTGGCGCCGAAGTCCCACAGCCCATCAGGGCAAGTGTCATAGTCAGAGCGAGCATCGCCCGCGGAATGTGCCGCCGCATTGTTCTGCCTCTCGAATGCGTTGGTGATTGATCGGGCGCCGTCCTCGCGGATCTCAAGAACGGTCCAGGTGATGGCGGCGAGCACGAGCACGCCACCGAGGATCTTCGGCCAGGGGATCATGCCGGATAGAGCCGATTGCGGATGAAGAGGAAGGCGCCGCCCGCAAACGACGCGACAATGATGCCGGCGAGTGCCCACTGCAGCGGGCCATTGCCGGTGAAGGCAAAGCCGAGCGTCGAGACGATGCCGGCAAGCCAGCTGACATTTTCCTTCGTCACGACTTCCGGCGCCTTCGGTGCGGCCGGCTGCGTGTTGGTCGAGACGAACTCGCCCTTGGCCCAAAGCCCGGCTTCGGCCGCGCGACGATTGACGAGACCCTTCACCCGCTTGCCGCCGGCGTTGACCCACTTCATCAGCTCGGCCGGTACGGCGTCATAGTCACCGGCATTCAGCTTTTTCAGCAGCGACGACTTGCCGAGCCTGCCGGTGTTGAAGTCGAAGGACACGAGCACGGCATGCTGGTTATCCGTCAACGGCACCTTCACCAGCCGTGCGACCCGCTCCTCGAACTGGGCGAGATCGGCGCGCAGGATCTCTTCGGCGCGTGCCTCGGTGATCACCATGGTTGGTGTCACCGTCGGAGCGCCGGCCGCGCTCGTGTGGCCGTAGCCGATGGTCCAGATGCCGCCTACATCTCGATAGGCCTTCGTCTTCAGGCCTTCCCACTGTTTGACGAGCGCAAGGCCCGCCGCGTTGATGCGTCGGTTCATGTTCATCTGATTTCCTATTTTTTAGTGCTACTTTGATAACTGTCCGCTGCAGTTCGACGAGCGAATAGGTTGCGGAGATGAGATTGAATTGGTCGCCTGATATTCGGCGCTCCATTGTTCGCAGACTCATAGCGTCCGCCGTTTTCTCCTACCTGGTGCGGAAACGCCGGCGAGACGAACACGTTTTTCAGATGGTGTTTGCAGTTCACCCAAATGCGGAGAGGGCCGACCACGCTCACGCGCCCGATCAACAGCGACGGCGGAAACGGAGATTTTCTGACGATCAACTGTCCGAATACATGGCGGCTGGACTAGCCCTATACCCAACGGGGGTACAGCGTTTATTGCGCGAAATACGGGCGCCCTATTCCACAAGGAAGGAGGTGGAACGCCAAACCACGCACACGCTTTTGGCGCTGGCAAATCACATGCCGTTTATCGCCTCGTTACCGGACAAAGAGCGCCTCGACGCGAGCTGGGAACTAGTGGCGGACTTCATCGACGCAGTTAGAGAATGCGTCCGTTCCGACAATGGCGTTGAGGATCCGACCCAGATTTAGATGGTTGGCGCTATTTCTGCGGGCTCCGCTTTGGGCCCATCGGCAACGGGCTGTGAGACAGCTCCGCCTAAGGGCTGGGCAATGCCGAGGCGAGCGCGGACACTGGCCACATAGTTCGCATCGTGCCCGTCCAAGACGGACAGAGCTTCATTGAGCATGCTGGCCAGGCTGTCGAGCCCGTTAGCGTGCCGCTCATTTTCTTCCTGCAGTAGCGTGTTCTGGCGCTTGAGCGAGTTGACGAGCGAGGACATCCTTATACCCCCATCCAATTGACGGTGGCTGCAGACTCAATCGCAGCAGCCGTTTCAGCCGCCGCCACCGCCTTTTTCGCGCCGAGCCGCTTTGCCTCGATACTGGCGGAGACAACCTGCCACTGCTCGAACGTGGCAATGATCTCCGCCGCCTTATCGGCTACGCTGACGCCATCAAGTGCGGCTTCGGCAACGATATGCGGGATGTCGCTTTCCAGCGCCGGCGGATCCACGAGCGCCGCCCGGGCTTCGGTCAGCTTCTGCTGGTACGCCATCGTCTGGCCCGATCCAGCGGTGATGAAATTCAGGCGGTACTTTTCGGCATCGCGATCAATCTTGGTGATGGCGTCGAGACGCATGGCCGGTAGGTCGGGTTCGACTGGAGCCGGGTTCCACTCGGCCTGCAGGTTCTGGACGATCGAAGGAAGCTCGGGCCACGTCATCGGCGGGTGGTCGACGTAGGCGTCTTCCTGCTTACCGAGTTGCTCGACGACCCGAGCACGCTGGGCGGCCGGCAGCTCGGCGGTCAGTTTGCCGGCGACGGTGAACCAGAAGTCCCGGCAGTTGAAGAAATCCTGCCGGCCGAGCCACCAGGCGATGGAGGCCATCCAGTATTCGCCTTGGCCGGCCTGAACGCCTTTCAGGAGGGCTTCAATCATCGGGTTATAGCTGTTCTCGATGCTGTACATTGGGGTTCTCTCGTTGGGATTAGGCGGGGATGCCGAAGATGAAGTAACGGATGCCGACGGGCGCATAGGCGCCTGACGTGCGCCAGTTGCCGGGACTGTCGGCGCGATTGTAGTAATCGCCGACATTGCCCGCGAAGGTGTGGAACCGGGCGTTGTTGGCCGTCAGCTCGCAATAGGTGCTTTCCCCTGCGTGGGCTTGGCCGCTGTAGCTGTATTTCAGCCGCTTCACGAACGGCAGTCGCCACAACGCACTCCACGACATCGGGAGGTTGCTTTGTCCGAGGCTCGCACCGTTGCCGGCGCCGTGATGCGTCAGGTATTTCACCATCGGGAACATGCCGGTCCCGTCAAATGGAATGTCCGTAATCAGGTCGTTACCCGCACCGAAGGCGAAATACCCTTGCGCCAGGATTTGGACTTGCGGACGCCGCGTATCGATGACGATATCCGCCCATGACGGCGGGTCGGCGGAACCTGGGCGAAGGAGTTGGACGACGTCCACGCCTCCCTCAGTGAACGTCCGCAAGGGCTTATTGCTTCCACCGGTCGGTGCGCTTGTGTCCTCAAGATAGAGCATGAACCGAGCGCGCATCGCCTTCGTCGCGCTGAAGCCGATATTCGTCCCGTCAAACCAATACTCGGCGCCGAAATCGAGAACCTGCGGATTGGACGGGTACATGATCGTCGCGCTGTCGTAAAAATGAACGTCCAACACGACGGTATCCGGGAGGGAAACTCCGGTGTTGTAGTAGCTCACGCCAGCGGGAAGCGCGATATCTGCCGCAGCGATCACCTTCACCGGCATTTTCGAGGGATCGAAAGCCATCTGCTGAGCCGTTGCGGTGTCGACGTTGTAGCCCGGCCTGGCAATCTTCGTCTCAGTTGACGTGATCTTGATGGTCTTGGTGCCGTTCGGCGTCAGGACAGGCGCATCATCCGGCGCGACGTTGTTGCCCGGCAAATTCCAGACGATCAACCGCTTGTCGCGCGATCGGAATTTATTGAATGCATCGATGGTGTCGTTCGGCGTGACAATGATCGGAGTCCCGTAGGAGAAGTTCCCCAGATTGTTGTTGAGGACCATGTTTTCCGCCCATCCAATTTGAGCGAAATTTCCCACGGCATAGAAGCCGCCCTGACCGTTGTAGTAGGCACCGTTATCGGTCCAGGCGACCATCTGTTGATTGTAGACGTTGCTTCCGCCGCCCTTTTTCGCCTTAACGTCAAACAACGGGACGTTATACCGGAGCGTAGGGAACGCGGTGTTGCGAAAACCCCAAAGCGTTCCCTGCGCAGTGGTGACAGACATGTAAGTGAACGTCGCGGAATTGCTTCCCGGAGGATAGTAGCTGGGGCCGCTGCCAGCCTGGAACGTGTTCACCACCCATATGTCACACAAGCTCGCTTGAATGGCGAACTTGCTGTTATAGAGGAACTTCCAGCGCTCACTATCCGGCGTCGAATAGGGATTGTCTGCATTGTTCTTCATGACCTTGAGGGCACCGGAGCCGGTGTAGTCGTTGCCTATTCGGATCCTCGCCATCAGGTAAACACCTCGATGCCGCCATTGTTGAAGTCCAACAAGAGCTTGCCGTTGACGCTGCGGGCAACGCCGGAGAAGTAGGCGTCGCCGAAGTTCGCGGAGATGGCCGAGAGGTTGTTCACGTTCAGCTTATCGGCCGTAATGGAGCCATCAACGATCAGCTCTGCCGCATTTGCCCGCATCAATACGAGGCGGTCAAAGATCAGGTTGTTAACGGCAGAGGAGTTGTGGTGGAAAAGCTGAACCCTGGCGAACTTGGCGTTCGCGGGGGCCGTCACCTTGCCTGTACGCACCGTGAAAGCAGACGGGATCGGGGCGTTGCTTACGACGTCGGACGAACTGATCAGCACCTTGGCAGAAGTCAGCCAAAGGACGCGGAAGTACGCGCCCGCCGCCTGTGCGCCTTGGTTCCCTCGGACGGAAGTTTCTCCATACAGAACCTCCCCGGCTCTGACCGGAATGTCGTAGTCGGGCAGCATCTGAACGTTGATGCTCCCCGCCTCGTTGCCAGTCCCCTTTTGCAGGTTGACCGAGTAAGCACCGGTTTGGACGTACTGCGCCTCGGTGAGTAGGTAGAAACTGCCGGAGCCGCTGACCGCGCCCCAGTAGTTGCTGATGCTGCCCTCATCGAAATAACCGTTCGCGACAAGATTTGTGTAGTCGGTCAACACCAGCTGTTTGGCGGTGATCGCGTTCGCGGCAATGTGGTTTGCGCCGATTGTGTTCGCCGCAATCTTGTCGCCGGTAATCGCGGCAGCCGCGATCTTGACGGCGGTAATGGCGCCTGTAGCGATCTCGGTAGCGGTGACAGCACCGACCGCTATCTTCGCTGTCGTGATGGCGTTGGTGGCGATGTTGTCGGCAACAATGGAGCCGGTGACGATCTGCCCGCCTGTGACCATCGTGGTTCCGGACGGCGACCACGGCGACGGCTCGGTCTGATTCGAGGACGCTTTCCCGAAGAAGGCGTTCTTAAACCAAACGTAACTGGTCGCGCCGGTCTGTGTGCCGGCATGACGAATGAAGACGACGGCCGATGCTGCGTTTGCAGGCGCGGTGGCAAACAAGGTTTGGCGGCGGTAGTTCGACAAGAGCCCGACAGGATTTCCGTCTTCTGAAGGGATCGCAGCCGTAACCGGGTAGGCTATGTTCGCGCCCGATGCATCAAACCACCCGATGTACAATCGCCTGTCGGCACGGTGGGCATAGGTGTAGGCCGAGAACTCGTAACGTTCGCCCGCCTCTACCGGGTATTGCTTGATTGCGTTTGTGACGACGTCCCATGGCCCGACGTCGAAGACATCGCCCGAGTTCAGACGGGTGTGGAGAATTTGAAGCGACCCGCCCGCTACGCCGTAGGTGTCTGTCCTCATTTGATAGCTGAAGAATGAAGGCGCGCTGGAGTGGCGCATCCCCCATGCCGTCAGGCCGGCAACGAAGTCGGAGTTCTCGATGTAGTTCGCGCCGACGCCAATCGCCAACTTGTCGGCAGTGATGGCACCGGCAGCGAGTTTTGCGGTGGTGATGGCATTCGCCGCGATCTGATCGGCAGCAACAGCTCCGACCGCAATCTTTCCGGCGACCACAGAGTATGCTGCAAGCTTGTCCGACGTGATCGCCGACGCTGCGATCATCGTTGCCGTCAAGCTGCCGTCCACGATCAAGTTTGCGGCGTTCGCACGACGCAAGATCAACTGGTCGAAGATCAAGTTCTGCGTCGTTGTCTGTGTGTTGTGGTTGAAGAGTTCAACCCGCGCAAAAGCCGCGCCGGCAGGCACAACGAACTGACGGGAATAGGTCACCCATGACGCTGTGATGGGGACGTTGACCATGATGTCAGCGAACCCGCCCGTTGCCACCTTCGCGGCGTCATACCAACGAATGCGGAAGAAAGCTCCCGCGCTCGCCGGCGTCTGGTTCGTCCTGATCGAGGTTTCGCCATAGAGGGTTTCGCCCTCCTTGACCGGGAACGTCGCCGAGGCAACCCCAGCAACAGAAACCGATACAGTGAGGTCGCCTGTTGGTTTCTGAAGTATCAGCGAATGGGTGCCGGTCCTTACCAGCGTCGGGTAGCTGGCCCTGCTCAGATAGCCAAGGGTGCCGCCATTGTTTGGCGCGCCCCAATAATCAGTAATGGCGGCCGTGTCTTCAAAGCCGCCGTTCGGGATCAGGTTCTCCAAGTCGGCAAGCAAGAGGGTCCGCGCAGTGATCGCATTCGTGGCAATCTTGTCGGCCACGACCGAGCCCGCGACCAGCTTCGGCGTAGTGATCGCGTTATCGGCAATCTTGGTTTCAGTGACGGCGTTCGTCGCCAGCTTGGCCGCGTCAACCGCAAGTGCGGCGAGCTTGCTGTTTGTGATCAAGGCGTCGGCCAACTGACCGGAGACGAGTTGCCCTGTAATGTCGGCCGCCGCCGTATCCTTCACCCACTGGCCATTGCGATAGCGGTAAACCTTGCCATCGGTCGTCAGATAGGCTTGCCGCCCCTCGGCGTTACCCGTCGTCGGCAGGGCGCTGACGACCTCCACGGGCTTGATGCCCGAGGCGAACTTGGTCGCGTCGACCGCTTCACTGGCAAGCTTCTGGGCCGTTACAGCTGCATCGGCCAGCTTGCTCGAAATCACGGCCTGCGACGCAAGAATGTCGCTGCTCACCGCCGCGACCTGGAGCTTTGCTGTCGTCACGGCCTGATTGGCGAGTTTGAGGCTGGTGATTGCCTCATTGATGATTTTGTTTGCGGTGATCGCTGCTTCCGCGATCTTCGCCGCCGTGATCGAGTTGTCGAGGACGTCTAGGTTGCCTGTCGGAACCGACGTGGCACGCCATGGCGTCTCGGTGCGCAAACGATCGGGCACTGTCGTGATCGTCGCTTTCGCGCGGTAGCTCTTGCCGGAAACAACGTTCTTCGTCGTGAAGAGCTCGCCAGATTCCGGCTCGATGCAGACGTCCTGAAAGGTCTGGCTGCCATCAATAATCGCATAGGTAATGTTGACAGCAGTGATCGTCGGATCGTTCGGAGGCGTCCACGTGAATTTAAGGCATGGCATCTGGCTGCCGTTGGCGCCGGCAATGATGCCCGCCTCGACGTTGAAATCTTGAATGACGGAAAGCAGCGATGGATTGATCGGCGGCGTCGGCGGGATGACGATCGGGCCGGGCGCGATATCGCCATCATCGTAAATGTCGGCGCCAACTTCCCCGAGGACGAACGTGACCTCGAACGCTTCCGAGAGCTGCCACTCCATCACCATCCAGGTCTTGCCTTCGAAGGCGACCCATTCGCCTTCCTGAACAGCAAAACCAACGCGCCGGCTAACCGGCACTGTGGCCGTGCCGCCCTTGCGGTTCTGGCGATAGCGGATGTTCAGCAGGTACTGCGCAATGTCCGGATCATGTACCTGCAGGAAATCGTTCGACGTCTGCCGCGCCCGCTTGTCGGCGGCGACGTCGGCATTCACGACAATCGTCTTCAGGCTCTCTGGATTCCACATCGCTTCCGGAGAAGTGAACTGGCCGGAGAGGTGATTGAACAGCGCGAAGGCGGATTTGCGCAGCTGTTTCTGCTTGGCCCGCTTCACCGGGATATCGGTCTGCGTGATTTCCAGCACCGGGATCTGCGGCGCGCCAACGATGACACCCGACAGACCGCGCCGGTTGATCGCGTAGCCAGCCATGGCGTCGTCGAATGCGGACAGCGCTTCCGTATGATCGGTATCACTGTCGACCCAGAGCGAGCATTGATAGGTCGGCTTGCCCTTGCGCAACGTACGGCAATAGTTGATCGCCGCGAAATACGACGGCAGATCGAGCTGGCCGAGCGACTTGCCCTCGCCAACGATTGTGCGGTCGGAACGAAGGCCACGCAGGCCGAGCTGGTAGTTCAGCCTGTGGATCGCCGGCACGAGCGTGTGCACCCACGTCGAAGGATCATCGATGCGCTGCGGACCGACGCCGCCGGCGACCGTCGAATCCTTCGTCGGATCGTATTCGCGCAATCCTCGCAGCACGAACTCGATGTCCGGACGTCCCTTGCCGGCGTCGCGGAAGAACTGCAGATGATAGTAAAGCTCGACGACGACATAGCAGAGCCCGCTCAGGCGGCTCGTCGCCTTCCATTTGTTGCCGAGGCCCGCAGTCACGTCGACGAGGCGCTGGTCGACGCCTTGACCCGGCCGACCGTCATAGAAGCGGATGGAGACGGAACTGTTGCCGTCACCGTCGATGAAGCCCTCTACGCCATAGCGCGCGACCTCGTTGCCGATCGTTGGCTGGGCGACAAGATTGTGTTTCTGGCCGTACATAAAGACGTGGGGCTCCAGACCGTCGCACCAGCCGCTCGCCAGAACGAAGACATGGGCGTTCAGTTTGTTGCCTTTGTCCCACTTGGCATAAAAGACGCGGTGGCCCTTCGTTTTTCCGGTGCCATAGAGCGTGCCCGCCGGCACGTCTCCTCCCATCTGCACCTGACCCTGAACGGCGGTGAACTTCTGCTTGTTCTGCTGGCTCTGCTTGACCTTGGCGAAGGCGAACTTCGCGCCAAAGGCCAATGCGCCGCCGACGATTTTGCCAACCAGGGCAGAGCCGAATAGCGTCCCGACCGCCGCGCCGATACCAGTGAAAATTGCCATGGAAAGACTTATCCGAGATGAAACGTTGCGATGACGTCGGAAAGGCCGTGATCAGAACGGCCCCTCTCGGTTTTGGTAATGAAGCGCAGGCCAAGGCAGATGCCGACATGTTCGGCGCCGTCAGCCAAGCGAAGGATGACGAGATCCCCGAAGCGGGCCGAGGCGCCGCCGGCCGGCTCCTGCCCCAGCTCGGCCGCAAAGAAGTCGACAAGGTTCGAGAACCCGCGACGCCGCAGTGCGCGTTGTGCACCTGGCAGCGTCCGGTATGCGCCGCGATACTTCTCGACGAGAGAGCCGCCGTGCAGGGCGTCCGCCATGGCGCAGCCCAGATGAAAGCAATCTGCCGGGCCATAGGCATAGGGGGTCGATAGCTCACGCGTCAGCGTGGCCTCGACAATGCGAAAGCGGTTCATGATTACCTCGAAACCTGTCCCCACTCTTCGGGGATGGTGCCGACCGTCGCCACGTATTCGAGGCCCGTGTCGGTTTCGTCATTGTCAAACTGCTGCTCGGCAAGGCTGCGCTTGACCAGCGTTTGCCCGCGTGCCGAGCGGCCGGGGGGGCTGCAGCTCGATCGTTAGTGTGAGTGACCGCGTGCCTTTATCGTCGGCAGCGCTCTTATCGTAGGTCACCTTGTCTATCTCGTAGACGCTCGAAGCCAGAACGCCGAGCACGGTGCTGGAATTCGGCAGGCCAGCAAGGTGACTAATGATTACCGGCGCATTCGGGTAGTCGTATTGCTCGACCATTGCGATGGCGTCGTCAGGATCGGCGACGGGGATGTTCGAGAATTTGATGATCCGGCTAGTGACCGATACGCCTAGCGCACTGCGCATGTCGCCGTGCTCGAGGAACCGATTGGGCAGGTAGACGATGCCGTTATAGGTGTAGTCCCTCCCACCTCGATGATAACCGACGGGCGCTCGCCCTGGTAAATCGAAGCGGACGAGATCAAGGCGCGAAATGTTCCCGCCTTCGAGTGCGGCGGCGACTGCCGGGTCTAAGATCGTCATGAGAAAAAGACCTCTGTCGCTGAAAATGAACCCTCGCGCCCCGCCCAGGACTTGGGGGCGGATACGCTGCCCGCATCCATGGTCATGACACAGCAAGGTTTTTCGAAATGGACCGACGCCGCCGTAGTGAAGTGCTGCAGGTCCAGAGCGAACATGATCGCGAGCGTTACCACGCCGCTGCTGTTGGCTGTTGCCGGTGCCACTATGCGGTGAAGAGATCGAACCAACGCCGACTGCCTGAGCTCGACATAGTCACCCGGCGAGAGCTTGAACCCGGCTGGGAGACCCGAAACGATGATGGTGCCGTTGTTGACGATGGATTGCAGGACGGCTTGACCATTAAAGGCACCGCCGCCGGCTTTTGTGCCAGACAGAGGCTTTCCAGCGTTGTGGGCAATGGGTCGAGGCCGGAAGAGATCGAAGCCGAGGAATGGAGCGCCCCTAGAGCTGGCCAGCATGACGAATGCATCAAAGACACCGTACTGTGCCGGCGTCAGCCAATTCGTCGAGTAGGAGGCCCGCCAGTACGCCGTCATCGACGACACCTGTTCTGTGCGGCGACCCTCCATTAGCGAAACGTCGCTCGGGCTGATCGGATCGAAGCTGCAATCCTTCCAGGGCAAGACCGGTAAACTGATTGGATCAGCCAAATTGTGACTCCCCGTTCGTGTAGATTTCCCGGTTGTTGCTGTTGTTCTGCTGCACGATCTGGATCGTGTTATTGCCAGCTTGCTCGACGATCCGAGCTTCGACGTCCGGTGACATCCGAACCTCAATGACGGTATGGCTCAATTGCATTGACCCCGAAGACGGTCCCGACGCATTGCCAAGTGCAGCCATGTTGGTGTTCGCGGCGTTATGCAGGCGATGGTTCGGTACGACTTCCTCGCCACCCCTAAACCGGACGAGCTCGGGCCCCTTCTCACCAACCCAAGCGACACCCGGGCGGGCCGAAGACGTGCCGCTCGCGTAACCGCGAAGACCGGCCCACGGATCGACGGCTGTCTTGCCGCCACCGAACAAGCCGCCGAGCAGACCCAGCAGACCACCGCCACCGGCGCCCTTCCCGGCGTAGCCAACTTCAAATACGGCGTCGATGACGTCGGTCAGCAGCTTGTCGGCGATCCTGTCGAGCACGCCCAACGCGGCATCGCCGAACGACTCCCAAACCGACTTGCCACGCTCAAGCCCGGCAAAGAAGTCGTCAAAGAAGCTATGGGTGAGCATCTTCGAGAACTCGATAGCCTCGCCCATGCGGATGGTTTCGGCCTCGACCGAAGCCATGACCTGGGCGAGCGCGGATAGTTCGCTCTTCTGTGCGTCAGTGAGCGAGATGCCCCGCTGCTGCGCCTCGTTCAGGAACTGGGTTTCGTAGCGCAGCGCGGCCGCGGCTTCTTCCGTCAGACCGAAGGCGTCCCGCTCCGCCTCGAGCGCAGCAATCTGCCGTTCGGCGCCCTTGACGATGTCATCGTATTTTTCGAGGTCGCTCTTGCCGCCGGCCCGCTTCTTTGACTTCTCGTCGACGTCGGTCAGGCCCTTGGCGAGATCCTTGATCTTGCCGGCCGCCGTTGAGGCGTACTCGCCAATAGCCTCGATACCTTTGCCAACGTAGTCGGTGCCTTGGGCTGTTTTCATCTCTTTCGCGATGATGCTGGCGGCTTCTAGTGCTTCGTCCTTGTAAGGGTTCCTGACTGTTCCAAAGTCTACGGGATCGATTCCACCGAACGTTCCGATATCGAGACCGACTTTTCCAGCTAGGCCGCTGAGGGCGTCGTAGGTTCCGCTGATGAAGTCAGAGATCATCGAGATCACCTTGTTCACCATCATCTCGGTGCCCTTCAATACCAGCTGAGCGGTACTGTAGATCACAGCTCCCAGAGCTGCAGGGAGCAATGACCATGCGGATTTAATTCCGTTGAAGCCTCCAACAAAGGCCGCGATTATGAAATTCACGCCTGCTTTGGCGTCCGCGACGATGTCGCGACCAAATATCTGAGCCAATTCATCGCGAAAGATGTTCGCCGCGGCAACAGCAGCAGTTATGCCAGCAACGAAGGCGAGAACTGGGTTTGCCAGGATGAACGCGCCAGCAAGGATCCCGAGTTGGACAACCAGTCTACCCAGAAATGCTATCAAGGTGACGATGCCGCCGACGATCGCTGGCGCATAAATTAACGCCAGGGCCGCCGCTGCGGCCACCGCGTATGGTGCGATAGCTTCGAGCACGTCGGCAAGGGCGATCAATGCTGACTGCGCAAGTTTAGACCAATTCAAGAACTGCAATAACGCAGCCACAAGCGCTATCACACCGATAGTCACTAGGCTCACCGGGGAGATGACTGACAGAATCGCTTGGCCAAGCCCCTTCACGGGGCTCTCCATCGTCGACAACACGGCCGCGAGCTGAGTGCCCTGCTGCAAGGCTATTTGCATCGGTCCCATACCCATTTGGGCAGAGACGGCAATGTCTTGAAATTGGGCTGCAATGTTCGCGAGATTGCCTCTACCGCCCGCGCCAGCCATATTTTGGTTCGCTGCCCGCTTCATCATCTCAATTTGCTTCGATGCGGAAGCTGCGGCGGCTCCCTCGGTCGCATATGCCTTTGCGGCGGCGGCCGCTGCGCCGCTAGCACCACGATTGGCCCCAGAAAGTCCATTGGCTGCGGCTTCTGCGCGAGCCGCCGCTCCCGACAGCTGATTGAGCGCCTGCGTTCCCTTTTCAACTGAGCCGCTTTCCACCTTCAAACCGAGAGTTGCGACATCCGTCATCGCTTTTCCTTTTCAAAGAACGTGCGCTATCGTCCTGCCCTTCAATCGGAGGATGATTCATGCGCTTTATGTTAATCGGTGCAGTAGTGGCGTTGCTCGCCGCCGGAAACGCCAATGCGGGATGCAAGTCCGACTTGCTGTCGGTTTCGGACTGGTCCGTGACCGTTAATGCCGAAGAAGAGGCAGAGGTGGCCGTCACCTTAGCAAGCAGCTTTAAGAAGCCCACCAGGATGATCGACGCCAGCGTGGTCTTTGAAGACACGTTGGGTCAGAGAATCGGCCAGGTTCCTGCTGATAGCGACGAAAGCCTCGCCGTGGGTGCCTCATTCGATGCCCACGGCTCGTTCTCCGGAACCAAGCTGGACCGGGCAGCAAAACTGGCGCGCAACGACGTAAAGGTGACAACCTGCGTTCGCGGCGTCGTCTACGAAGACGGCACCAAGGAAGAGTTCAAGTAGGGCGCACGTGGCCGCGTTGGGTATTTGAGGTAGGATCGAGGGAGTGGGCGATGGTGGAAAGCTATAAGAAGCTGCGGGAAGAGTCGAAAGAGACGTTGATCCAAAAGTACGACGTGGTCGCGCCCCATACCGTTTCCGGTTTGAACTATTACCGAGATGAGATAGCTCGACGTGACGCCGAGGAGCAAAGCCTACTCATTCTCAATTTTACGAAGCAGATGCGTGACATGACGGTTGCCATCACAGTGATGACGGGCTTGGTCTTGGTTCTCACGATGGTCAACGTTTATCTGGTGTGGCCGAAATGAGCGAGACTAAAGACGATCGTGGGTCGAAACCGCCCTGCCTCCTACATGGCCCGAACATCGACCGCGAGGAGGCGCTCCATCGGAGCCTACGCGACTGCCTTATCGGGCATGGCTACCTGCCGCTCGACCAGAGCACGACCTAGACATCAACATCAGCGACAACGGGTAGAGTAAAAAATTCGACTCGACTCTACATTGCGATTCGTGATGGATTGCATTCTTTAGCCCACAAAGAGCAATTCCTAACGGACGTCGCTTCGGTTTGCCCTCCTTTCGGGTGAATTCGCACTCCAAACCTTACAAAAAGTTAACCCTATTAACTAATTGCTAACGCGGATTTGTTGACTTATATGTCAATAGAAAATGAGATAGAAGCGCACTGCAATGCCGGTCACCTCTCCCTTCTGGAACCAGTGAGGCTATCTTTCTTGGTAAAGCGCCATATCTTCATTGGCGGGGAAGCGAGAAGCTTCATCACTTGGGATGGGTCGATCGATGAGGAATACGAAAGTGTTTCAGGTCGAACTATTGGCGTATTGGAGCGTTTCTCAAACGGCAGTTATGTAACGGTTGGGATGGATCCGCATGATAAAGAAGCTCGAAGCCAGATTGCCCGCGTCGATCCAAGGGGTGAAGGAATATTTGACTATCGGATTAACGATCCAAACCCAGCCGTACGACTCTTCGGCGGCTTTGCGACGAAGGACGTTCTCGTTCTTCTGACTTGGTACCCCAGGGAAAATTGCGACTTCGCCGCTGAGGTCGCACGATGTAGAGCCCAGTGGGACAGCTTGTTCCCCAAAACGCCCCCCATTCGTTCAGATAGAATTGAAGATCATGTCTCAAAACACTTCCATATTGGCTAGACCCACTGGGGACGAAAAAGTTTCCAAGAGAGCTATCGGCTACGCCAGCGAGTCCGCTCGGGAGGAACTGTTCGATCTTGTTTTGCGGAACTGCGTTGAGTCGGGTGTCACTAAGGCAACGCTCGCGCGCAGGTTGGACAAAGATCCTGCCCAGATCACTCGTCTGTTGGGTGCCCCTGGAAACTGGACAATCGATACGGTCGCAGAGCTGCTGTTTGCTATTGACGGGAGCCTCTTGAGCGCATCCTCCTTCCAACCGTTGGATGAACCAGTCGGCAATATGCGGCACGCCACATGTTTCGCGAGATCCCAAACCGACATTGATGTCATTTACGTCTCTGAGGTCCCGAAAAAAGCTAAGCATTCATCCAGAGCGGCATTGTCATGGAAGTAAAGATCCAAGCGCTCTTTTGCGACCATGTTCGCCGGGACGCAGAGGGCACTTTCATTCTAATTGGCGTTTATCCTGGCATCATCTTTCTCGAAAAGGACCTTGGGAAAACGGTCAACAACTTCATCCAGATCAATGATCTTCCCGCTGGCAAGCATAAGGTTCGCTTGCACGTCACCTTCGAACCAAAGAACGGCGGTGATCTCGTAACGATGGCGAAACAGTCGACATCGATACATGGCGAGGACGATATGGACCAAATCGCCGTGGTGCTCACCCCAATGGGCTTAGAACTTGGGATGGAAGAAGAGGGAAAGATCCGTCTCTTTATCGGCATTGACGACGATGATGAGATTGAGGTCGCCAGCTTGGTCGTGAAATTGTTCGAGCATGATCCCGAGGAAGGGCAACCCGAAACAAGAGATTAGACGGTCGCCCGATGACATACATGAAGACCCGAGACTTCCCCTCGGGTCTTGTTTCCGGGCAGTGCGCCGTACAATCCCACAGGGAGCAAGCCTTGTGCTACTTGGCTTCGCGCGTTCTAATCGACTCGCTTTCCTTCTCAATCTCTTTGCAGAACCGCGCATCCATCGACTTGAGGATTAAAACCTCCTCGCGTGTGACCAGGTTGCCCGTGATTTGGCACCAAGCCAGGAGCTCAAGATTGGAAACAGGGACTGGCCCTGAGAACCCCGGCGCCTGCGACTGCCGGAGCTCCCAAAACCAGTCCCAGATAAAGGCTCCGTGGTCCGGCACCTCCGTTTCTGGGCTTTCCGTGTCGAAGGCTTCATTGCGCTCGCGCCTGGTCTCGCCTTCCTTGTCGCGGACGCTGTCGTAACGAGCGACGACAGCGACCGCCTCGGCTAGGGCTACGCCGAGCTCTTCGTAAAATTTGCCCGATCCTCCGAAGCCGCCGCGATCTGGTCATAGATCCAGCCGGCTTCTTCGAGGACCTCACGCACCTGCTCAAAGGTGCATTCCGGCTTGTCGCCCTTCCAGTCATGGTCGCCCCAGTCCCACGAGGCGACGGAAGCGGCAGCCTTGTCGAGATATTCGGCCTCGACCTTGCTCGACGTGAGCTTCTTCTTGCGGCTGGCAAGGAACTTATCGCTGTGCTGGCGAACGACACGCTTTACAGCGTCGCTCTCGGCCGAGCGGATCATGAAGCGAATGCCGATGAGCTCGTCGGTGTCCGGGCCGGTGAGCTTCAGTTCGAAAAGGTCTTCGGAATTGACGAGCTTGGAAATGTCCATGTTTTCACCTCAGATTACGGAATGGGGGTCGGATTGACGCGGATCGGCAGCTGGTTGAGGCCGATCGTGAAGCGTTCGAGTTCGAAGTCGTCGGAGCCGCCGCCCGGATAGAGCGGGCCGGAGACAACGCCGCGGCTGTAAAAAATGGTATTCGTCTTGCCGGCGCCGCCGTCGTTGCGTTCGATCTTGATGGCCATATTGTCGAGATTGAGCGGGTCGCCGAAGGTGCGCAGGATCATCTGACCCGCATCGTCGAAGACCGAAGCGACCTCGATCTGAGGATCGCCGGCGTTGGCGGTGCCCTTCTGTTTCTGGGTCACCGGCTCGTCGAGCGTGTTGTAGCTGTTCATGGTGCTGTCGGCTCCGAAATCACCGACATTTCCGACCTTGCCAACCTGCACCCAGGTCAGCGCTACAAAGGCGGACTGGATGAGATCGGTATTCTGGGCTAGCGCGCAAACATAGACCTTGCTGCCCTTCTTCGTTGCCTTGTTTGCCATGTTAGTTCTCCGGTTCGAAGGCGTGGTAGGGGATGGTGATCGGGATCTGGACCCGTTCACTCTCTTGGAGCGGGCCTGCCGCCCATGGCTCGCTGCTGATCGTGATCCTCACGCCAGAGGCGAATAGCGTTTGGTTCTTGAAGTGGTCGATGACCTGGTCGACGACTTCGAGGGCGTCGATGATCCCCTGCCCGACCGGCCAAACCACCGAGACCTGAAGCAACCCGCGCTTCTGTTGCGGATCGTCGCCCATGGTCACCTGGCGCGTCTGGTTAGGCATGAAGGCAAGGCGCAGGTACTTTGGCGGCGATGGCTGCCCAGCGACCGGGAACACGACGTTCGGCCCGGCGATTGGCAGCACCTGCGGCATCGCGCGCAGTCGATCGGTGAGCGCTTTGAAGATGATTGCGTCGGAACCAACGGCCATGTATCGGTTGCCTATGTCTGAAAAGCCGCCTCTCAGCGACGATGAAGTGTACGAGCGCATCCATGCGGCACTGCTGGCATTGGGCCGGGATAGCGCCGCAACAGTGCGAGGCGACACCTCTCTCAAGGCCGCCCGGAAAGCGCTGACGATGCTTCAGCTTGGTTTGCTGGCAGCGATTGAAAAGAACATCGATACCAACGCAGCGATCAAAGACCCAGACGGGCCTTCAACTCGCCAGCCTTACGATCCACGATGATTGGCCAGTTCTGAGCGGCGAGGCGAACGAAGCCATCGGCAGGCTGGCCGTTCGATCCATATTCCCGGTGGCCGGCATAGGCCGCGGTGTAGCCAAAATAGAGAGTCTCTCCGATATCGGCTCCGGCGATTACTGCCTCGACCTGGTCGAACGTCGTCGCATAGCTGTTTGGCCCAGATCCGGCCGCCGGGTTCTTGCCCGGAACAATCGAGGGCATCGCCGAGGTAGAAGCGAGGAGCGACGCCCGGAGAAAGCCGGTGTCAACGCGCATGCGCCCGCCCTGCCCGGTCGGCTTCTGCATCTCCTCGACGACCTCTTGAGTAGCCTCTTTGAACACAGCCTCGACTGCGCCCTCGACCTTGTCCGCCCACTGTGCGACCGCCGCGCTGAATGAAAGCGTTGCCATCAAGCCGCCTCGGCTCGGTATCGACGCACGACGGCGCCGATGTAGTCGATCTTGTATTCCAATCGGCAACGGCAACCTGACGTTTCCATGATCGGCGCGCGCGGGTCACCTGGATAGCGAAGAAGCGCACCTGATGGGCTCTGAAACACCTCGTCGATGCCGACGCCGTTGCCGTTCAGAACACGGTGCGTGTGCCGAACGCGGCTGTCGCCGGCGGATCGCCAAATCTTGGTGACGTCCTGCGCCTGCACCTTGCCAACCTCGATCTGCTGCCGCATCGCTTCGTCACGTGCGGAGCCGAGTGCCATCATGGTTTCGGTGCGCGCCAACATTTCGCCGCGGAGCAACAGGTTCTTGTCGTTGAGCCTACCGATGATCCTGGTCAGCGCATCAGCAGCGACCGGCTTGCCTTCGCGAATGGCGGCCGACACTGAGCGGTCAAAGCGCTTATCCCGGGTCTTGAGCTCGAAATACTTCTTCATCAGGTCTGGATCGCCCGATGCGAGATTGCCTCGGGCCCGCTCGATGAAATCAATCTGGTACCGGGTCAGGCCAATGACGCCACCCTCACGGCGGCCGGTGACACGGTTCTGACGGCCGACGACATCAAGAGCTGTCGCACGCGGGTTTGCTCCTCGGGCAAGCCCTTGTTCCAATGCCTGGCGGACACCCTGCCGTTGATCCTCGGTGATGTGCGTGACCATCGTCGAAGACAGATCGCGCAGGATCGCCTCGGCAACCGGATTGCGGACACCAAAGCGCCATATGACACGGTTGCCCTGCTGGTCCATTACCTTTGGTAGTTCGCCAACGGCATTGGTGCCGCCGGCGTTGAACGCCTCTTGCAGGGCGATTTCGAGCGCCGAGAATGCCTCTGGCTCAAGCTGCATGGCCTCGATCGCGCCATTCACATCGCCGCGTTCGAGGCGTTCGACGACACGTGCGAGGATGATATTCGACTTGATGTCGTCCACCGCCTCTCTAAATGCCGCGGCAAGGCGTGGTTCGTACGTGGCGAGCAATTCGTCGAATGTCATACGATTCTCGTTTTTTGGCCGGCAGGAAGGACTATGATGGTGGCTAACCACAGACCGTTAGCTGGCAATCTCAGGGCTCGTATGATCCTCTTGTTGCTCGTTTTCATTCCACTGGCTTTCTACACGCAAGGCTTGGCTCGCGCGGGCTTGGTTTTGCTGATCGTCGCCATCATGTTTCAAGCGTTTATCGGCCCACCGGATCCAGTCACCCAATCGATCGCAAATGCCCTCGATGTGGTTGCCGACCCGATCCGCGCCTTGCTTGACCGAGGCTAGGAGGCCGTTCGCCCCTGGACGATGAAAACAACGTTCGTCACGCCGTCGTATTTGTTCGGGTCGCCATTCACGATGGCGTAGTCGGTACCGTTGGCAGTGACGATGTCGCCGACAGTGGGCTCGATCGCGAGGCCGACGGACGAAATGTAGATGTGCATGTCACCGCTGCGGATAGTGGTCCCGTCGATGTAACGTGCCTCGTAGGCCATCGGGACCAGCGTTGCCGGGTAAGGCGTCGGGACTGGCTCACCTCCCAAGATTGGGTCGGGTGGCGTGAGGCGCGTGACGACGCCAGCTTGGCCGTACTTGGCAATGAGCCGCTGTGCCGTGGCTTGCAGGCGGGCATAAAGTGGGTTCGACATCTTTAGCTCTTCCTTTTTGAGAGCCTGGGCATATTTACGCCTTCATCTCCGCGACGCTTTCTCAAGGATCTGGGCTCATGACCGCCGCTATCAGCATCCTCGTCACAGTCCTTTTCGTCGCCGTAGTGCTCTATCTCGTCCAGAAGCTTCCGATCGACTCTAGGATGAAGCAGATGGCTCAGATCGTCATTCTGATCGTCGGCGCGGTTTCGTTACTCAGCTCTCTGGGCGTGTTCTGATCGGCACACCTACACCACCAACGCACCCGGCCAGACCGGCGTCAGGAATTGCCCGAGCAGCCCTTCGATCGCGGTCACGACCGGTGTTGCGAGCGCGACGAGGTCATCGAGGTTCGTTGAGGAAGAAGTTGAATATTCGACTTCAAGCTGTCCGATCTTCTCGCGTTTCACCGTTTGCGTGCCGGTCACCACCGGCGAAAGGCTGCCTGGGTTCGTCAACTCGAGGAATGCCGCCTCGTATGAGGCGTTGATGATCGCCACGGGGATTTCGTTCGAGGGGATAGCCTCGCCATAGTAGGTCGTGGCGCCTGTGCGCGGCCATGCCCGCTCTTGGGCATACCCACCGGCCCTTTGGCCGCTGAACCTCGGCTCATACCGATCGATCACCAGAGCGCCGCGCTGACGAGCTGCGGCAATCTGAGGATCGGTCGTCCCCTCAGGAATGACATAGCCGGCGGCTGCAGCGTAGGTCTTGAACTCTGCATCTGTTCCATATCCAGCCATGTCATTCTCCGATGGGTAGAACCCGGCGCTTATGCGCCGGGGTTGGTTGCCAGTTCTTCGAGAGCGGCGACGATCTCGTCCTTCTTCGCGGGCGTCTTATCGCCGAGAAGCTTGGAGGCCGCAGACTTGAAGGACATGAACTGCACGTTCGGATCGTTCGCCATGGCGAGGACTTCCGTCACGGACTTGGAAGAGCTGCCTTCGTCAGCGACAGCCTCATCGCCGTCGAGTTTCAGATGGCCCGCATCCACCCAGGCTTTCACCACTGGATGGTCCTTCACCGTCTTCCAGTCGGCCGCTTCGACTTCAAGTGAAGCGCCGGCTGCAATGACCGGGCCGCCCGGGATGCCGAAGCCGCCCGGGCGCGTATTCTGAATAGTAATCTTAGACATAGCGAGTACTCCTCAGATGCCGTCGAGGTAGCGCATGGCGCCCGGACGACGAACTTCGACACCGCCGAGGCGGAAGATGCCCGGCACTTCGAACTTCAGCAGACGCTGTTCGGCCTGCAGCCAGCGGAGCGGCATAGGCACGTGCATCTTCACGACGTCAGGCGAGCGGCGATAGGCCACCATGCGGTGAGTGCTACCGGCGCCGGCGGTTTCCAGACCGAAGACTGCCCGAATAGTCAGCGGCCGGCCGGTCCGGATCGTGTAGATGTTCGCCCGCTGGATATGCTCCAGGATGGTCGTGGTCATCGTCGCGTCCAGACGCTTGGTCGCGATGAGCGCATACCGATCCTGGTCGAGCAGGATTGTGTCGGCCTGCTCGATGCCGTTGGACGCGGTGAAGATGACCCCGAGCACGCTGTTGACGTCGGCGAGGATCTCGTCGGCCGTCTTGGTGGTCCAAGTCGCGGTGCCGCCCGCGCCGTTCGCCGCGGTAATGGCCGTGACGGACGTGGTGTTGAGCAGGCCGGTCATGCCGAGCTTGGAGCGACCCAGGAACGCGACGTTGTCGACGTATTGCTCGTACTTCCGACGGGCCGCATCGGCGCGGTCGTTCTGCAGGCGGATGCCGTATGCCTGGGCATGGGCAAGCTCCTGCAGATTGTACCGGTAGCCGATCGCCGCCATCCAGACACGGCTGTTGCCGCTGTCCAGCTTGAAGTCGACGAATGGGATGTCATCGCCATCCGCCGCGAACTCGCGGGCCTGGCCGACGTCATCGCCCATCGAAAAGAAGTCGATAGCCGTGGTCCAGTCCGGCGCCGAGTTATCGACGGGCACGAGCTCGCGATACTGGAAGTCCGGATACTGGCGAGCGTAGATGCCCGGCTCGATGTAGTTCTGAGCCGTGCGCAGGAAGTTCAGCGCCAGCGCGGGCGCGTCAGTGGTGAACATGTGCGTTCTCCTTACTTGGTGACGCCAAGGCGGAGACGCGCGAGCTGGTTGGTACCGCTCGTGACGCTTGCCCATTCGGCATTTTCGATCAGCTGGTTGGCTGCCGAGTTGGAAACGTTGGTGAAGCCGCCAGTCGGGGTCATATAGACCGGGTCGCCCTGAGCGACGGCGACGAGCGCGGTGACCCAAATCGAACCGTTCTTCATAACGCTGATCTGGTCGTACGGCTTGTAGACCTCGCCGTTAGCGTAGGGCAGCGTGCGATCGACGACGGCAACGCCGGCGAACTTTCCGATCGCTGCCGGCAGCTTCACCGTGTCTTCGACCGTGTCGTAGATCACGCCCACGCCGAACGGGATATTGCCGGAAGCGGCCGCAACGATCATCGACGTGATGAAAGGCGGCTCAGTGGTGGCGATCATACCGGGATAGCCGGCCGGCGTGTCGCGCGAATAGGAGATGGGAGGAAAGGCCATTATGCGTTCTCCTTCTGATTGCCCATCCAGGCGTTACGATCGCGGGCTAGCATTGCCTCGTAAGCCTTGTTGGAATCGGTGAGGTCCGCATCCGAGGTGAGCCCCTGCTTCACGGCATTGCGGAACGGGTCGCTGGGGTTCCTCGCCGCGTCCTCGACGAGCGTGTCGAAGCGGGCGTCGATGTAGGCGTCGGACTTGCCGGCAACGGCGGCGTCGCCGATCTTGGCGGTAACGACGGCCTTGCGGATGGCAGCGTCGGACAGGCCCTCGGTCTTGACGTCATTGGCGATTGCCTTGGCGGTGGCGATGAGATCGCCGCGGGCCTGAACGCGCTTGTCGAGGTCGGCATCCGAAAGGATCTTGCCGGTGAGCTCGTCAATCTTAGCGTCCTTCTTCGCCAGGTCGGCATCCTTGGCGGCCAGTGCCGTCTGATGTGCCGTTTCAGTGGCGGTCATTTTGGATACGGCGTCGGCAAGGCGCTGCTGCAGCGTGCCGATCACCGTGGCACCCTGGTCGGTTACTTCAACCGGGATGCCATCGACGGTAACCGTCTTCAGGGTCATGATCTTTTCCTCTTGCGGTTTATGATCACTGGTGAACGGGGCAGCGCCCCACGACCTCACACCGTCGCCGATGCGAGCTTGTGATCCGGCGCGGCCGCGCTGCACGATGGCAACGTGGTTGATCCGGATATCTTTCTGGATGGCGTCGTACTTCTCGCCTTCGGGCGTGGTGCCCGGCTCCCATGCGAGATCGCAGGTGTAGCCGGCGGATAGCTCCCGCTTGCCCTCGTCGACGGATTTGATGGCGGCAGCATCCATGACGATGAGCGGGATGCGGACGAACTCGCCATCGCGTGCGACCTCGTCACCGATCTGACCGACGGCTAGGTCTTTCCAGTTGGTGGCGCTGACGGCTTCGTCCGGGTGATCGTTCGTGACCGGCTTGTGGGCGTATGAGCTAAGGCTATCGCGGGAGAAAACCTGGTCGGGAGGCCGGTACACCTTCACGACAGGCATTTCCGACTTGCCCACTTCATGGCCGGCATAGTCCTGGATGCCGGTGCGCGCGGTGCGGACCTCGGCGACAAGGTAGCCGTCGGCGGTCCGTCGCGTGCCCGCGATCGGTGCAGCGTCTGTGAATTGCATCCCGTTAACCAATCTTTTGAAATCGCCAGTGCACTGATGAAGCGTTGATCGCCGTGCAACCGCTAGTCACGAGGAATGTATGACAAGAACTCAGTCGTGGATCGTAGCCGTCTCGGCGCTGACTATAGCCACACTCTTGACGGCAATTCTTGCCGGGTGGTTCTATCTGGGGCCGACATTAGCTGCTCGGTACTTGGCGTACGACTTCGACCTCATCGCCGCTTCTGGAACAATCGGAGACTCTTTCGGTCCCCTGAACGCTCTGTTTGCTGCATTCGGCTTCCTCGCGGTTATGGTCACTCTGATCATTCAGGGCTTCTCAATCCGCAACCAACAGAAGGAGATTGGTAGAGCGCAAGCTGATTTGCACCGGCAACGCTTCGAAAGTTCCTTTTTTCAGCTGCTTGACCTAATGCGGCAGGTGCGCGCGGAGATCGTTTACACAACCACAACCAAGACAAAAAACGGTCGCTTGGTTGGAGGGCGCGCGTTGAAAGGCGCCTACGAAGACGCCAAGCATTTGTTGATTCGCGAAACGCCAATCGACAGGAAGCTTTCTAAAACCGAAATTGCCAAACTTTATAAGGGGCACATTCACATAAGGAGCGAGGACGGCCTCGGTCCTTATTTCAGGTTGATCTACACAATTTTGCGCAGAATCCATCAAGACTCTGTGCTGACCGAAGAGGAAAAGGTTCAGTATGGGAACCTCTTGCGGGGGCAACTCGGTAGTCCGGAGGTGGCGTTGCTAGTACTAAACGGCCTAACCAAGGATTCACGCGATTTATCAGAGTATCTCAACCGCTTCCGTATACCTCGATATCTACCGGACAGCTCGGTTCGGAGGTCGGTCAAGGAATTCTATACCCCCACGGCATTCGAGCCGCGTGGCGATTAAAAACGGCGTCTTGCCCGTCTCGTTGCGATTAACCACCCTCGTGAGGGGTGGCGATAGACTGCAAGAACAACATCAAAAGCGGCTGCGCACGGTACTCTCCAAACCGCGTATCAATGCTCAGCCGACATGGTTTGCAGGCATCTGCACCTGAGAACGTCAGGCCGTCCACGTTATCAAAAGCAAACAACCCCAAGGCCACGAAACGAGCTAACGAAAAATCTAAAGCCTGTGGATCAATCCCGAAATCGTCGGCTGTCATTTTCTGCGCTTCGGCCTTGGCCTGGGATAAATCATCCAGGGACAGTCGCTGAATGATTTTCAGATCGTGAGGTTCTAGGTTTCTTACAATGTTCGTGACGAGCCGGTTGATTGTTACTGGCTGGTCAGGAGCCAAAGAGTTAGCGATATATTGTGCCCACACTTCCTGCAGCGCCGGATCCGCCTCAAGCTCCAAAGCTTCAATCAACGGCACCGCAGAACGATCATCAAGAGTAACGTCAGCCCAAGAGACGCCTAATTCATCGAGCTTTTTGCGCGTTGTGATGAAAACGGCGGCACGATTCCTGACCTTGAAGCCAGTTGTCCAATCAGCAGCAGCTTCAGCTAAGTTAGCGATTGACGCTCTAAACGTCGTTCGAAAGAACCCACCAACCTTCTCACCTGTTTCGAGACTTTTTTGACCTAACTTGGCGATTTCCTGAGCCGCTTTGGCCTGCTCATCAGTTAGCATTGCCGGTTGCCTCATGTTGCTGGTTGCGCTCTTGCCATGACTTTGGGGAGCGGATAGCACAACGTCAAGTAGCCAAGGTTTGAACCATTGAATCTGACTCTGCTGTTGCTGCAGTGAGCTCTTCCGGCGATGCCTCTTGTTCGGATAATCTGCCATGTTCCTCCACGGCAGCATCGAGACCAGGCAAAGACCCATCTTCCACAAGCGCATTGACCAAGGCGTCAGAAACGGCTCGCGAGGAATAATTTCCTGCCCCGGTGAAGTGCCCACCAACTGCCGCGCGGCGTCGGCTTTCGTCTTGAAGACGTCGGCTTTTTCCTTTTCGGACATGCCCCAGAGCGGCGCCCACTCATAGTAGATGTCGGCGTCGCGTGAGCCGGTACCGCTGCGGATGATGCACTCGTCGAGCCGCATCATGGCCGGCTTCATCTCGACTTCCTGCATGGCCTGCAGGCGATCGTAGTAGTTGCGCAGGTCGCTTTCGCCTGTGGCATTCATGCCGGCCGGTGACTGGCCGAGAAGCCGGGTTGCGGGAATGTCGGCCGCGCCGGAAACAATCTGCAGGAAGGACATGAGGATTTCCGGAAGCGTGGCGAAGCTCGCCGTCTTCTGTTCGAACTCCTCTTCCTTGTCGAGCAGCAGGTCGCCGTTGATGCCCTTGGCCGTGGCGGCGAGTGTGTAGCGCTCCAGGATCTTCGCGCGGTACTCGGCGTTGCCGATGTTCTGCATAAAGTCCGGAAGCCGGATAATGTTGACCTTGGCCTCGAAAACGAGGCTCGCAATGTTCGCCGCCGTGCCATCGGCCTGTTTGATAGCCTCGACGACCGACAAGAGGACACTGTCGCCCCAACCCGGATAGGCGCTTGTGACAATCTCGTCGTCCGGCGCCGGGTTGCCGTTGAAGATGACCAGGCGCGATGGATGAATTTCGACCTGACGGCCGTTGGCTGAACTCACCTGGTAGATCTTCGGCTTGCCGTACCATTCCGATGCCGGGTCGCGCTCGACCTCGCCGGCCGTCAGTTGGCGACGCGACATGACCGTCAGGTATTTCAACCCGCCCTTGCCGATACGCTCGACATCCAGCGGCGTGGTGAGATCCTGCTCGCCAGTACCGATGACCAATGCAGCGCCGCCCCAGAGCCGTGCCTTGATCTTCGCCTCAAGGATCTTGCCCTTGACGTTCAGACGCTTCTCTTCCGCCTCGATCGCCTCAATCTGCGGCTTGGTTGCCTGCCAGTCCCGCCAGGCACGCACGCTGTCGAATGCCGGAATGTCAACGATCTTCCGTGGCAACCAAGCGCCACGGTAGGCGTTCAGCAGCTCCTCGTCCGAAAGCATCGGCATTGAGTAGAACGTGGCAGACGCCTTGTCCCGGCTCGTGCCGAGGTTGGCGACCATGTTCGTCAGGCTGTCGCGGACGAACGCGATTATGTTACCCATGTCCGCTCCTAAACGTTCGCCAGCGTGAACGTGCTTGCGCTCAACAGCGCGTTGAAAGCACGGCTCGTGCTGTCGGCGTCATCGTCATGTGCCGCTTCGGGGAAACCCTCGAGCGATGAAAACCAAGCCTCGTTCCATGGTCCCCGAAGGACCAGGACATTGCCCGCTTCCACCTGAGCCGAGAACGGACTGAAGCGCGTGATCTTGTCGCCGGATTCCGGCGTGGCCCGAACGGTGAAGCCGGCGAGCATCTTCGTCAGGTTGGTGACCTGCGATTTGCCCGCCTGCCCCGGATCCTGCGGCAGCGATATCTGCGTATCCTTGCCGTCGGCTTCGGCGGTGTTCTTGATCAGCCGTTCGACACCCGAGGGTGACAGGCGATCTCGGCAATGATGGGCGACGATGTATCGGCCATCCGGCAGCTTTCCTATCTTGGTGCCGGCGGTCCAGTCTGGATCGTTGCTCTCTGTCTTCGGCGTTGCGCCCAGGTCCCAGCCGCGCATCCAGCGCGCGCCGGCGGGAATTGCATCGACGACCTCGCACCAGCCGCGGCGGAACAAGAGACCAGCCGCCGGCCGGATCTTCCAGTTACCACCGAGCAGACGCTCGCGCTCAACCGTGGGCAGCGCCATGAGGTTGGCGAGATAGCCAGGGTCGGCCGCCATCAGCGCCGCGTTGTCGGTCAGCTTGGCCGGGACGAATGTCACCGACTTCGGCGGGATCGGCTCGCCGTCGAGCGGATTGATGTAGTCCGACAATTCCGCCGGATCATCGGCCCAGACGATGGCGTCACCGATACGGACGAACCAACGAAGCTTGCCAGCCCGCTCCGGTATTGGCAGGCCCGTATCTGGGTTGATCCACCACGAAATGAACTCGGCAACCCAGCTATCGGCGTCCGGGTTGCAGGTCGCCCGGATATATGGCCGAACACCGCACATCGAGCGGTTACGCGAAACCATGTACCAGAACTGCTTGGCGCTGAAATGCGTCAGCTCGTCGAAGCAGATCAGCGGGATCTGCGAGCCCTGCCAATTCAGGACCGTCTTGTCGTGCTCAAGGTGAGCGAACGATACCGACGCGCCGGCCGGGAAATTCCACTGCAGCACATGCTCTTTCGGTACCGCGCCGATCGAGGGATAGAGCTTCTCGCTCTCGTCCCATAGACCGCCCTCGTTTCGCACCTGCACCGTCGACCGACGGAAGAACACGGCGCCGAACTGTGGATTGGCCACGTGGCGCAGCGGCTCCATGAGCAGTGCCCAGGTTTTGCCGCCGCCGGCCGAGCCTCCGTAGATGGCGATGTCAGCCGGGGAAGCAAGGAATGCTGTCTGCGGGCCAGCCTGCGGCCGAATGATTGTCTGGGCGCCCTGCCCTTGCTCAGCTCCTGCCATTGTCGGGTAACTGGAAGATCGTGACCGGTGATACTGGAACCGGCAGATCCTTTCCGTCCTTCCCCGTCAGTTCGCGCCGGTTGGTGTAGGCATTGCCCACCTCTTCCGCCGCTTGCTTCAACAATGACGAGGCCAGCACCATGTTGCCGGAGTTCTCCGCCTTCTCGGCCATGCGCTGTAGAGCCCGCAACCGAACGGCGCGGTGGCTGATGGCGATGGTGGCCGTATCCTCAAGGAACGTCTTGCGGGTCTCCTCGAACAGAGCACGCCACTTGGGCGCCAGGCCCGAGGCAGCCTTCTTGTTCGGGTCGTGGCTCTCGACGAGCTGTCGGCTCACATCGAGGCCGAAATCCTTCTTGACTGCCGCGGCAACGACCGACGGGCTATCGAAGCAAGCCAGCGCCTGCACGATGTAGGTCTTGACCTCATCGGAGAGTTTTGGTTTGGCCATTGATCCGTCAAAGTCCCGTCAAAGGAGCGGCAATTGGAACGATACAGCGCCGATAGACTAAAACTGCACCTCATTGGACGCGGGCAGCACCAATGGGAGTGGCAGGTCCTATTAGATGGCGGCAGTCCTATCCGATCAGGCCACATGGTTGGGGCTCGTATCCGAGCGAAAGCCGAGGGGCGAGCAGCAATGGAAGAGCTGACCGCTTTCGATATGGACTAGGCCACCCTTAGCTGACACGTGCCACATGCATGTGCGATCTGCACTCTTGCGATCTCGGGCTTCTGGTTGGCTGCGTCGACCATGGCGCGGACGCCGGCAGCATCTGCACCATAGCGACGGACAACGCCGACGAACTCCTCGACATCGTGACCACGGATGACGAACACCGGGCGGCCGGTCGATCGGCTGAACTTCGGCGCACCGAATGCGTCGACATCCTGGGCGGCGTGATAGAGCTCGTGCTCGACCAGCGCCATGAACTCGGCGTCTCCGCATTCCCTGCAGTAATCCGCGTCCAGCGTGATGATGAAATCAGGGACGTGGCCGAACCACTGCTTTACCTGCATCTCTGCTCGGGCGCGTGACCACTTGCCCATTGTGCCCTGCGGAGATCCTGTCTCGCACTGGCCGATGACACGACGGCCCTTCTTGCTGTTGCCGACAATGGTCCAGAGGAACCCGATGTCTGCGAAGCGCAGATGGGTGTGGTCTGGGTTGTGAACGGGCGAGCCGCCATCAATGAAGGTGTCTCGCACCCAGTCGGGCATATCCTCGGCGGGCGCGAAGCTGACTGCGCTGAAATCCTCGAATAACTCTGTCGGTGGTTGCGGTCGCATCAAATCACCACTTGCATTTGTGGCCGGCTCGCGCGAATTTCTCGTGCCGCGCGCTTTCCAGAACTGACATGGACGGCAACTACAGAGCGAAAGGATGAATGAATGGAATTTAAGCCCGGGGACACAGTGGAACTGATTTCTGGTGGACCGACAATGACCATCTCCAGCAAGCAAAACGACGGCGGCTGGTGGTGCCATTGGTTCAATCATCAGGCCGGCAATTGGGAACTGAAGGGACATTCCTTCAAGACAGAAACCCTTAAAAAGGTCTAAGTGGTTGGAGAGCCGAGCATTAAGCCCGGCTCTCCATTTCAGGCATGCGGGATCAGGTTCGCATTCGATCCGGTTCGAGGCTGAGGCCGTGGCTGTCATAGCTCTCGCGGTATACCGGCCGGAGATCAGCGATCTTGCGATAGGCGGTGATGCCGAGGCTGCGCAGCGAGTGCCAGGTGTGGCCGACGCCGTAGCGGATGATGGCGAGGGTGAGCGAGGCGACGACGGTTGCGACCGCGGCGCAGATGTCGAACACGCGGTAGAGGCTACGGGCGAAAGCGTGGGCGTAGTGGAACATGCGCATGCTGGTTCCTTTCGGGGCTGGGGGGAACTGGTCAGGCCTTTTCGAACGTCAGCTTGTAGACGGCGCCGATTTCGAATTGTTCGATGGCGGCCGGGTTGGTGATCGTCATCGCAAGCTCACCCGATGGTGTGTACTTCGACCAATCGCCATTTCCTTCCGGCAGACCCTGAAGGTAGCTTCCGAAGGCGGCAGCAAGCTTAACCTCGACATTGACCGCATCGGCCTGATGATCTGGTTGCGGCGACAGGATTCGAACCTGCGACCTCGTGGCTATGAGCCATGCGAGCTACCGGGCTGCTATACGCCGACAAATTTCCTGGAGTTGTATTGGTCCAACCTTTACGGGTAGACGCACGAAAGCAATGACCTGGAGGCTGCATGAGAACCGGTTTGGCGCTCGCAATTGTATTGTTTATCGCGGTGCCTCTATCAGCGTTCGCAGAGCAAGAGCAGCCGTTGGCCGAGCCTGCATTTGCTGCGATCGCTGCCGAGCTACGCACTTCGGCGAAGGCACGTCAGGCCCAGATCGAGCGCTGCACAGAGAGCCGCACCGGCGCACTTCCATCGAGGCAGGCAGAGTTTCGCCCCTTCATTCAGCAAACCTGCGCCAGAATGATCGAGGGCATCGCGTCTGGCAGTATCACCTACGCCAGGTACCAAATGCTTTGGGCGTCTGATGCCCGAGAAATGGTTGAAACACTCAACTGAAGGCGACCACCCCACCGCATAGACTTCGGTCATCGGGTGGTCGCGCTTGCCCAGTCTGGGTCTATCTGCATTTTCCAGCAGCACTACCGGGCAATCTGAATTTAGGGCCGCTTCTATCGATCGCCTCCGGGCTCCCGTTGAACCCTTCAATCGGGTAAAGCTTGCACACATCGCCCTCGAATCGAGCACACTGCATGAAGGCCCGATATTACGGCTACCGGATTCTGGATCACGACAAGCAAGCTGAAGGCTGGCGGCCTCAAAATCCTAAGGACTTCGAGTTCAGCGTCGATTTTTATGCAGGCAGCGAGAGCGGAGCGGATGCTTTTACAGCAGTCGTTTGCTCGCCGGCCCGCTTCTTGAAGAAGTATGCGGCCACTATCACTTCCGCACAGGGCGTGCTGATCATGCCGTCGTTCGATCATTCTGAACTCGATGCCTACCTTCGAAACCTGTGCGAGAACACAGAGGCGAAGACATGGGACGCGCTGGCGTTAAAGCTCAATGGCGCCGGCCGTTGGGAGTTTGCCTACCGCACTTGAGGCGTTCCCGCAAATCTGGTTGCAGGCCCGGGAATCGAACCCGGTTCTTCGTGGTTATGAGCCACGCGGCTTACCGATTGCCCTGCCTGCGGAAATTGTTGCCGGATTCATCCACCTCTCCGGCGGGAGGCAAAGGTCGCCACTACCAATGGCGCTGGATCTGAAGGCGCCTTCGCTCCTCGTCAGTGCCAAAGCAACACGATTGAGCCAGCGATGAATACGAGCGAGAGCAATGCGAAACCAATTCGGTTTTTGTCGTCCGAAACGTTCCAGCGATGCGTTTTAGCATCCCTGAGGTTCCACTTAATCACGATGAAGCCAGCTAGAAGCAGTAGCCCCACGAATAGATACTCTCTCACTGAACTAAACTCCTGCGACTTCCGGCACGCAGTTTTGGAGCATGAAGTGCGAGGCTCGTCGAGCGCAATTGTGGCTTGTTCATAACGTTGCGCCTCTTCGTTGACCGCCACGCCATGCGTCAACTTCGCGGGATGTCGCACTGTCGAAATACGACACCTGCCGTATGTCGCCGGCTCCTCGATCGTCCTAGGCCAAATCTCCCGCACTCCTTGGCGGGAAGTTCGAACCTAGGAGACTACCAATGAAGATCGTTATCGCCGCCCTGGCGTCGCTCGCATTCGCGACTTCCGCCATTGCTGCTGTCCCGTCGGGGCCAGCCGAAAAGCAGTCCACCGTCAAAAGAGCCGGTCAGATTGAATTAGCCTTCGGATCATCGCGCGGCCTTGCCGCATCAACCAAGAACGTAAACACCGACCCTGGCAAGAAGGGCTCGGCCAAGGGCGGCGCGCCGACTGGTGGAAAGACAATGTTCGCCAAATAATGAAACGAGAGAGGGCGGCTTCGGCCGCCTGATTTTTGGATGCATTTCTTCTACGAGCCGGATGTAAGCCTTCTGCGAACGTCGGCAGGCGCGACATCGAAGCCAGTCGCACGGTCACCGCTCCAGTTTATGCCAACCCTAAGGGCATCCTTTTCCAACCCTACCAACCAACGATCGCGAAACACCTCCAGGGTTAGCTGGTGTGGCGTGAAGTCGCGATAGGATGGAACAGTCTCAAGAATGCGCCGAGCCCGAGTTTCTGACGACCAGAAAGGCATGGCGGCTTCGTATGATTGGTTTGTTGAAGTTGGAAAGCCCGCGTCGTCACGTATGGTCCAAACGACCCCGCTCTCGGCGACTTCCTTGTAGAAGATTTCGTAGTGGGCTGCGGCGATGCTCATTTGACCAGCTATGGCGTCCCTGTCCCTTTTCGCAAGGTGTCAGCACCGAAATTCAGGCAATATTAGGCTATGGCGGGAGGCGGTGACATCCTCCCTAAGGCCCGGCGAGTTTTCCCTCTAATCGAGGTCCGCAATCAGAACAGCCTGCAATTCACCAAAGATTGCAGTGATTCTAAGCGACTTTGTCGATTAGTTCAAGCGGTAGATCGACATGAACAAGACCGCCGAGATACTCGACCACAACTTTGACGGTGTTGCGGCCGGTCACATCGAGGACGCAGGCAAGCATGCCCCCGACGAGGCGATGCTCAGGCGCGACCCGAACGACGGTCGACCGCGGAAATTCCTCCTGCAACTGCTTGCGGCTCCGCTTCTTTCGCGCGTCGCGTTCTCGCTGCAGGGCCGAACCCGCCATTGCCTCGGCGTCTCGCAGGCCCTCGACCTCGAAGTCAGAGATGCGCAGCGGATAGCCCGCAACGCCGAGGATCGCCGTTACGCCGTCAACGCGGGAAAGCCGGTAGAAATCTCGCGTGGGCAGATAGACGAACGAATACCCGGTAATCATAGCGAAACGGCGCTCGATCAGTTCCTTGGTCCGGTGGTGTTTGATGTCCTTCCGGAACGACGGCATGAAGATTTCGAGGTCGGCGTCTCGAACATTGCGCTCGATGATGAATTCGCCCTTGCGGTCCTCGGTCTCGCCGACGCGCGGTGTCGCTGGGCGCTGGGTTCCTGGACGGGTCTTGATTGCGTACCAGCTCATTGGGCCTTCTCCATTTCGATCTTGCGGCAGGAAGTCAGAACGGTGGTGTGGTCGCGGCTGAAGATCCGCGCGATGGCCGACAGCGACATGCTCCGCTGGCGAAGCTCCCACATGAGTAAATGGCGGTGTTCCGTGATCGATCGGAGGCGCGACGGACCGACCATCACCGCGAAAGGAATGCGGAGCTCGAGTCAACGCAGCTTCACGTGTTCCGCTGGCGTCAAGCGCGGCCGCTGCTGGAGGCGGTACGCGCGATAGGCCCAGACGTGGTCGTCAGCCGGCGCGCGAAGCTTCGGCTTCGGAACATAGACCTTTGGCGCCTTCGGCTTGCCGATCAGCTTCCGGCGACGAACGAGGACGGCGGCGCGATAGATCGGCTCGCTGATTGCAGCCTGTTGCGGGAGTTCAAGCAGCATTGCTCTGCTCCTCCGGCTGTACCTCGGCCATCTCGCCTTCGATCTTCCGGCGGAACGCCATCTGCTCGGCACCAACCTGCCACCAGTCGGGCAATTCCGAGATCTTGGCCCAGTAGTCGGCCTTCTCCGGCGACATAGGCTCGTGGACGACGACGCCGCGTTCCTTGGCCTTGGCCTCCTCATGCTCTTGGCGGAACTGGTTGAGGCGGGCTTGCACTCGGGCCATGACCTCGGGCGAACGATCGACCGCAGGCGGAACGCCCTTTATCGCCGAAGCAATCTCACGCTTGCGGGCCAGATCCTCGCGGACCGCCCTCGCCTCCTGCTTTGCCAGGGCGGCAAGGATCGGCGGCTTCGGGATCATGCCCAGCAAGATATCGGGGTTGCCGGCGTAATCGCCCCTGATGAGCTTCTGGGTGGCGATCGTGAGACCGCAGCTCGGCACCCCATCGAGGGCGTAGCCGTAGATCACGTCGAACTTCTGGGCGTCGACACCTTGTGGCAAGCTCATGCCGGCGCTCTGCATGACGCCGAGGCTCCTGACGATGGCGTCGGTGCGTGCCGGGGCCAATCGCTCAGTGAGCGTTGTAATCTCCCGGTTCAAGGTCGAAAGCTGGGCCGGTGCTGGTAAATTCGTCATGGCCTGGATTCCCGTTCAGTTTCTGCTGGATGGCTTCTCGGAATTCCCGCTGGTGGCGGGCATGCTCGGTTTCCCGTGGTGGGGCTTGCTGATGAGGGCGATTGCGGGGTTTGGCCGCGTTGCGCAGCCAGTTGCGCCAGGTCGCCGGCCAATCGAGTTTGGTGGCGTCCTTCCCGGCTTTGGCGTTCCAGTAGTCCCGGAACTTATCGAACTCGGTCATGGCTTGGGAGCGATCGAAACCGAGCTCGACGGCGAAAACCAGATTGGGCTGGAAGTCGGCAGGCAAGCGCGTCCCGCGTTTGTTGTCCGAGCGAAGCGAGGATGGGGTGGGGTTAATTTCTTTAGGGGGTGTGGGGGACCTTTCTTTATCAGGGGTGGGGGAACTGACGGATTCCACCGGACGTCCACCTGTTTCCACCTGACTTCCACCGGACAAAGCGGAATTCCGTTGATTGCGCTTCCGCTGGCGATCCCACTCGCGGCGCTTGTCAGCCGCGCGGTCTACGGCAGGCACAGCTTCACGCTCCATCTCCGCAACAGCAGCTACAATGGCGTCGTGGTCCATTCCTGCGGCAAGCATGTGCTTCAATGCGGTCGCGATAACACTCATCACCACAACGACTTTTCTGTCTCGTCGAAGCCGGCGAAACGAATGGGCTGCTTTTGATAGTGCTCGCGGAACAAACACGACGCAGGATCAGTTGGCCTCCGAAAGAGGAGACCAACATGAGCACGAAACCTACTGAACCGATCCCGATGCCCGGCCCGGCAGGCCTGCCGCCGCCTGAGCCCGAGGTTGTTACGGTCCCAGGCCCCAGAGACCCAAAAAGACCCGAGGAGGTTCCACCAGGTGTCCCCCCCCGATTCCCTGCCGGATCCCGATCGCCCGATTGAGGAGCCGGGACCTGATGATGTCCCGGAAGAGGCCCCCGACATTACGCCAGTGCCGGGCGAGGAAATTCCGGCGAAGATGGACGATTGAGCTTGCCATGCTGCCACCCAGGATCGCCCCCTTGGAACAGATCTCTCTAATATGCGTTTGTGGGAAGCCTGCCCAACGGAGGACGCGATGATCACCATCTGGGATGTAAACGTCGAGTTGAAGATTGACGGTCGTTTTCACGTCATTAGGAGCGCCCGGGAGGCGGTCGCATTCCTGATGAAATCCTGGCCCGAGACGAAGAGTACGAGTTACGCAACAGCTAGGAAGGCCTGCCTGGATGCGGCCAAGGGAATAGTCCCTAGCGCGGAAGCCAGGGCCGCGTTCGAAGCTGCGGCGAAGGAAGCCGGCATCCTGCGATAAAATTGATGTCGCGCTGCCCGAGGTGAGAAACTGAATCATGCCGCCTGCCCTCGCCGTTCGAGCGCTTTCACATAGGCCGCACGGATTTCCTCAAACCGAGCGACATCGTATTCCTTGGTGGCGATTTCGTTTTCGGGCCGGGGCTTCTTCGATCCGTGGCCGTGGTCATCGAGCCAGGTATTGGCGCTGTCGATGCGGCGGTCGAGCCAAGCGATCATTTCGGCTGGGTCGGTCATGCTGCCTCCATCAACCGAACAAGGCGAGCTGCGCCGGCGGAGCCTCGCGCGGCAAGCCGAGTGACAAGAGTGCGGATCGCATACGCTGCTTCCAAAGGGACAACTCCATTTCCGAGCATGCGAAGTCGGTCCACGCGGCCAATGTCCAGCCGGGGGGCCAACCCATCAGCCACTCGACGAAAAGCGGGTTCAAGCTCCGGCGAGGCCGCGAGTGCGCTTCGCCAACCGTCGAGGTCGTTAGGGCTGGGAGGAAAGAGACCAGTGTCTCTGCCTGCTGCTCTATCGCTGGCGGGCTGCTGTGCCCCCCTTGAGCGAATGGGCGCATAGCCTTTTCCGACTTCCTGTGAACCTGTGTAGGCGTTGCCCATTGCAACGACTGCCCCGTCAGAGTCTGAACTGGCTTCGTCTTGTCGCCGCGGCTGTACTGATACTGTCCGACCTCGTGCGATCGAGGCGTCATCCACAAGCTGTTCACCTGCTGTGTCAGGCTCGTACCCGACATTGCTTCGGTGATCGTGCCGCCCCTCTGCCCGTCTCCGGCCGATGGCGTGGTCCAAAGTTGCTCGGTCGCATAGTCCAGCCGATCGCCGCGCATCTTGCCGTCTGATCGCTCCAGCGTCGGCCCGCTTCCCTTCCAATCGTTCGCGGTCGGCGTCGGCCAGGCCGAAGAGGCGAACATCGCAACCGCCGCTTCTATCCGTCCTCGGTGATTGGTCACGTTCTCGGGCAGCAGCTGCAACGCGCCGTCTCCGCTCCGCATCGTCGGCCACCGCGAGGATGAAGACGCGCTCGCGTTCATGGCTCGCGCCAACTTCTGACGCCGTGAACAATCCTCCCTCAGACGTGAAGCCCAATCGGCGAAGGTCTCGCCAGACACGTTCCGCACCGCCCGACGAGAGCATACCGCGGACGTTTTCGATGAGGACGAACCACGCTCCTGACTGGACGATGATGCGACGGGCTGTCGACCAGAGGTCGCGCTCGTCTTCTTCGCCAAGGCGTTTGCCGGCGAGGCTGTGAGGCTGACACGGGATGCCGCCAATGAGGCCGTCCACTGCGCCACGCCATGCGCGGCCGTCGAAGGTTCTGGCATCGCTCCAAATAGGAGCTGGATGAAGGAGGCCTTGCTCCATCGCTGATACCAGTGACGAGATTGCGAATGCTTCCCTCTCCACCATACAGACTGTTCGAGCGCCTTGAACTGCCAGCTCGAGGCCGAGATCGAGCCCGGCTCCACCGGTGCAGAGGGAGATGATGTTGAGGTGTTCGGGACGTAGAGCCACATTCACGGTTGATCCTCGTCCTTTGGGTTTTCCTTAAGCTCCGGACAAATCCATTCGGCCAACGAAGAACCGATGCCCCTAAGCGCCGCCGCGATGGCCATCCGTTTCTGCAAGCTCAGCCAGCGCACGAATACGGGAGGTCTTTTCGATGAAGTCTGCATGTTCTCTCCGCGCTGCGCGCAGCAGCTCATTTTCGTCCTTCACGGCTTCCGCAGCCGCGTAGAGTTCCATCATCTGCCAGTGGCGAACGACGTCGGTTTCATTGTTCCACCAGGCTTTGAGGCGGCGCTCCGTCCATTGCTTCTTCGGGTCGCCTTTGTGCGGGAAGAGCTTTTTGAGTATGCCAGCCGCCTCGAACAGGATATCGCCGACACGGCCGCCGCCGCCGATCGATCTAATGAGGTAATTTGCAGTCGCAACGTCGCTCATGTCCTTGCATTTTCCCTGTTTTAACTTCTCCAGAAATCCGGATTTCTTTTCCATTTTTTCGGCCTCCGCATATGCCAATGTCCATTTGCTAGGAGACACTGCACATGCGCAGAAACCTTACTTCCGATGGAGAGGACGGCGCCGTTGGCTCGGCTGCCGGTCCCTCCCAAGTCATTCCGTTCCGTAGAGCCGCCGCCGCACACGAAGGCTCTACTGCCGGTGACGATCCCTCGTCGTCACCGGCCATTCCCTTGGGTTCCGCTGTTCAGGCCGTTGTTTTGAAGCTGGCGAACAAGCGGATCCGGTTGAGAGTTGAGAGCCCCAGCCGGGAGGAGGAAGACTGGGGCTCTCGTTGATCGCGAGGGAGGAGGGAAACCGCGATCAATCGTTTGGCGTGAAGCCGTTCCGTCGAAACTGCAATTCGCAGAAGAGAGCCACGCCGCCGAGCAACGGGAAGGCAAAGGCCATCGACGAGGCGAAGAGGATTTGAACGGCGATCACGACAGAACCTCGTCGAACATTGACCGCTCAGAAGGCACTTCACCGAAGATGGAAAAGGCCGATGAAATCTCGCAGTCAGGCTTGCCGAGGCGACGAGCAACACCGATACCGGCGATGCCCCCTGCCCGGCGCAGCTGGACAGTGGTGTTCTTTCCGGTAAACCGCCGACCGTTGCGCCGACCGTATTCGTGGATGGCACTCGTCGTGACGCCGACGTTCACAGCGATGTGTCGAGCGCTCATGCCGCATTCGATGCCGCCATCGATCTGGGCGAGCTTTTGCTCCCTGGACGCGCGCGACCACCACGACGATTTTTCATTCATCTTGTTCATGCCGCTGGCCTTTCGATTGGGTTCGTCGCGCGCTCGCAACGCTCGCAAAAACGTTCGATCTGTTCAGGGATGGACAACACCCGGTCGCACCGATCGCAGTGAACCGAACGTCCGTTCAGCGCCTCCGACTGGATGCAGCGCGCAGCGGACACGACCGAGGACGATCTGATTGCTGAATTCCTCATGCCATTTCCCTTTCCTTGGCTCGCAAGCAGACGCCGCAGTGAGTTCGGCCATAGCCGCCGCAGTTCTCTGGACGCTGGCAGTGTGGGCGCAGCGGAGATGGCGGTTTGGCTGTGAGAATGGTGGCGGTCGAACGCTGCTCCACCGTAGCTTCAGCATTCCGCTCGACCGCCGTTGCGCTTTCGGCGCTGGTAGCCACGATCACCGAAGGTTGCCCCTCTATCGTGGCCTCAGCCGATGCATCAGCATCGACCTGGGTTGCGGTCCTCTCGGATACCGCCTCCGCCGCCTTGCGCGGGGATTCATGTGCCGTTTCCGGCGAATTCTGTGCCCTTTCAGCCTCCGGGCCAGAGGGTTCGAGGTCGGGAACGCTCCCTTGAGCCATGTCGACGCTATCTTGGTTGGCGCCTCCTTCGTTCGTTGCGATCTCGGTGATTTCGCCCGTTTCCGGATCGAACTGCTCGGACGGCGACGGTTCAACGCCATCGGCGTTCGCCAGTCGGGCATTGCCCTTCACTGCAGCGATTGCGCCGCCGTCCGATTCCTGGCGCTCTTCACGCTCAATCATGATGTCGACTGCGGTAAGCAGCGCTGCGCGACCGGCGGTCGTCCGCATGCCAGCAGCAACCTTCTCAACGAGGTGAGCGCCGCCTTCCTGCTCCGGCTCATCCGGTTCTGCGAACAGATCGGGTTGCATGCCAAGGGCTACGAGGTACGTGTCGAGGATCGCTTCCTGCTCGGCGCGCTCGTCGGCATCCTGCTTGCGGATCGAAATGACCTTGCGCAGGATCTTGGCATCGAAGCCGGTGGATTTGGCTTCGCCGTAGACGTCCTTGATGTCGTCGGCAATTGTTTGCTTCTCGGCTTCGAGCCGCTCGATACGCTCGATGAAAGAGCGGAGCTGGTCGCGAGCTACCATGTGAACGTCGGCCATGATCAATCCTCAGAAAGGGATAAGGTCATCGGTATCCGTGAGCGGTACCGGCTTGGTGATTTCAACTCGGGAGACGGCGGGCATGCTGGCCGTGACGGCGTCCACAGCAGCGAGGACAACGAACGTGACGCCAGGGTTCGCCTTAGCGAGGCGTGCCGCTTCGATCTGGGCGCCGGCCTTGCTCAGATGTTCGTATCGCGGAGCGCCCTGCCCGAGCCCGTAGACCATCCAGAATTTCGCGATGGGCTGGCTCATCGGGCAGCCTCCGCCTGGCGCGCGACGGCCGCAGCGAGCGCTTCCAATGTGACTCCGCCCAGTTTTCGAGCATCTGCGGCAGTGGTTGCCGTTATCCAATATTCGGACGGGATGGCCCCCCGACGACGCATGGCCTTAGCGGTCCCATACTGGATGCCGAGGTCGTCCGCGAAGTCAGAAAGGCTGGGCCACTTGTTGATGATATCGGTGTGGGTCATACAGCAAAGGGTACAAATCATACCCTTTGCTGTCAAGCACAAAGGATATTACTTGTACCCTTGCTGCGGGTATTTTTTGTACCATGGCCAGTGACCAAGAAAAGTTTGAGAGAGAAGAGCGCGCGAAGCGGCTAAAAGCAGCGCGTGAGACCGCCGGGCTTTCGGGGCCGAAGGGCGTGGTCAATGCGTCCGACGGGAAAATAAACGAGAACGTCTATAAAGCTCACGAGCAGGGTCGGAACGGCTTTACCGTTTCTGATGCTCGTGAATATGCCGAGATGTTCAATGTCTCGCTTGAGTGGCTTTACCTGGGCAACGGATCACCAGTCAAAAAAGACAGCCTCCCCGCGAAGGTGAGCGGAGAAGCTGAGGTGAAGGATCTCCTCCGACGAATAGACAGGCTGCCTGAGGTAGCAATCGAGCCCTTATGGGGCCTCGTTACGTTCTACCTTCCGAAGGACGGCGACCAATCAGGACGTAGCCCCTCTCGTGATCAATCTGCACTCCCCAATCTCCCCCATGCAAAATCGCCATAGCGATTGAAATCTCGGCTGTTTTTCGTTTGATGACGGTCTCCATCTCCTCTTCGGTTTTGACACCTGTCCCATAGAGGAGGTCAGCGACGGTCTCTTCGGCTTTCGTCGCGTAACCGCGCCTGATTTGATGGATGATCGCCATAGCCAACCTACACCCGTTCCGTGTCGTTGGTTTCTTCCGGCAGATGGCCGGCGTGCGAGAAGGTCATGTTCATTCTCCGCTGTACGCTTGAACTTGTCCAAACATGCCGGGAAAACGAGAACGAAACAAGAACAATTTAGGAAATGATTCACACACGTTAACGGCTACTAAATGTAGAGAACTCGCGTTCTGCGAGTCTCTGTCTGTTGTGTGGCAGCGGAATCGCGGTATCGTGATCCGTAGTTCGTCACCCGGCTACCAAGGTCAAATGATGAGCGCAAAGCACACGGACGGCGAGCACATCACCAAGGGGAAGACGCATTGTCGGAAGGCTTGAAAGAGACGCGCGTTAAACACGAGTTTGGCAGCTCTGAAACCGAGCGCAAGTTAGACTGCCTTCGCAGCTATCTAGCGGCTTACTCCGTCGCGTTGAGTAAACAAAACTTCGCCCGTATTTATATAGATGCCTTCGCTGGTACTGGCGACAGGACTGAAACCCGTGCTGCGCTGCCATCCTTCTTTAACGGCAACGTAGGATCGATTGATGAAATCACCACACCAGGCTCCGCGCGTATCGCAATCGATACGGCGCCAGCTTTTCACTCGATTGCACTTATCGAAAACGATCCCGAGAAGGTGATCGCACTTCGCGCGATCGCAGAAGAATATCCCGGCCGCAGATTCCACATCCGGGAAGGTGATGCGAACGCTGAGGTCCAGCGGATTTGTAATCGCTACAGTTGGATGCGGGTTTCGGAAAAGTCCGGACAGGGTTTCCGGTAATCTCCGGACACCGTTGGAATGCACCCCTACAGTGAGACAGAGAAATTGCAGGACAATTGCCGGCTTGTGAGTTCAGGTACGGCACTTGCGTGCGACGACGATAAGGACTGTTCGTATTCCTCCGGGGTGAGGTAATCGAGC
>NZ_MOAI01000025.1:0-107061 GCF_001976035.1 Ensifer sp. 1H6 | reverse complement strand
CCCCTTGCGGGGCGCTCGACTTGCATGTGTTAAGCCTGCCGCCAGCGTTCGTTCTGAGCCAGGATCAAACTCTCAAGTTGAGAATTCAATCATTGGCATAGTCACGTCATTCTGAATCGACGAGAACTCACACCCATCTTCAATCAATGCCATCCGACATCGAGAAGACTGGTGTTAGTCTCTTGATAAAACGTGACCGCCAAAGTCTCTTTCACAAAGAACCAGTTAAGGTTCCTCACGAGCTCCGCCGCCCACGTTTCTCTTTCTCTATATTCAACTGTCAAAGAACAGACGGTCAAACCGTCAAAACTTCCCGCCGAAACTCGCGTCCCGACCAATCAGCATCCGCCAATCAAGGAAACCTTAAAACGAAGGACATCGTCGCCAGCAGCGCCGCCGCCCTCGTCAGTGATCGGGCTTATAGACCCCACCCCTCACATACGTCAACAGGCAATCGCAAAAAATCGACTAGATCGAACAACACTCTGAAAATACACACGAATTGGAAGCGAGAGTTATCAACAGGGCGAGATGGGCGGTATCGCCTGGGCGAAAATACCGGATTTCCGGGATTCCTGCGGCAACCGGAGCGAAATCGTCACCCGCTGATGCAAAGCCAGGGGCATGCAGCGGGCAGATCGGTGGCCGCCGAGGCTCAAACACGACGCGAAATGCGGTTGCGTCTGCAATCGAGGACGATACTGTTCGAGAGCGGCGATCCCGGTCCGCCGCCCCAGGCAATCGCCGGGCCAACGCTCCACGAACGATACACATTGCGACACTCGCTGAAAGGGTTCGAAAGATGATGAAAGGTTCCGACGTTCTGATTGCTGCATTGGAGAACGAAGGGGTCGACTGCATCTTCGGCGTGCCCGGAGAGGAAAACCTGCATGTGGTGGAGTCGCTGCGTAAATCCCGCATCAAGCTGGTTTTGACCCGGCACGAACAGGCCGCAGCCTTCATGGCCGCGACGCATGGGCGCCTGACCGGCAAGCCGGGTGTCTGCATGGCGACGCTCGGCCCCGGCGCCCTCAATTTTTCGACCGGCGCCGCCTATGCCAATCTCGGCGCCATGCCGATGATCCTGATCACGGGGCAGAAGCCGATCAAGACGGCCCGCCAGGCCCGCTTCCAGATCGTCGATGTCGTTGCCTCGATGCGGCCCTTGACCAAGATGACGCGACAGATCGTCAGCGTCGGCAGCATTCCGGCTGCCGTTCGCGACGCTTTTCGCGTGGCCATGGAAGAGCGACCCGGTGCGGTGCACCTTGAATTGCCGGAGGATGTCGCCGGCGAAACCATCGGTGAGGCGCCGATCATTCCGGTTCACCCGCTCGACCGGCCGGTGGCGCCGTCTGCTGCCATCGACCGGGCGGTTGAGATCATCCTTGCGGCCAAGCGGCCGCTGATCATGATCGGCGCGGCCAGCAGCCGCCCGCGGCTCGTGGATGCGCTCTCCGCCTTTGTCCGCCGGATGCGCATCCCCTTCTTCAACACCCAGATGGGCAAGGGCGCGGTCAACGGCGGCTCCAACCTCTATGTCGGCACGGCCGCTCTTTCCGAGCGCGACTATGTGCATGATGCCATCGATCAGGCGGACCTGATCATTTCCGTCGGTCACGACACAGTGGAAAAGCCACCCTTCCTGATGCGCAGCGAAGGCGGGCCGAAGGTTCTGCACATCGGCTACAGCTCGGCCAATGTCGAGCAGGTCTATCATCCCGACGCAGAAGTGATCGGCGACATCGGCACGACGGTGACCGCGATCGCCGATCGGCTCGGTGGCAAGCTCGATCCGGAACCGCTGCTGCTCAGCCTGCGCCAGACCATTCTCGACAAGCTCAACGAAGGCGCAGACGAAGACCGGTTCCCGGTGACGCCGCAACGTATCGTCCATGACGTGCGCAAGGTGATGCCGGAAGACGGTGTCGTCTGCCTCGACAACGGCATGTACAAGATCTGGTTTGCCCGGCACTACCGCACCCATGTCGCCAACACGCTGTTGCTCGACAATGCGCTCGCCACCATGGGCGCCGGCCTGCCTTCTGCAATGATGGCGGCGATGCTCTATCCCGAGCGCCGCGTCATGGCGGTGTGCGGCGACGGCGGCTTCATGATGAACTCCCAGGAGATGGAGACCGCCGTTCGCCTCGGCCTCAATCTGGTGGTCGTCATCCTCAACGACAGTGCCTATGGCATGATCCGCTGGAAGCAGGCCGTTGACGATTTCCCGGATTTCGGCCTGACATTCGGCAATCCGGACTTCGTGCGCTACGCGGAAGCCTATGGTGCGACGGGCTCGCGGGTCTCGAGCGCGGACATGCTGGTGCCGACGCTCGAGGCTGCCTTTACCGGCGGCGGCGTGCATCTCGTCGATGTGCCGATCGACTATTCCGAAAACATGCGCGTGCTGGTCGATGAGCTGCGCACCCGCTCTTAAGACCTGCTTTCTCCAGGCGAGTAACATAGACCCGCCAGCCGTTGCCTTAATCGGGCGACCGGCCTGACGGGCCCGTATCCAAAGGACACCCCGGCCTTCGTCTCACCATGGATCCTAATGTTGCCAATCAAGGCGGCCCCATGGCCGTGATTGGCAACAAGCCTTGCGCTGCCATCTTTTGGACTTATATTGCACTGCACTCGGCGCCTGTTTTTGGCCGAGTTTTTCTTGGCTGCATGCCGCCTTCACGCGAAAAGCCTCGCTCTTCGCGCACAACCGAAGGACCACTTCATGACTGTTTCGATAAACAATCTTGATGCCTCCACCACGGGCGCTTTGGCCCATGTCGATATCGGCGATACCGTCAGACGTTCCCGTCAAGCGATCGGCTACAGCGTTGACGAACTTGCGCTCACCTGCGGGCTGACCGACATCGAAATCACCAACATCGAGCTTGGTGTCGACACCGATCCGGCCAAGCTCCGTCGGATCGCCGCCGCACTTCAGTTGCCCCTAACCACCTTCCTGCTCAGCTAGGCCCAATGGGCGTCGCGTCCACACGAGACGCGACACCCACCCGGCGTTCTTGGAGCGATGCCAATCAACCTGTAAAACCCTGCGATAGAATCTCCTTCAGTAGCGCAAGCGGCGTGGGGCGACTTGGCACGCGCTGATGCAGGAAAACAATCCTGCGCTCGTACGAGGCGGCATCGGGTACCTCGACCAGGCAAAATCCGTCCCGTCCCAGGCCCTGCCAGGCCGGAACGACGGAGTTTCCCATCCCGTTGGCCACGAGCATGGCTATGGTTTCGAGCGCGTCCATGTCGCAACGAATGTCCGGATCAAGCCCGGCATCGGCGAGATATTGTGACGACAGCCGCCCGCCCCAGGATCCCGGATCGTAGCGGATGAACGGCGCCTGCCGGATTTGCTCAGCGATATCGTCAGGTTCCGTCGCATCCCTGCTGATGAACACAAGCGGTTCGCGGCGAATGACATATGCCGCCAATCCCTTTGGCAGCAAGAATGGCGGTTCAACCAGAACCGCGGCATCGAGCTCGCCTGCAAGCAACTGTTCGTAGAGCTGCAACGACGAACCGGGGCGCAGTATCAGCTTCAGGCTCGGCGCCCGACGGGAGAGTTCGTCCAGAACCTCAGGGAAGATGCCTGTCAGCGCCGTCGAGATCGCCCCGATTTTCAACTCGGCGGCAAGACCGCCGCCTGCAACGTCGTATCTGAGGTTTTCGACTTCCCGGATTAAGAGACGCGCCCGCGGCAACAGCGAAAGACAGGCCTCCGTCGGCTGGGCCGAATGGGCGCCGCGGGCAAGCAAAATGCACCCAAGGGCCCGTTCGAGCGATTGAATGCGCTGGCTGACGGCGGCCGGCGTCAACTTTTCCCGGCGTGCAGCGGCTGCGATGGACCCCGTTTCCACCGTGGCGACTAGGCTTTGCAGGAAGCGAATATCCACCATGAATCCTTATTCTCAGAGAAAGAATTACATAGTTTTTCTTAGCCTCTCAAGACGCTATCCCTGTGTCAACCGGAGACACAGGAGTTCCAGATGAAGTCGCTTTTCCATCTCGCCTTTCACGTCACCGATCTCGATGAGGCCCGCAGGTTCTACGGCGACGTGCTTGGTTGCGAGGAAGGGCGCAGCACGGATACCTGGGTCGATTTCGATTTCTTTGGCCATCAACTGTCGCTGCATCTGGGCAAGCCCTTCGAAGTCACGCGGACCGGCAAGGTCGGCAACCACCTCGTACTGATGCCGCATATGGGCGTGGTGCTGCGCTTGGCGGATTGGTTCGTGCTGGCCGAGCGCCTGGAACAAAAGGGCGTGCGCTTCGACATTCCGCCGGTCGTGCGTTTCGAAGGCGAGCCCGGCGAGCAGCGGACGATGTTCTTCCTCGATCCGAGCGGCAATCCCATCGAGGTCAAGGGGTTTGCCGATTTCGACAGCCTGTTTGCACGCTGACACCGGAGGCGGATGTGAAGAAGCCTATCGCCTTGGTGACGCGCATCGACCGCGCCGACGAACAGGCCTGGGTGGCCATCCTGGCCAGGCTGTTGCCGGAGAGCGAAATCGTGCACTTCCACGAGATGGACGATGCGCAGCGCGACGCCGCCGAAATCGCCATCGTTGCCAATCCCGATCCTGGGCACGTGGCGGCCCTACCCAATCTCAAGTGGATACACAGTCTTTGGGCAGGGGTAGAGCGACTGGTCGCCGAGCTCGGCCAGGCAGCGCCCCCGATCGTCAGGCTTGAAGACCCCGAGCTGGCTCGGGTCATGGCGGAAGCGATCCTTGCCTGGACCTATTATCTTCACCGCGACATGCCCGCCTACCGCAGGCAGCAGGCGGCGGCAATCTGGCGGCAGCATCCGTACCGCCGGCCAGGCGATCTCACGGTCGGGATCCTGGGCATGGGGCTTCTCGGAAAAGCAGCGGCAGGAAAACTGACGGCAGCCGGCTTCCGGGTTACGGGCTGGGCACGGTCGCCGCAGCAGATAGACGGCGTCGATATGGTCAGCGCCGAGAGCGGCCTCGATCGGCTCTTGCGGACAAGCGACATAGTCGTCAGCCTGTTACCGCTGACATCAGAGACCCGCGGCCTGCTCGATGCCCGTCGCCTCTCATCCATGAAAACCGGCGCGCGCCTCATCAATTTTTCCCGCGGGCCGATCATCGTCGACGTCGACCTGATCGCGGCGTTGGACGCTGGGCATATCGCGCATGCGGTGCTCGATGTTTTCGACGCCGAGCCTTTGCCACCCACGTCGCCCTATTGGCGGCATGACAGCGTGACGGTATTGCCGCACATTTCCGCGCCGACCGACAGGAACACGGCCGCCGTGATCGTCGCTGATAATATCAAGCGGTATTATGCGACCGGCGCCCTGCCCGCAGCCATCGATATCAAGCGCGGGTACTAGCCGCGTCTTAGTGCCTCGAGCCCCGCGTTCAGCGCCACATCGTCACCATGCTCGAGGCCGAAGAGGACGTCCAGCAGCGGGAAGGTGCTGCGATAGAAGCGGATCTGGTCCTGCATCGCATCTATCCCGGGATAGTATGGGTGCATGAGCGCGAGGAAATCGTCGCCCAGGCCGGCGGAAAGGCTGGCGAGGTCATGAGCAGGGTCGCCGATCGAGCATCCCGCAAAGTCGATAACGCCGGAGACCTGGCCGTCGTCGACGAGAATGTTTCCCGTGCCAATGTCACCATGAATGATCGCCGTGGCGAGCGTGCGCCAATACTTGTCTTTTATAATCAAGTTTATCACGCGGCAAGCGTGTTCCTGCGAAAACACATCGCATAGGAGTGTCACAGTGCCAAGCCGCAGGGGGTTGTGCGCCCGATGCCCTAGCCGTTTCGGAAGCTGGCGCCCACGAAGCTCAGCGCTTCGGGCAAACCGCTGCGCCAATAGGCCCAGTCATGGCCGCCCTCCCGTGCGATGAAGCGGTGCTCCACGCCAAGCTTTTGAAGCTTCAAATGGAGCTCGGAGTTGCCAGCGAAGAAATCGTCACTCGAACCGCAATCCATATAGAGCGCTGTCTTGCCGATTTGCTCGGCAGGGATCGTCTCGACCAGATCGAGTACGCTGTTGTCGTGATAGGCGGCATTCAAGCGGCCCTTGCCGGCAAGCCCCAACCCCCACGCCTTGCCATAGCGACGGTCGTATCCCGACTGGTCCATCTCGACGACCTGACCGTCTGTTCGAAATGCCGCGCTCAGCGCCGCAGCGGCGGAGAACATCTCAGGCCGTTTGAATGAGAAGGCGATGGCCGCATAGCCGCCCATGGAAAGGCCGAGAATCCCGCGCCCTTCCTTCTCCGGCACCGTCCGGTAGGTGTGGTCGATGTAGGTTACGAACTCCTGAAGGAACATGTCCTGCCAGCGGTAACCGCCGTCAGCGTCGTTCATGTAGTAGGTGTTGAATCTGTTCTCCTTGTCCCGGCGCCCTTCCGGCGTGACTGCGATGAAGGCCGGCACCTCCCCGCTTTCGATCATCCGGTCGAACACCCGGTCGGCTCCGCCGAAACGATACCAGTCGGTATTTTTGCCTTTGCCCCCGCCATGCATGAGATAGATGACGGGGTAGGAGCGGTTCCCGGCCTCGTATTTCGGCGGGAGATAGACGGTATATTCGACATCCTTGCCGAGAATCCTGCTGGGCATCTTTTGCCCTTCGAGCACCGTGCCCGCGTTGGCCGCCCAGGAATTGGCCAAGGAAACGAGCGCGAGAAAGCCGGCAAGAACGGTCGTTTTGAACATCGAGTTCCTCCTGTCTGCAGGCTTGGCAAATAGGCGGAAGGAAGTCGTTGTCAAACAAAGCCCCTCACCCGAAAGCGAGGGACATTGACCGCAAGCCATGAAAGCGGCGGTGCGAGCCGCGCTATCTTGCGTCGTGAAAGATGATGCCGACAGTGTGGCGCAGGCCTGACCTGACACGGCTGACGCCATGGCGCAGGTTGACGCGATAATTGCCCTTCGTGCCTTGAACCGGCCGGTTGTGAACGGCAAAAGCCACGGCATCACCTTGGCGGAGGGGAACGACCTCGACCCGGCTTTGCATGCGCGGACGCTGCTCCGTCAGCACGAATTCACCGCCCGTGAAATCCTTTCCCGGTTCGGAAAGAAGGATCGCGACCTGTATCGGAAAGGCAAGATCACCATAGAGGTCCTGGTGCAGGCAATTGAAATCGCCGGGCACATATTGCAGCAGCAGCGGTGTTGGCCGTGTCTGGCCCGCATCGTGGCACTGCCTCAGGAATTCCCGGTGCTCCGCCGGATATCTCGTCTCGATCCCCATGCGACCGTTCCATTGGTTGGCAACGTCGGCGAGGCGCGGATAGAGCGCAGTGCGAAGACCGCCAAGCAGATCCGGCAACGGATACTTGAAGTAGCGATATTCCCCCTTGCCGAAACCGTGCCTGGCCATGTGGATATGGCTGCGGAAATGCTGCTCGTCCTTGTAGAGCGCCGAAATCCGTCGGCAGTCGTCCGCCGACAGAAGCTTTTCCATGACCGCGCAGCCATAGCCGTTCAACGCGTCCGAAATCGCCTGCCAATCGTAAGCTGCGACATGCGTCTCCACAGCCTGTTCGGTCCGATCTGCAATAGCCATTGAAATGCGCGGATTCATAGCATCGCCTCCTTGGCGATCAGCGTGCGCTTGCGCTCTATGCCCCAACGGTAGCCGGCGAGTTCACCGCTGCTGCGCACGACACGGTGGCATGGAATGGCCAAAGCGATGACATTGGCGGCGCAGGCGTTGGCAACGGCGCGCGCGGATGTCGGTGCGCCAACGCGGACCGCCAGCTCGGCGTAAGTGATCGTCGTCCCCGCCGGGATCGCGCGAAGCGCCTGCCAGACACGGCGCTGGAGTGTTGTCCCGCGGAGGGCAAGCGGGAGATCCAGACCCTCGCCAGGGTTATCGATGAAGCGAAGGACCTTCGCCAGCTCGGTGCGAAGTCCGGCTTCGTTCCGGTTCAATGCACGGCCAGGAAAACGATCCGCAAGATCTCGCTCCAGTTGCTCCGCGTCAGCACCGATCAGGATCGCACAAACACCGCCGACGCTGCGCGCGATCAGAACACAGCCCAACTCTGCTTGTGCAACGCCATACTCCACGGTTGTGCGGTTAGCGACGTCGACGGCTTGCCGCGGTCGCGGGGTGTGCGTCCGGTTGTCGATGAGGTTCATGAGACTAACTCCTTGTTCCGTTCCGTTCTCTTCACCGACCCTAGAGATGCGTCGCCTTGGCCGAACTCCGCTCCTTGCTTTCAAATCGAAAAGACTTGTCTCCTGCAGCGCCGCCCGCATCGCATCGATGGTCCCTTATTGGGCGCGGCGGAAGGTCAGATTGATGCGCATGCGGCCAAGGGTCTCGTGTTCGCCGTCCTTCAACTCTGTGACCCCGTGATAGAATAGGCGCGACCGCCCACCCCAGACGACGACATCGCCGTGACGCAACGCGTATTTGCGGATTGGGTCGGTGCGGTTTGGTCCGCCAAACTGGAATGTGGCGGGGAGCCCGAGCGAAACCGAAACGATGGGGTGCGAGAAATCGCGCTCGTCCTTGTCCTGATGAAGCGAAAGCCGTGTGCCCGGTTCGTACCGGTTGATCAGGCAGGCATCGGGTCTGAAATCCGGATAGCCTGCTTCGGTCGCCGCCGCGATGGCAAGGTCGAGGAAGGACGATGGCAGCGGCGGCCACGGCTTGCCGCTCTCCGGGTCTAGCCGGTCGTAGCGGTACCCGCTCCGGTCCGTGACCCATCCGGCCGCCCCGCAATTGGTCATCGCAACCGACATCGTGTAGCCGCCCGGTGTCACCATGTGCCGGAACGGTGCCTCAGCAATGACCGATCGCAGTCCCGGCAGGATTTGCCCCTCAAGCGACAGCGCAAAGCCGCGAAGCAGCGTCGCGCCTTCGGCCATGCTCTCGCGTGACGGTTCGACGGCAAGCTTGGCGAATAGGTCAGTCATGGCGTCTTTCCGGAGAGAAAATTGGTGATGTCGGGATGAAGGACAGGGCGGTAACCGGCCCGAAGAACCCTGACGGTCGAAGGCGGCGTCAGAATTCCCTCAGCGATGATGCCCATTTCCGGGCTCAGGTAACCCGCCTCGGTCCAGCGGAAACAGCGCCCGGATGCGAGCGTGAAGGCAAAGCCGGATGCCACCACCATCGTCCCGTCTGGTAGATCCCTGACTGGCGACGGCAACGGATGGATGCGCTTCTGTCCGCGTAGAACTCGTTCGCTATGGAGCACCGCATCGAGTTCGCCCGCCGAAGGCGACGCCATCAAGCCGCCAGTCCAGGCGACTCTGAAGACTAGAGCGGCCTCCCGTCTGCAGAAGAAGCACGGGCGGTGCCCCGCCGCCAGCGCCACGGCCTCGTCGAGGAAGAAAAGCTCGGTCCAGCTTCGGCCGGCCATGACGTCGCGCCGGCGATCCCCGTATTCGCAGGTGCAGATCAGCCACGCCTTGGACGTCCACCGCCGCCGCAATAGGGTTTTCGTCTCGGGGTCGTGGATGATGCCGCGGTTGCCGGTGAACAGGCCGCGCTGCGCGATAGCGATAATGTCGCCGAATGGCGTCACGCGATTCTGGAGGGGCTGGCGAACGCTATTCATACAGGCGGATCTCCCCGGGCCGCATTACGTCGGAAATGATATCATCGAACGGGCGGGCGATATGCAGCCCGACGCACCGCTTCGTCGCCGTGAAGATAACCATTTGGGCGCGACACCGCGCGGCGGCACCCATTAAGCGGCTCCACGGGCCGCCTCGCGGTCGAGCAAGGCGCGCTTGCGTTCGACGCCCCAGGCATAACCCGACAGCGCTCCATCATTCCGCACCACCCGATGGCACGGGATGACAACGGCGAGGCTATTCGCCGCGCATGCGCCAGCGACGGCACGAACCGCCTTCGGCTGCCCGATGCGACGGGCAATTTCCGCGTAGGACACCGTCCTGCCGACCGGAATTTCCTGCAGGGCCTGCCAGACCCGCTGCTGGAATGCTGTCCCGCGAACATCGAACGGTAGGTCGAGGCCGATGCCCGGGGCTTCGACGAAGCCGACCACCTGTGCGACAAGCGCCTCGTAGTCGGCATCGGCGCCAATCAGCTCCGCCTTCGGAAAACGGTCCTGAAGGTCGCGCACAAGCGCCTCCGGATCGTCTCCGAGCAGGATAGACGCGACACCTTTCCGGCTTGATGCGACGAGGATCGCGCCGAGCGAAGTCTGGCCGACGGCAAATCGGATTTCCTCATCCGCGCCGCCTGCGCGGTAGCGTGCCGGCGTCATGCCGAGAATATCAGTCGAGTTCTCGTAGAAACGACCGCTCGAGTTGAAGCCCGCTTCATAGATCGCCTCCGTTACGCTGTTGCCCGCTTCCAGCCCACGACGAACCTTGGCAGCTCGATGAGCAGCCGCATAGTCCTTTGGCGTCAAGCCGATCGCTGCCTTGAACAGCCGATGGAAATAGCTCTGGCTCTTGCCGACGGCAGCGGCCAGATCGCCCAAGGCCAGCTCTTCATCGCTGTCTTCGATCAGCCGGCAAGCCCTAACGACGATGGCAGCGTTTGCCTCATCGCTGGATGGGCCGTCCGGGTTGCACCGCCGACACGGGCGAAAGCCCGTCGCCTTCGCGCCTTCAAGCGTGTCGTGCAATTGGACATTCTTGGGATTGGCGATGCGTGAAGGGCATGAGGGGCGGCAATAGACGCCGGTGGTCGTGACCGAATACCAGAAATGCCCGTCGGAAGCCTTGTCGCGGCTGACGATGGCGACCCAGCGCGGGTCGCGCGCGACTGGGACCCTGGTCGCGGCAGCTGCGGTTGGGAATGTCGTCGCCATATTCATCGTCGGACGCTCCTCATTCCGGTCGCGCCTGGGAGGTATCCGGGTCGCGGCCTTCAAGCTCAAGATTGACCACCACTCGGGCGATCTGCTGCTCCAAGAAGCTTCGCCAAAAAGGCTGGGCCACGCCACCCGTTTCCTGTGCGTGGCGTGGCACCCAATCGATCAGGCCGCTTTCATCAATCCGAGTTGCGTCAGGGCCGCAACCCCGTCGTCGAGACCGATCTCCTCGACGATCTTGCCGTTGATGACCTTCAGAACCGTCGTCCCCGTGAAGCGCATCTTGCGGCCACTTCCTGCCGGCAGACTGCCGGCCAGGAAGTCGTCGAAGGCAGCGCCGGTATGGGTGCCGCCGCCTTCCCATTGGCCGACGACATAGTCGCCTTCGGCGATGAGGTCGGCCGTGCCCCAGAAGTTCAGATCCGGGAACGCGGCACGGAAATCGGTCATGAAGGCTTTGATATCATCATGGCCGCGGCGCGGTTCATGCAGGGAATATTTCAACAGCATGTCTGCAGACGCGATCTCGTTGACGATGGAAAGATCTACGTCGCGACCCCAAAACTCTGTGAACCATCTGCTGACCACCGCCTTGTTGTCTTCTTCCTTGCTCATTGGCTTTCTCCTCGAATTGACACGGGCTCGACCGTCGATAACGCCGGTTGCCTGCGCATAAAGGTAGCCTGAGCTACGGCGCCCAAAACTCCGGTTCTTACCCTTCAATCGAAACCAGTTCGCAATTCCGAGCGCCGGCTCAGCCCCGCGCGATCAGACGAACGCTGTGGTCGTCCCGAAGCGCAATCAATTGCGAAGACGGCGGCAGGCTGTAGACGTCATGCTTTCCGAATTCTCTGGGGTAGTAGTCATAGCCCGGCGGCGGTTCCGGTGTTTCACGAGGATCCACCGGGCTTTGGCCCGTCAGCTCGGTGACCGGATCGAGGATCGCCCCGATCAGGCGGCGGGTATAGGGATGCTGTGGTTCGCTGAAGACCCGGTCCCAGCTGCCGGTCTCGACGATCTGGCCGAAATACATCACCGCCACGCGGTCGCTCATATGTTCGACCACGCTCAGGTCATGGCTGATCATGATGTAGGACAGATCCAGCCGCTCCTTGAGTTCCAGCAGCAGGTTGATGATCTGGGCGCGGATCGAGACGTCGAGCGCCGACACCGGCTCGTCCAGCACCACGACCTTAGGGTTGAGGATCAAAGCGCGGGCAATGCCGATGCGCTGGCGCTGGCCGCCGGAAAATTCGTGCGGGAAACGCCCCGCCCGCTCCGGTTTCAATCCGACCAACTGCATCATCTCTTCGATGCGTCGCGCGATCTCCTTGCGGTCGGAAATCCCGTGCAATCTCAGCGGTGCCGCCAGCGACGTGTAGATCGTCTGACGGGGGTTGAGCGACGCGTACGGGTCCTGAAACACCATCTGCGCCATGCCGGCACGCTCGAGCCGGGAGGGCCGCGCCTTGCCGGTGATCGATCGCCCTTCGAAATAGATCTCGCCCGCGGTCGGCTCCTGAAGTCCGAGGATCGAAAGCGCAAGCGTCGACTTTCCGCAACCGGATTCGCCGACGATCGACAGGCATTCGCCCCGGTTCAGCGTCAGGCTCAGGTCGTTGACCGCGCGCAGAGTGCGCTTCGAGCGGCCGAAGACGCCGTTGCGCACCGGGAAATGCACGCTCAGGCCGTCGACTCTGACCAGTGGTTCGTTGTTATCACTCATGGTTGAAACACTTCACGAAGCCATCATGGCTGAGGCCGGTTGGCGGTGGAATTTCGGCGCTGCAGATGGACGTCGCCCTGTGGCAACGCGGCTGAAAGCGACAGCCCGGCGGAAAACTGGCGATGGAGGGAACCGTGCCTTCGATCTCCTGAAGGCGCTTGCGCCCTTCCAGCCGGCGCGAGCCCAGATGCGGCAGCGATCGCAACAGGCCGTCGGTATAAGGATGGGCCGGAAGGAGGAACAGGTCGGCGACCGGCCTCTCCTCGACCAGGCGCCCGGCATACATGATGCCGACCCGGTTGCACATATTGGCAATCACGCCGAGATCGTGGCTGATCATCAGCACTGATGTGCCGCGTGCAGCGCAAAGCTCCTTCACGAGTTTGAGGATCTCCGCCTGCACCGTCACGTCGAGCGCCGTCGTCGGCTCGTCGGCGATCAGCAGATCCGGATTGCAGGCAAGCGCAATGGCGATCATCACCCGCTGCCGCATGCCGCCGGACATCTGGTGCGGATAGTTCTTCACCCGCTCCTCCGGCGCCGGGACCTGTACGTTGCCGAGTGCCTCGATCGCCAGTCTTTCGGCTTCCTTCCAGGTGGCACCCTTGTGCAGGACAAACATCTCGGCAATCTGCCGGCCGACCGGAGACAACGGGTTGAGCGCGGTCATCGGTTCCTGGAAGATCATGGCGATGCGCTCGCCCCGAAGCCGCCGCAACTCGCGTTTCGAAAGCTCCCTCAGGTCCCGACCGTTGAACTTCAGCGAACCGCCCGTGACGGCGAGCGGCGCACGCAACAGGCCGATGATCGAAAGCGCAGTGATGCTCTTGCCGCAGCCCGATTCGCCCACGAGGCCATAGGCCTCGCCGCGCCCGATCGAGAACGACACGTTGTCGACGACGTTGTGGCTGACCCGGCCCGATACGATATCGAGGCGCAGATCCCTGACGTTCAGCAAGTTCTCGGTCATAGCTGCCGCGCCCTCATATGCGGGTCCAGCCAATCGCGTAGACCGTCGCCGAAAAGATTGAGACCGAGAACCGTCACGAAGATCGCCAGCCCCGGAAAGATCGCCGCCCAGGGCGCAATGACGATGAGTTCGCGTGCATCCGTCAGCATGTTGCCCCAGCTCGGGAACGGCGGCTTGATGCCCAGTCCGAGATAGGAGAGTGCTGCCTCGGCAAGGATCGCATCGCCCATGCCCAGCGTTCCGATCACCAGGATCGGGCCGATCATGTTGGGCAGGATCTGCGTGATCATGATGCGGATGTCGCCGTAACCGAGCGTCTTTGCCGCCTGGACATAGCCCTGCTTCTTCAAGGACAGCGCCGAGCTTCGCGCGATGCGACAGGTCCATGACCAGTTGGTCAAGCCTAGCGCGATCAGCAGGCTGGAAAGGCCGGGCCCAAGGATCGCCATGATGGCGAGCGCGAAGATCAGGCTCGGGATCGCCAGCATCAGGTTGGTGAGCCCGGTGACAAGATCGTCCCACCAGCCGCCGAAATAGCCGGCCGAAATGCCGAGCGCCAGGCCAATCAGCGTGTTGATGACCTGCGAGCCGATACCGACGGCAAGCGAGATGCGGGCGCCGTAGAGGATGCGGCTGAGAACGTCACGCCCTTGCGCGTCGGTGCCGAACCAGAACTGTGCGTCCGGCGGCAGCTCCGCATTCATCAGGTCCGCGTCGAGCACTGGATCGGTCGGCGCCAGCCAGGGCGCAAGCAGCGCCGCTGAGATGATGACGAGACAGAGGACGCCACCGATGAGGAGATTGAGCCGTATTCTCATGGATCTATCCGTGGCTGATGCGCGGATCGATGACCGCGTAAAGAATATCGACGATGGTGTTGATGAGCAGGAACCACAGGACGATGACGAGGATCGCACCCTGAACCACCGGGATGTCGCGCAGGCTGACGCTGTCGATCAGCAGAGATCCCAGCCCCGGCCAGGAGAACAGTTTTTCGACCACCACCGCCTGACCCATCATCGAACCGAACTGCAGGCCGATGGTGGTGATGATCAGCACAAGCACGTTGCGAACGACATGCCAGGTGACGAGGCGAAAGCCGTTCATGCCTTTGGCTCGGGCGGTGCGGATGAAATCGGCGTTCATCACGTCAAGGACGGCGGCGCGCGTCGTGCGCGCCAGGAGTGCCATCGGCGCCACGCCGAGCGTCAAGGCCGGCAGGATCAGGTTCATCGGCCCGCCGTCGCCGTAGCCGAAGCTCGGCAACCAGCCGAGCGTCAGCGCGAACAGATACATGCCGAGCAGCCCGAGCCAGAACTGCGGCAGGGACAGGCCCGAGATCGCGCCGATCATCGTCAACGTGTCGATGATGCTGCCCGGCTTCAAGGCGGCGATGAAACCGAGCGGTACACCGACGAACATCGCGATCGCCATCGCCGCGAATGCGAGCTTCAAGGTCGGCCACATGCGCTCGCCGATCAGATGGGCCACCGGCTGGCGGCTGCGGAACGATGTTCCGAGATCGAACCTTGCGAGATCGGAGAGATAGGCGCCGAACCGCACATAGAGCGGTTGGTCGAGACCGAATTCACGTGTCATCTTCTCGACGATCTTTGGGTCGCCGCCGCCCTTGCCATTGGCTGTCAGGCTGGTGGCGATGCTGCCCGGCACCACGCTGAAGATCACGAAGATCAACAGCGATATCGCGATGACTGTCGGGATCACCTGCAAGATGCGGCGCACGACGAACTGAAGCATTCATTTCCTCCCTCGCGGCGCCCATCAACGGATGCGCGGGCGATAGTCCTCCGGCACATGCCACCGAGCGATAGGCCACTCGGGCCAGATCATTCCGGCGGGTTGCCGCATCGTAAGCGCTGACTTACGTTATCGACAGCATAGGTGCCCAGATACCAGTGGAAAGGTCCCCGATACCGCGACGACGATATCGGGGCGCCTCCATCAACGTCCGGCTGGGACGGTTTCGTCCACCCAGAGCTTTTCATAGGACTGGATCGCCAGCTCGGCGGAGTTTGGCTGCAGCCCATGCAGCCAGGGCTGGTAGGCCATCACAGCCTTGTTGTAGTTGAAGAACCAGACCGGCGCTTCTTCCTGAACGAGGTTGTTGGCCTTGCGTAGCAGCTCGTTCTTTTCCTCGTCGGTCTTGGCGACCTTGGCGGCCTCGAACAGCTTGTCGAAGTCCGCGTTTGCGAACTTCTGGTAGTTGCACGCAGCCTGCGACGTCTTGGAATAGAAGCACTGCATCGCCGTCAGGGCGTCCGGGCCGCTCTCCGACGACCACATGAAGGACTGGAAATCGCCTGATGGCACGACTTCGGAAAGCACCGAAGCCTCGACCGGTTTTGCCTTCACCCGGATACCGACTTTTTCCAGCATCGGGATGATCGCCTCGACGATCGTCAGGCCCCAGCTTTCGTTCTGCGTCGCTGTCAGCTCGACGTCGAAGCCATCGGCATAACCGGCCTCAGCCAGCAGTGCCTTCGCCTTCTCCGGGTCGTAGGCGTAGGGTTGCGCGTCCTTGTCATAGGCCGGCGACGATGTCGGCAGCCAGCCGCTCGCGCGGTAGGCCTTGTCCTTCGCCAGCCGTTTGATGATCAGGTCGGCATTGATGGCATAGTTGAACGCCTGGCGAACACGCTTGTCCTTGAACGGTTCGAAATCGAGGTTGAAGCCGACATAGCGCGTATAGACTTCAGCGACTTCGAGAAGGCCCTTGGACAGTTCCGGATCGGCCTGATAGGCGACGTATTGCGACGGCCCGAGCACGGAGACGTCGACCTCCTTGTTGCGGAAGGCGACGTCACGCGCCGAGGCATCCCCCATGATCAGGATATTGATCTTGTCGGCGTAGGGCTTGTCTTTTTCGTAGTACTTTTCCCACTTTTCGACCGTCAGGCGCGAGCCGGGCACATATTCGGCAAACTTGTAGGGCCCGAGGCCGATCGGGTGGCTCTGGAAGCCTTCCTTGTCGGCTTCCCCAGCCGGGTAGATCGCCGTGTTGTTGCGCATGAACAGGAACGCCGGATCGACCGGGTCTGTCAGGGTCACTTCCAGCGTGAAATCGTCGACCTTCTTCAGGCCCGAAATCGCCTCTGCCTTGCCGGCCATGTAGTCGGCGCCGCCCTTGATGTTGGCGATGTAGCGCGAAGGTGGATAGGCCTTGGCCGGATCGGCCATGCGGGTGAAGCTCGAGATGATGTCGTCGGCCGTCATCTGCTTGCCGTTGTGGAAATAGGCGTCCTGCCGCAGCTTGTAGGTATAGACCAGCTTGTCGGCGGAGACGTCGACGTCGGTCGCAAGCGCCAGCACCGGAACGTTCTTGTCCGCGTCCCAATCATAAAGGGTGCGATGGATCGCCTTGGCGTAGAACTCGTCCTGCGTCTGCGGCGACGCCTGGATGTCGAGCGTCGAGAAGCTGTCCCCATAGGGCGCCACGAAGTTGACCGTTCCGCCGGCCCGCGGCGTGTCGGCCGCCTGCACCGAAGCCACCCCTGCCAGCAACGCTGCGGTCAATGTCGAAAGTAATGCTATTTTCTTCATCATTCCCATATCCTCCCCACTTGTTGTTCTGCGTATGGATGAACAAAACCGCGATCTCATCCGACCTCCCGGATCGGTTGAGATGCATTGAGCCGCTCTTGCGGCTCCCTCTCGCCCTTCGTCAGGCGTTCTGTCGCTCGAAGACCACCTCGCCGCCCCGGATTGCCAGGGTGCAGCGCGTGTCGTTGAGGATGTCTTCGGGGCTCGCCGTCAGCATGTTCCTGGAGAACACCGCGATATCGGCAAGCTGTCCCGGGATCAGTCGTCCCTTGACGGTTTCGAGCTTCTGCGAGAACGCGCCGTATTCGGTATAGACCTGCAAAGCCTCCTCGATGGAGACCCGCTCGCGAGCGTCCATCACCGTGCCCTTGGCGGTCTTGCGCGTCAGCATGCTGTAGATATTGGGGAACGGGTTGGGATGACAGACCGGCGCATCGCTGCCGGTCGCAGGCTTCAGCCCCAGGTCCTTCCAGGTCTTCAATGGATAGCTCGACAGCGCCCGCTCCTCGCCGAGCACCGAGACGTAAGCGTCGCCGAAATCGTAGATGAACACCTGTTGCGGACACGGATATATCCCAGCCTTCACCATGCGCTGGTGCTGCGCGTCGCTGGAGAAGCCACAATGCTCGATCCGGTGACGGCGATCCGCATCCGGGATCGCCTCAAGTGCCTTCTCGTAGGCGGTGATCAACTGACCGATCGCAGCATCGCCGATCGCATGGCAGGCCAGTTGATATCCCTTGGTATGCGCGTCGAGTACGAGCGCCTCAAGTTCCACATCCGAAAGGATCTGGACGCCGGTATTGTTGTCATCGCCGAGATAGGGGCTGCTCATCCAGGCGGTGCGGCCACCGGCCGAGCCATCGAGGAAGATCTTGACGGCACCGACTTTCAGCATGTCGTCGCCGACACCCGAAACGAGACCGGCCTCGTAACTCTGCGGCACGATCGAAACGTTGGGATCGCCGAGAAGAACGAGCCAGGTGCGCACTGGCAGCCTGTTGTTCAGCTTCGCCAGATTATAGGCCCTGATCTCGTCGAAGCCTGCGACCTGACCGACGGCCGCGTCCATGATGCTGGTAATGCCGTAGGATAGAAGCAGATTTCCGGCGCTTTCGATCGCATCGATCATGTCGTCGGTCGAGGCTTTCGGGATCGCCGCACGAACCAGCCCTTGCGCATTTTCCGCGACCAGGCCCGTCAGGACGCCTGCGACCTGTTCGATCAGGCCGCCTTCCGGCACGGTAGTCTTCTCGTCGACGCCGGCAAGGCGGAATGCTTCCGAATTGAAGATCGACACATGCCCGCAGGCGCGCACCACCATGACGGGATGGTGCGGCGCAACCGCATCGAGTTCCGCGCGAAGCGGATGGCGACCGGTGTCGAGCTTGGTCTGGTCATAACCCCGCGCCCGGATCCAGGTACCGGCCGGCGTGCTTTCGGCCTGATGTTTGATCGCGCCGAGCAGGCTTTCGAGAGTGGGGGCAGCCTGCGGCGTCGCGTCGACCCAATTCAACGTCAGGCCGACGGAGATCAGGTGCAGATGCGCATCGTTGAGACCGGGGGTCGCGAATTGCCCTTGAAGGTCGAGTAGCTGCGTGCCAGCGCCGCGATAGGTTTCCATTTCCTGCCTGGTGCCCGTCGCCAGGACCTTGCCCTGCCAGATTGCCAGGGCATCGACGACGCCCTCGGCCATACCGCACCAGATCACACCATTGTGCACGATCATGTCGGCGTGAAAACTCTGTCCCGCTGGCATCTAAGGCTCCTCCCCTCCGCCGTCACTGCAACGTAGAGTCAGGTTTGATGACAAACCGGCTCTCGGCACGACCCATGTCTCCCGCCCGCATCGGTTGCGTGCCGAAGCTGGATCGTTATCCATTCCGGTGCGGCGTTCCGATGGGCCACAAGTCGTGCAGTCGGGGATGCTAGAGAAAAGGAAAGCGGCCCGCCAATGCATAGAATTTCAGGCGCTATGAAATAATTGCATAACAGCCCTGGGTAGATCCGTTGAACGTCCTCAAGCCTGAAGGACCTTCGCCCCTCGGCCGCACCGATGAAACACTTCGCTGTGGAGACCTTGAGAACGGTTCGTTGCGCGCGAACGTCGATGCTGAGACGGGAAAGTGTCCAGCGTGTCGTTTTGCATGCCAAGGCGGCATCACGCCTTTGCCGAACGACAGCGGCGCGCGTCAAAGATGACGCGCGCCGCTGTAATGTGCTTCAGTCGTGGTTACGAGCGCTTTTGCAGCGTCGCATAGACTACGTTGCGGTTCTCCCCGAACGTCACGTGCGACTCGAAGTTGGTGCCGTCGACGCTTTCGTTGACGATGCGCCACATGTCCGATTGCGAGCGCAACAGCAGCGCCCAGTTCATGAACGTCTCCATATAGCCGTCGACGCCGATGTCGGTCGCGAAATTGGCGAAGAGGAAGACGCCGTTGGGTTTCAGCATCTGCAGGCATCGGCGGGTGAGCTTCACTGCCACGTTGTGAGGCAGGTAGTCGTAAAGCCCCGCCGCATAGACGAAGTCGAACTTGCCGAGCTTGTGAGCCCGGGTGAGAATGCCACGGACGGAACCGTCGATCGCTTCAACGCTGGTTCCTCGAAAATCCCTGGTGATCGATCCGACACTGAGCGGGTCCTGGTCGAGCGCGACCCAGCGCTTTATCCGCCCTTCCTGCAGCGCAACCGACCGGTTTGCCTCGCGCAGATGCCCGGCGGCAATCGTCAGGATCTCTGCCTCCCCGTCGCGTGTCGCCGCGATCTCATCGACATGTTGGGTCAGCAGGTCCCGCCGTTCGCGCACAGCAACCGACGACGAAGCGTCCTTGGTATAGTCGTAAAGCGCCTTGCCCACCGGCGACGCCTTGGCGATCTCGCCGGCAACGCTTGGATGGCCGTAGATGAAGTCGAGCAGTTGGGCGTCGCCGGAATAACCCCGCGGCTTTTCGCTGGACCAGCGGGTAAAAGGGTCCTGCAGGAAAAACTCCGACACCGGATGCTTTTGTGCGATCGGAATCAGTTCCTGCCATACGCTCGGATGAAACTTCGCGCGCGTCTCGTGAAGTGCGGCCGCCAAGCGATGTATTATCTTCCTGGGGTCCAGTTCCTGGGCAAATTGCTGCTGTGCAATTTGGAGAATCAGGGCGAGTTCGGCTTTTCCTGTTGCAAACTGCTCATCATAAAACTCACTTTTTGACGAAGTGAACTCGGTTGCGATTGATTGGGGAGTAATAAGACTTTCGCCATCGAATACGATTTGAAGCTGGCTCACGCAAAACCCATCCGTTAATGCTTTGTTAACAATGTGGGCAAGAATGCGCGAACTGCGTCTCGAATTGCAAGTTTTTGTAGAGTATATGGTAAATACTGGCGGACAGTACCCATTTGGATACACCCCTGCACCGGCCGTCAGTCTCGGCTAATTTATCAAAATTTAATGGGCGTCTTCTACTATGTCGTTGAGGCCGCTTGTGCTTGTTGTGGTATCCAGTGAATGGCAAGCGTGGAGCGTCTGAAGCAACGTCCAGAGATGGAAAGACGAGACCAGATTTCCGTTGAGCGCGACGCAATTCCCCGGACCGGTGCATGAAGCAAACCTTGGCCGACGTCGTTGAGATAGATCTGCACAAGCAGCCACTCAGGCCGCTGCCGGCGGAGCTGCGCTTGCTCTATCGCCAGGAAGGTGAAACGACCCGCAGGGAAGCGACGAGAAAAGGGCTCTGGATCGCCGTCGCGGTCTATCTGCTGTTTTCGATTACCGACCTGCTGCTGATCTCGGATGTCGCCCGCTACACGATTGCCTCGCGCTTTGTCGTCGGTGCAGTTGCGCTTGCCGTTCTGGAAATCCAGGTCCACTTCAACGTCAAGACGGACTGGCTGGACAGGACCTGTTCGGGCGCGCTTGTTTTCGGTTATCTCGGCTGGCTCATTCCGGCAATGATGACCGCATACACGCAGGACATGTCCTACTACATGATCTTCGGTGCGATCTTCATGATGGGCGCCAACCTGTTCTTCATCTTCCAGTTCCGCCTTTCGGTGATCTCATCGAGCATCATCCTTGGCGCATTTTTCCTCGATCTCCTCTATTTCTCGCCGCAGAACCCGTCCTACCAGCTGGCGTTCGGCACGTTCTACGTCTCCTGTTTCGTGTTCACCTCCTACGTAAACTGGAAGCTCAACCGCGAACGCTACAAGGTCTTCCTCAATGCGTTCGAGGCGAGGGTCCAGCAGCGGGAGGCGACCGAGCGCGGCAAGGCGCTGCTCAGGCTCTCCAACACCGATTCCCTAACCGGTCTCGACAATCGTCGGGCGGTAGACCAGAAGCTGCGGGAATACTGGAGCGACTGGCAGAAGTTCGGCGACCGTTTCGCCGCGATCCTGATCGACGTCGACTTCTTCAAGAAATACAACGACTGCTATGGCCACCAGGAAGGTGACCGCTGCCTCATTCTCGTGGCCAACACGTTGAGGGAATCGATCGAGCAGTTCGACGCGTCCATCGGCCGATACGGCGGCGAGGAGTTCATCATTCTTGCGCGCATGGACACGCGCGAAGAGGCCGCCGATCTGGCCGACGCCATCTGCCGCACAGTGCAAGACCTTGCGCTGGTGCACGGGCAACGACGGGATGGCACGTCCATCGTCACGGTCAGCGTCGGTGCCGCGTTCACCAGGCATCAGACGGGCTCGAAGCTCGAACGGATCATCCACGAGGCGGACCGGGCGCTTTACGCCGCAAAGGCAAGCGGTCGCAACTGCGCCAAGGTGTTTGATCCGAACGACCCGCAAACCAGCGACGAGAGCGAGAACATCGCGGCGCTGTTGAAGATAGCGACCGACCAGGATCTCGTCTCCCTCGTCTATCAGCCGATCAAGAATGTTGCGACAGGCCGCGTCGAGGCCGTCGAAGCGCTGATGCGGCTGAGAATGCTCGATGGGACCGCCGTTCCGCCCAGCCTTTTCATTCCCGTTGCCGAGCGTACCGGCGCCATCATCGACCTCGGACGCTGGGCGATCCGCACGGTCTGCCGCGAGCTTCTCGCCAACGATCATGTGCCTGTCGTCAGCGTCAATGTCTCACCGATCCAGCTCAAGACGCCGGGCTTCGCCACATCGGTTGCCGCCATCCTTGGTGAAACGGGAGTGGCCGGCGGCCGGCTCGCTTTCGAAATTACCGAGGGCCTCGAGATGGAGATGCACTCGGACGTGCTGCGCTGCATCAGCGACCTCGAAACGCTGGGCATCCGGATCTGGCTCGATGATTTCGGCACCGGCTTTGCCGGCCTTTCCTGGCTCCGGCTGATCGATTTCGATACGGTCAAGATCGACCGCTCGTTCCTTCATGACTGCGGCACGCCAAGGGGCAAGGCGATGCTGAAGGATATCATCGGCCTGGTCCGGAACCGTGGCCACAAGATCCTGGTGGAAGGTGTCGAAACCGAGGAGCAAATGGCGCTGGTGCGAGAGTTCCGCATCGACCATGTTCAGGGTTTCCATGTCGGCCGCCCGGCTTCCGCCGCGAGCTATCGCACGGCGGCGGATACCGGATCGCGCCCGGCGAGCCTCGTCAGACCGGGATAAAGCATGTCGCCCGAAAGTGCGCAGCGGTTTCGGGACAACGACACGCAAAAGAACAAGAACGTAAAGTGCAGAAAGCGAACCCTAAGGATCGCGACGCGCTTTGCTGCATGTTTTTATCCTTAAATCGCATTCGATTTAAGGATAAAAACATGCAGCCATTCAAAGTGCTACAGCGACCTTACCGCGTCTAAAAAGACGCGCGGCACTTTAGCGATCGATTCGCTCGGCTGACCAAAAACCGCCCGCCTCCTCGTCGAACACGCCGGCACCGCGCTCAAAACAGCGATTGCTGGGCGGGCTCCGGCGGACCGAGGCGCACGCCTTCGAGCTCCAGCATGCGGATCTTCGATGTCGAGCCGCCCGGAGCCGAGAAACCGCCAACCTTGCCGCCGGCGGCCAGCACCCGGTGGCAGGGAATGATCAGTGCCACCGGGTTCCTTGCCATCGCCTGGCCGACATCGCGCGCGGCTTCAGGGCCGACGCCGAGTTCCTTTGCCAGGGCACCATAGGTGGTGGTCTGTCCCCAGCCGAGCCTGCGCGCGGCAGCATAAATCTGCTTGAAGAATGGGTCCTGCCCTTCGAGGTCGAGCTGGATACCGGAGAAATCGACCTGTTCACCATTGAAGTAGCGTCGAACCGCGGCAACCGCTTCGGCAACTTCCGGCGTCGGCGTGCCCGGTTCGCCGGCAGCAAGCCGGCGCAGAAGCAAGCGCTCGGTATCCTCAGCCTTCTTGGTCGGCAGTTGGAAACGGGTGATGCCGTCGCCGTTCCAGGCGATGCCGCAGAAGCCGGCAGCGGTTTCGAAGATAAGATAGTTGTGAACTGTCTGCGCCATCTGACCGTCCTCGCATTTTCATACTCGATGAAAATCGTGCGGAAGGCGTTCGAATTCAACCCGTTTCCTGCGCGCAGCCGTGGTCGCCAACAGATTGCGCGCCATGCCGGCGCCGGATAATCCTCCCGCAGATGGCCAAGGGCAGCAGCGCTATTTGGCTTCTATCATCTTCGCCCAGCTTGCAGCGCGCTCAGCGGACTCGATCAGCACCGCTTTCGGCGCCTTGTACCATTCGTTTTCCGGCAGACCGCGCCGGTTGCGCACGAAGGCGATCGCCGCATCCAGCGTCGGAAACTCGGTCGGCAAGGTCAGGTGCAAAAACAGCGACACGACAATGACCGAACGCGAGCGTCCGCCGCGGCAGTTGATGAGAATGTTGCCCATCTCCCGGCGCGGATAGGACGGCTTTTCCGGCAGCACCTGCTCCAGTGCCGCACGCAGGATATAGTGAGCGGCCAGCATCTGCGTGTCGGGATTACCGCCACCATCGATCAATCCGATCTTGTAATAACGGATCTCGCCCGGGCCATAGACGCTGCCCTCGTGATCGGACACCAGCTGCGCCTGCCGGACGAAATTGAAATCGAGATTGACGGCGCAGTTGACGACGGTGGTGATGCCGTTCTGTCGGAGCAGATTGAGATCGCTCGTGCCCTCCTTGCCGGCGATGTAGATATCGACGCCATAAAGCGGGTGCTGTTGGTAGACGAGGCTGAGCTTGGCAAGTTCGGCAGACGGTTGCGCCTTCGTCTCGGGTTCCTGGCTGATGTTCAACTGCTGTCTCCGCTGTCTTTTCAGTTTGCCGCCGCGGCAATGCGTTTTTCCGAGATCGCCCGCGCAACGCGCCGCAATGTCGGATAGTTGGCGCCGGCGCCCGTCGCAATGTAGCCCGGGCACATGAAGTCGGGCGCATCCGCCGGCACCTTGCCCAAGGTCAGCGGCTCATATCGGCCGCCGGCGTTCTTCAGGATCAATGTCGCCGCCGCCACGTCCCAGGAGTTGACGCCAAAGCCGGTCGCAGCATCCGCCCAGCCCGCAGCCACATGGGCGATGCTGAGAGCGGCACTTCCCGGCCGCCGAAGGGTCGAAAACGTCTCGACGAATTCCCCGAGATTGGCGAGTGCCATTTCCCGGCCGTCGAGGCGAAAGTCACGGGAGACGGGATAGCCGGTGATCAGCGTTGCCCGGTTCTCTTCCTCGACCGCTTGCGAGGAGATACTTGCTCCATTGAGATAGGCTTGTTCGAGATCGGCAGAAAACATCAGGTCAGCGACCGGGTCATAAACGACGCCGGCCACGACGCCACCCCTTTCGACGGCGGCGATAGACACGCACCAGAAGGCCAGTCCGCGCGCGAAATTCGAGGTCCCGTCGATCGGATCGACATACCACTGGATGTCGCCATCGCCCACCTGTCCGCCCTCTTCGCCGAGCATGGACGAATTGGGCTCGTGCGCAAAAATGAAATCGCGAATGGTGACTTCGGCGCGCTTGTCATGGATGGTCACGACATCATGCAGGTCGCGCTTGTAGTCGACGACCATGTCCGACCGGAACGCGCTCAGCAGCGGTTCGCGCACGGCATTGGCCGCTCCACGGGCAATCTCGACGAGGCGCTTCGACCGCTCCAGTCGTTGTTCGGGGTCAGCCGCCGGTGAGGTCGCTGCGGGAAGGCGCTTTTCCATGTCGTGCGTATCCATTCTTATCGAGAAAGTGCCGGCGCGCCACCCGGTGGCGCACCGGCTTTTGTTCACTTGGTGTAGTTCACACGCCAGAAATCCTGCCACTCCTCGCGTCGGTCAAAGTCCTCAAGACCGGTCGAGGAATTGTAGCCGAACAGGCGGTCGGCGACCGTCATCAGGCCGGACGGCTCGTCGGCCGGCATCTTGATGTCGATGTTGGTCGGCAGCTTGCCGTCCTTCATCTGCGGCGCGATGCCTTCTTCCGTCAGGATGTAGTGGATGAACAGCTTTGCCGCGTTCGGGCTCTGCGTCTTCGTCGCAATCAGGCCAAGCTTGACGTAGCTCCAGCCGACCCAGGGATTGAGATCCTTGCAGATGCCGAGCTTGTACCCCTTGCCCTCGTTGTCGCGGAATTTTGCCGACGAGAGCAGGCCGAAGAAGGGCTCCTTCTGGCCGGCAGCACCAACGGCTTCGGCCACTGGATCATCGCCATCGGTGACGAGCGGCGCGTTCTGCGCCAGTGCCTTGATCCAGGCGGCCGACGCGCTCTTCTCCTCGGTCGCAAGGTCCTTGCCGAAATGGCTCTTGTAGGCACCGGCAACCTTGTCGTCGGCGTGTTTCTCCATCTGGTTGAACCAGTCGGTATAGGTGCCCTTGGTCAGCGGATCGACGAGAGCAACCTTGCCTTTCCACTTCGGTTCCGTCAGCTCCCAGATATTGGCGACCGGGCATTTGTCGTAGGCTTCGGTGTTATAGGCCCAGACGTTGGCGTTGGTCGAAATCGCCAGCGGATTCTGGAACTCCGCCGGGATTTTCGCGATCATGTCGGCCGGCAGGTAGCTTTCGACGAACTCCTGCGGCAACAACTGCGCGAGTGCTGCCGGCGCGTCAGTGATCAAGGCGACATCGCCCTGAACGTTGCCCGCCTGGCTCTCGCGGATGATCATTTCCAACTGGCTGTTCGCCGACACTTTGACGCCCGTCGCCTTGATACCGTATTTGGCCGTAAAGCCTTCGGCCATCTCGACGATCTTGCCGGTGCTGTCATAGACGTTGATCGGCTTTTCCGTCTTGGCCGCGGCAATCAGCGCGTCGAGATCGAGGCCGTCGGCGGCATGGGCTTGCGCCGAAAGCAGGCCGGCCGCAACTGCGACCGCTGCCATCGTCATATCACGCACTCTCTTTTTTTCCGTTTTCATCGCTTCCCCTCCCAAGGAAACAGCACTCGGTGATCGGCACCGCCCGTCGCGTCATTTTCGGTGGTTTATTCTCCAAAGGTCCTGCCAGGCCTCGCGCTTGTCGAGGTCGTCGCCGGCGGTCGCGGCATCGAAGGCCATCAATTGATCGAGATACTTCGCGACGCCCGAGGGTTCATCGGCCGGCAGGCCGATCGTCGAATTGCCGGAGATCTTTCCGTCTTCGGTCTGGGGTGCAATGCCCTCTGCCGTCATCAGGTAACGGACAAACAGCTTGGCGGCATTCGGGCTCTTGGTCTGGCCCGCGATCAGGCCGAAGCCCGGATAGAGAAATCCGGAAAACGGCTCGACGCCGGCGCAGATACCGAGTTTAAGGCCCTTCGTGAGGTTGTCGCGATACTTGGCCGTCGAGGTGATGACGAAGAACGGCTCGGCTTGTCCCGGGGCGCCGGCGGCGTTGGCGACCGTTGTCGAATCCGCCAGAAGCGGCCCGTTTTCCGCAAAGGCCTTGACCCAGGCAGCTGTGGCACTTTGGCCGTTCGTCTCCAGCTTCTTGCCGTAAAGGCTTTCATAGGCCCGCGCGACATCGGCGTCGCGATGCGTCTCGATCTGATTGAACCAGTCGGCATATAGCGGCTTGTCGAAGAGATCGAGCATCGCCAGCTTGCCGCGCCACTGCGGCTCGGTCAGCTGCCAGATGTTGGTCACGGGGCACTTGTCGTATTTCTCGGTGTTGTAGGTAAAGACGTGAGGGTCCGAGACAACAACAAGAGGATTGCGCTGCGCTTGCGGAATATCCTTGGCGAGATCCGGAGGCGTCCAGCTGGTGGCGATACCTTCCGGCAACAGCTGTCCGATTGCCGATGCCACGTCAGTCGCGACGCTCACGTCGCCGAGGATATTGCCGGCCTGGTGCTCGCGGATCATCAGCTCCACCTGCGTGGCTTCGTTGACCTTCTTGCCCGTCGCCTGCACGCCGTATTTTTCCGAGAACTCCTTGGCCGTATCGACGATCTTACCGGTGACGGCATAGACGGTGATCGGCGGCTCCTTCTTTGCCGCCTCGATCAGGGCGCCGAGGTTGAAGGCTTCTTCAGCCTTCGCCGGCCCACAGGTCAGTGTCATGGCAGCAAGGCTACCTGCGACCGCCCAGGCTAATGGGCGGTCGCGCAACGCGCTGCGTTTCATTTCCATCATGTCGTCACTCTCCCGGCTGAGCCATCACTTCTGGTAGTTCACCCGCCAGAAATCCTGCCAGGTTTCGCGCGCATCCCAGTCGTCGAGGCTCGTGTCCATCTGGTAGGGCAGAACCTGGTCGAGAACCTTGCCGATGCCCGAGGGTTCGTCAGCCGGAAGTGCCACATCGGTATTGGTCGACATCTTGCCATCGACCGCCTGCGGCGCGATGCCTTCCTCCGTCATGACGTAGTGGATGAAGAGCTTGGCGGCGTTCGGGCTGTTGGTGCCCTTGGTGATCAGGCCGACGCCCGGATACATCCACCCGAGCCATGGCTTCAGATCCGTGCAGAGCCCGAGCTTCATGCCCTTCTCCGCATTGTCGCGGAACTTTGCCGAACTCATCAGGCCCATGAACGGCTGCGACTGGCCCGGCGCTCCGACGGCATCGGCTGCCGCGGCGTCGGCATCGGTCAGCAGCGGCGCGTTGGCGGCAAGCGCCTTCACCCAGGCCGCCGTCGCGCTGCCATCGTCGAGTTCCAGGTCCTTGCCGTAGAGCTCCTTGTAGGCGGCGGCGACCTTGTCGTCGCCGTGCTTTGCCATCTGGTTGAACCAGTCGACATAGGACGCCTTGCCGAGCGGGTCCTGCATGGCGACCTTGCCCTTCCACTCCGGGCCGGTCAGCTGCCAGATGTTGGTCACCGGGCACTTGTCGTAAAGCTCGGTGTTGTAGGCCCAGACGTTCGCGCTGGTCACGACCGTCAGCGGGCTCTGGTACTGCTGCGGGATCTTCGACGCCATGTCCGGCGGCAGCCAGCTCTCGGCAAAGCCCTGCGGGATCAGCTGCGCCATCGCTGCCGGTGCATCGCTGATGATCGAGACGTCGCCCTGGATATTGTTGGCGCGCGCCTCGCGGATGATCATTTCCAACTGCGCCGTCGCCTTGACCTTGGAGCCTTCGGCGGCGACGCCGTACTTGGTCGAAAAGGCCTTGGCCATCTCGACGATCTTGCCGGTGCTGTCATAGACTGTAATCGGCGCTTCCTTCTTGGCCGCCTCGATGAGGGCGTTGAGGTCGAAGGCGTCCTCAGCCATCGCCTGCCCGGTCAAAAGCCAGGCAAATCCCGTGGTCCACAACAGGCAGCGCCTTTTATAGTCTGCCCTTCCATTTTTCCGAAAATGCATCGACTGCTCCTCCTCAGTAAGCGGTGTTCGTCTTTCGGTTGACGCGATCAGTGATATCGTCAGTTGAGCTTCGCGTTGCGCAGCAGCTTGTCGGCTTCGGCAATGCGCTGGCCGTCCTTGTCGAAAACGTGCAGCGCCTCCGGCGGCGCAAAGAAGCGGACCTTTTCGCCCAGTTCCAGTCGCGGCAGCGCGTGCGTCGTCAGGAACAGCGTGTGGCTGTCGCTCTTCAGCTCCAGGATCCAGCTGCCGCCGGTCGGCAGTATGCCGGTGACCACCATCTTGCCGCTGAAGCTGCCCTGCGGAATGTCCTCCTTCTTCGTGGCATAGCTCAGCGCTTCCGGGCGGATGCCGACGGAGCCGATGCCGCGCAGGCTCGGATAACGGCTCGCCAGGTAAGCTTCCGCCTCCTTGGCGACGTCGGACGTACCTTTCTTGTCGAAGGACAGGATGTTGATCGGCGGGCTGCCGACGAATTCGGCGACAAAGCGGTTGGCCGGGCGGTCATAGATGTCGTTCGGCGTGCCCATCTGCTGCAGCGTGCCTTCGTTCATGACGGCGATCGTCGTTGCCAGCGTCATCGCTTCCCACTGGTCGTGGGTGACGAAGACGATCGTCGTCTTGAATTCCTTGTGCAGGCGCTTGAGTTCGGCGCGCATTTCGAGCCGCAGCCGCGCATCAAGGTTCGACAGCGGCTCGTCGAGAAGCAGCACGCCGGGATTGACCGCGAGCATGCGGGCAAGTGCCACGCGCTGCTGCTGGCCACCCGAAAGCTGCGACGGATAGCGGTCGCGGTACTTGGCGATGTCGAGCGCCTGCATGACCTTTTCGACACGGGCCTCGCGTTCCGCCCTCGGCAGCTTGCGCAGCCGCAGACCAAAGTCGGTGTTGCGCTCTATGGTCAGATGCGGCCAGAGCGCGTAGCTCTGAAACACCAGGCCCATTTCGCGCTTTTCCGGTGGCACGAAGACGCCGTCAAAGATCGAATCGACCACCCGGTCACCGATGCGGATCTCGCCGCCCGACAGGTTTTCCAGCCCCGCGATCATCCGCAATGTCGTCGTCTTGCCGCACCCCGATGGGCCGAGCAGGCACATGAACTCGCCGTCGCGGATTTCCAGATCGAGGTTGGAGACGGCATTGGCGGAATTGACGCCATAATTCTTCTGGGCGCCGCGCAGATTGATAGTGGGCATCAGCTTCCGAGTCCTTCTGCAAGATTGGTCTTGGTCAGCTTCTGGGCTGCCAGAGTTCCGAGATAGGCGATGGCGGCGATGATCAGCACGACCGCGTTTGCCGCCTGGGTGTAGTGGTAGTCGACGAGCCGCAGCGAATAGGTCGTGAGAACGTCGGTGCTGGGCACGGCGAGGATGACGAACAGGCTGAGGCCCTTGATGCCGGAGATGAACGGCAGCAGCACACCGGTGACGAGCGAGCCCTTCTGGATCGGGATGACGATCGACATCATGCGGCGGAACCAGCCGGCACCGGCGATCTGGGCCGCCTCTTCCGGATCCTTGCCGAGCTGGGTCATGGCCGAGATCCCGGCGCGCGAGGCGTAGGGCATCTGGTCTGCCATCAGCGCCAGCACCAGGATGGTGACGGTGCCGTAAAGTGCCGGCATCGGGCCTCTCGGAACCGCAAAGAGCGAGAGATAGGCGGCAGCAAAGGCAATGCCCGGCACCAGATAGGGCAGGAACGTCACCTGGCGCAGATAGACAGACAGGGCTCTGACCGGCGTGCGGATGACGACATAACCGACGAGCAGGCCGAGAATGCCCGAGGCGATCGAGGCGAGGCCGACGATCATCAGCGTGTTCTTGGCGGCCGCCCAGAGATCGGGGCTCAGGAGCACGCCGGTCTGCAGCGCTACGGTATGAAGGTCTCGGCCGATCCAGTAGTCGAGCGTGAAGTTGTCGAGGGTGAACTGTGCCGGCAGCTTCATGACCGTCGACAGGAACAGGGTCAGCAGAGGCAGACCGACGCTCAGCATGAAGATCGTCGCGGCGAAACCCGTTGCCGGAAGCCTGAGCTTGCCGAGGCGGCTTTGCCGGTTCATCGAGCCCTTGGAGCCGATGGTGACGAAGCGGCGCGCTTCACGCACCAGCCGCGCGTCGATCATCAGGGTGATGATGCCAATCAGCATGATGGAGGCGGCGACGACACCGGCGACACCCGTCTGGCGCGAGGCGATGCTGCGGAAGAGCGAGGTGGAGAGCACCTCGAACTTGACGGGCAGGCCGAGCACATAGGGCACGCCGAATTCGCCGAGGCACTTTGCGAAGATCAGGATCATCGACGACATCAGCGCCGGGCGCATCAGCGGCAGGATGATCTGCATTGCCACCTGGTAGCGCTTGGCGCCGAGGATGCGGGCGGAATCCTCCAGCTGGGAATCGAAGCGCCTAAGCGCCGAGCCGAACAGCAGAATGACGAAAGGCGTATAGTGCAGGGCGAGAATGATGGTGATCGGAAAACGGCCATAGGCGACCCAGTCCGGCGGCGTCCAGCCGAGAGCCTCGAACCAGCCGGGCTGGCCGCCGACAGTGCGGTTCTTGAACAGCGTGGTCCAGGCGAGCGCGAACGTCCATGCAGGCAGCATGTAAGGCACGATCAGGGCGGTCGCGAACCAGCGCCTTCCGAACATGTCGGTGCGGCTGATCAGCCAGGCGAGAACGGTCCCGATCAATAGCGACAACAGGATCGCACCGACAGCAACCGACAGCGTATTGAACAGCGGCCGCCAGAAGAGATCGACGGAGACAGGCGAGGTGAACGTCCGGTCGAGATAATAGAGCGTCAGGTCGCCAAAATCCTTGCCGAGCCGTCGCTCGTGCCCGAATTGCACCTGCACGGCATCAAGCACGATGGAGATGATCGGCACGACGATCAGATAGGTAAAGAGCAGTGCCGTCAGAACCCCGATCAATGTCGTCGGCTCACGGGAGGCGACCTTCAACCGGTATCGCCAGACCTGCCAGGCCGAAGGCACAGCGGCCTCACCGCCCGCGGCCCGAGGCGCCTTCGCTGAATCACTTAGAAAAGCCATGCTCTTTCCCCTTGAGACCTCGCCTCGCAACACGATCCGGCTATGCGCCGGCGCCTTGCGGACGAGCAAACATGCGAACGGGGAGATCAGGGAAAGCCGCGCAGGCAGCCGCCCCTGCTCCATGTCGAGCAAGGCAACCCGCCGCGAGAACGCGATATCTCGTCATCGATCCAATCCTCCCTGTTCGCGACCGACCCCGATCAACGATCCTGTCCGGATCGGGCCCGACGGCATCCGGCCACTCCTCAGAAGCCGGCGCCATCATCACGAACATAGACGGAACAAAAATTCCATTTCGTCACCGCCTATGGAATGCATGATCCATTGAGAGGTCGCGCTTGTCAACAAAAAAATGCACACGTGCGCAACGATTTATCGCTTTGATTTTATTGCTTATTTTTCTCCGATGGATCCGCTTTTTTCGAACACGTGGTCATTGCCTCGCGACTGGCCAGCGAAGACGCTCCGGCCGCATAGGGAATGGCGAACTAAAACAGCCGGATTTCCGGCGGGCGCGCAGCACTCAGGCCAATCACCTGCAGAGCCAAAGGATACTTTTTCGTTGGAATGAACCGGCATTTGTGGCCCAGATAGCCGCGAGCTGATTCTTTGGGGGAAACCATGGCACGAGGGTTCGTCACGGCCGAGGAGGTCGCAAAACGCGCGGGTGTTTCACGCTCGGCCGTCTCGCGCACGTTCACGCCGGGTGCCAGCGTCTCGCAGCCTGTCCGGCGCAAGGTACTGAAGGCGGCGCGCGAACTCGGCTATCGAGTAAATCGGCTGGCCCAGGGGCTGAACAACGACCGCTCGAACCTGATCGGCGTCGTGGGCACCAACCTCAGTGCGCCCTTCATTTCCAAGCAGCTCGATCTCTTGAGCATCGGCCTGCTCCGGCGCGGGCTCCAGTGCCTGCTGTTGAACGCCGCCGATGCGCGCAAGGATATCGCGCCGCTGATCGAGCTGCTGTTTGAATTCCGCGCCCAGGCGATCGTCGTGCTTTCGGGCGAGCCGCCGTCCTCGATCGTCGATGAGTGTATCGCCAATGGCGTCCGGCTGATCCTGGTCAATCAACGGCTCGATCGCACCGATACCAACATGGTGCTGAGTGACGATTCGCACGGGGCGGACCTGGCCGCACTCCGGTTGATCGCGGCCAAATGCAAGAAGGTTGCGGTCGTCTCCAGTGCCAGCCAGACGCCGGCACAGGTTCGGCGAGCGACTGCGTTTACGCAGCGGATGCAGACCGCCGGGATCGAGGTGGTCGCCTGGTCGGACGGGCCGACGAGCTACGAAAGCGGCTATCAGGCCGGTTGTGACCTCTTGCGCGACAAGCGGATTGACGGAGCATTTTGCGTCACTGATCTGCTGGCGCTGGGTTTCCTCGATGCCGCTCGCATCGAAATGCATCGCCGTGTGCCGCAGGATGTGTCTGTCGTTGGCTTCGACGATATTCCCCAGGCGAGCTGGAAGAGCTATGAGCTGACCACCATCGAGCAGTCTCTATCGACATTGACCGCGAACGTCCTGACGGCGCTCGAAACCGATGAGCCCGCGACCCGGCTGCAGGTGGTGCCCGTGTCGATGATCGAGCGCAAGACGGTGCGTTAGTCCCTCCTCCAGGCGCGCCTCTCGAAATCAGCCGGCCTGTCGGATGCGGCTTTCGATCAACAGGCCGCTGTCGTCGAGGATCGGGTGCGCGACCGATGCGATATGGGCGTTGATGCGTTTGAGGTCGCGCAGCATATCGAGGTGCAGCGAACTGGTTTCGATGCTTTCCGCCCGCCCCTCGCGCAGGCGCTGCAGGTGCCGCTCGGCCGATTGGCGCTCAAGGCGACGGACGTCTTCCTTGACCTCCACCAGCCGCCGCGCCAAAGCCGCATCGCGGGTGGCAAACACCGTCTGCGCCATGCGCAGGTTGTCGAGCGTGATCGCAAACAGCCGTGTCAGCTCCTCGTGGCCATCCCTCGAAAAGGTCAGGCCCAACGCAATCTTCTTTGCGAGTTCGGCCAGCAGGCCCTTCTCGATGATATCGCCGATATGTTCGAGATTGATAGCGTAGTCGACGACATCCATTGCTCGCCGGCGGTTGTCTTCGCCGATATCCGCATGACCAAGGCGCGAGACATAGACCTTGATCTGATGCTGCAGCCGATCGACCCGGCCTTCGAGCGTGCTGATGCCCGCGAGCTTCGCAGGATCCGCATGCTGCAGCGCATCGCTTGCCTGCGCCAGCATGCTTTCGATCAGATCTCCGACGCTTAGGACTTCGCGGCTGGCGCCGGCAAGGGCTGCCACCGGCATCGAAAGCTTGTCCTCGTCGAGATAGCTCGGCGCGTCCGGCGTCTGCTTCGGCTCCGGCAACAGCCGCGCGGTCATCCGGGCGAGCGGTCGCGACAGCGGCCATGCAAGCACCGCCAGCGCCAGATTGAAGACGAGATGCGCATCCACAGGCAGCTTGTCATGCGACAGCGGCAGGATATCGAGCAACTGTGCCGAATAGCCGGCAAGCGGCAGCGCCACCAAGCAGCCGATGGCGCGCACGATGAGATTACCGATCGTCACGCGTCTCGCGCTGATCGGCGCATGCAGCGTCGCCAGGACCGGCGGCACGGCGCCGCCGAGATTGGCACCGAGGACCAGGACGATGATCAGCCCGGTCGAAATGCCGCCCGTTGCCGCGAGCGACAGGATGAGGACGACGATGGCGAGGCTCGAGGATGCCAGGATCGCCAGCATGGCCGCGAAAATGAGTGCGACCGGCCAGGCATTGTCGAGCATCGCCAAAAAGGCCGAGAGCGCCGCAGATGTGCGCACCGGTTCCGTCGCAAGACCGATCAGATGCAGCGACAACAGCATGAGCCCGACGCCGACAAGGGCGGCGCCACCGCCTTTTCGCCCATTCGACGTTCCCCGTGAAAGGATGACGCCGACGAGGATCAGCAGCGGTGAGAGCCAGCCGATGCCAATCGACACGATCCACGCCGTCATCGCCGTTCCGACATTGGCGCCCAGAAGCACGATCTGCGCCATGCGCGGCGCAACGAGATTGCGTTCGGCGAAGGATGCGATCATCAGTGCCGTCGCAGTCGAGCTTTGCAGTGCGATCGTCGCAACCAGTCCGGCGAGGAAGGATCGCAAACCGTCGCGCGTGCCGGCGGCCAAGCCGGCCTTCAGCCGGGCGCCGAAGGCGCGCTGCACGCCATCCTTGACCTGCGAAAGCCCGAACAGCAGCAGCGCCACGGCGCCAACGAGATTGATGCTGACGATGGCCGATTCCATGGGTGCACTCCGGTCGGACGGTCCTTCGGTTCGTTACTGCTCGAAGCCCAGTTTCATTGTCTGCCGCGGCGCAGTTCCTCGCGGAACAACTGTTGGAATGCGGCGTATTTCTCAAAGCCCAGATCGCTGATCAGCCGCATGACCGTGGTGGTCGAAACGCCGGCCCGCTCAGCCACTTCCCGTGCGCTCGCAAAGGCGATGTCATAGGGATGGGATAGCGCGAACTTCGCGACTTCGAGCCGCCCGCCCTTGAGCCCGCGGGCACCGAGGCGAAACGCCTCCTTCAACTCCGGGACGCTTGCCGGCGGTTTCACCCCTCGACCGGGTAATACAAAAGACTGCTGGTCCATGGTCAAACAACCTCCTTCGCTTCTCGCTGCAAGGTGATCTCGATCTGCCGCGCACCCACTTCCGCTCGGTCGAGAAAGGCGGCAAACGCGCCCAGGAAGATCGACAGGAAACCGGCGACAGAGCGGTCCCACCCCTCATCCGGCTCTCGGCCGAAGCGCTCGGAAAGGGCGCGGTAAAGACGCAGCCGCTCGGGCGATATCGCAGGCAGCGCCAAGTGACCCGCCTGGCGCAGGCAGTACCAGTCGGCGATGACATCGATCATGCGGCAGGCAGCAACTTGTTCGGCCGAAAATCCGGACTTTTTTGCAAGCGCGTGCAATGCTTGCACCACCACGTCGGCATCAAGAAGTTCCGCGCAGATACCTGAGAGCGTGGCGCCCGAGACGCGGCTCACCACATCCTGCGGCCACTCCTTGGGAAAATAGCGGTGGCGAACCAAAGCCAGCTTATGAGCCCGCAGGAAAGCGCCGTAATCCTCGGCATTGAAGGCGGCATCGTCCGTCTCCCCTAGCCGCTCCGTCTCGCGGCGATAGGCCTGCGCCAGACGCGGATCCACCGTCTTCGCCGACAGCTCGACGGTATCGACGACAATACCGCCGTTCACCGTCTGAATGATCTTGAAGGCTGGAGGATAGGCGACGAGCGAGGGCACTGCCACATTGGTCAACTGGCGCTCGCCGCGGGTGCGTCGCGTTACACCCTCGACATGAAGGTGGCCGCTGAAATGCACGGTCAGCCCGGCGCCCAGCAAGGCATCGGTGACAGCTTGGCGCGGCGTGCGGCGGGCGATGTTGGTTTCCCCGAAGAGCACTCGCTCGGCACCGGTCGCGCCGTCGAATGGATCGAGCGCCGGGTAATGCGAGAAGGCGAGCACGGTCTTGCCCAGCGCCTCTGCCCGCGCGCAGACGTCTGTGATCCACGAGACGATGAAGGGTTTCAGGCGCAGCATGGCGTTCCAGCCGGCGGCGGTGCTGTCGACAAAGGCTGCTTCCTCGCCGCCTACGAACGTGCCATCCCGTGGCTCGAACACATTGGCGTCGATCATCAACAGCCAGATTCCCGGTTCCGGCTCGACCAGATAGGAGGCATCCATCAACGAATATCGGTTGCTTCCATCCGGCGAAACCACCTCGTAACGCCGACTTTCGATATCGTCGGACAGGCCGAACGGCGTCTCCCAATGGAGATATTCCGGCTTGCGGAAATAGCCGCAGGCAGCCATCGGGCCGAGGCCGGTGGGATATCCCTCGCAATACATGCGCGGAGTGACGATCGCGCCCGCCGCCGTCGACGCAGGATCGCTGGTCACCCAGACGCTGGCGCCATCCTGGTCGAGGAACTCCTTGGTGTGGTGGCGCCCCGTCGGACCGAAAATGTCGTGATTGCCGGGAAGGGCATAGAAGGCGGTGCCGTATGCGTTGGCGTGCCGGTCGAGGATCCGGCGCAGGCTTGCGGTCGTCTGCCGCTGACCGTCATCGGTGTAATCACCGAGCAGGACGACGTGCCGGATGCCCCGATCCCGCACCTCGTCCAATGCCACTGAAAGTGCCTTGGCGCTCTCGTTAAAAACACGGGTCGACTGCCGCGTTTCGGCCCAGCTGCGAACCATCATCCGCTGCCCGTCGATGCTCATGCCGGGGAAATCGAAATCGCCTTCGAGATCGTGGAAATGCGCGTCGGCGATGACGGCGATACTGGCTTGGCTGCGCTTCAACATCAGTCCCGCCCGGATGTCTTGCCGGCGATCATGTCGATCCATTCAGACGCCCGGCGTGCCGCCTCGTAAAGCATCGGCTTCGGTGTCTCGAACCACTCGTCGGGACGCAGTTCGCGGTATTCACGAATGTGGGCGACCGCGGCGTCAAGCGTCGGGAAAAGCTCCGGCTGCTGTTTGTGCAGGAACAGGGCCACGAGCGAGACGGATCGGCTGCGTCCGCCGCGGCAGTTGACCAGCACATTGCCGCCATCGGCGAAGGGATAGGTTTCGCGCTTCGGCATCGCCTGGCGCAATGCTCCGTCCAGGATGTAGTAGGCGCCGAGCATCATCGTATCCGGACTGCCTTCGCCGTCGATCAGGCCGAGCTTGTAGTAGCGAATGTCGGCATAGCCGCTCGGCCGCAGATCGCCACCATCGTCAGCCTCCCTCTCGCGCACCCAGTTGATATCGAGATTGATCGCGCAGTTGACCACCACCGAAATGCCGTGGTGCTTCAGCAATTCGAGATCGCGTGCGCCGTCGCTGCCGCCGATATAGAGATCGGATTTGTGCGGACCGATCCCGCTTGCGATCAGACTGATCGCCGGGCGCGCATAAACAGGTGCATCCATGCCGTTTCCTTTCCAGATCGGGCGACGCCGAAAGGCATGCCACCCAGAATTCGCATTGTCGGCGCCCTTGGCAGAGCCGCTCAGGCGAGCTGCAGTTCGGCAACGACGTCGCCTGCCGAGGCGATCGGTATCCGCGATGCCCGGCTTATCCCACCGGCGATGCCTGGCGCGGATGCCAGAACCGGCCCGCCGCCGCGAAGGCTACCGATCTCCATGAAGGGACAGACATCACCGCCGGCCTCGGCGACAAGCAGCAATCCCGCCACGCAGTCCCAGGAGTTCATGTGCAGTTCGATATAGGCATCCGAACGACCGTCAGCGACATAGGCAAGCGCCAGCGCGCCCGAGCCTGCCCTGCGGACATTGGTGCCGAGCGCCAGCAGATCGCGGATCGTTTCGAGATAAATCTCGTTCGACACGCGGCCGGACCAGCCCATTTCCACCGACGCCGTCTCAAACGCCGTGGTGGCGGCGACGGCGATCGGCTGACCGTTGCGGGTCGCGCCTGAACCGCGCCGGGCGAAGTAGAGCTCATCCAGTGCGGGATTGTAGATGGCGCCGATCTCCGCCCGACCATCCTCGATATAGGCGATCGAGATGCAGAAATGCGGGATGCTGCGGGCAAAATTGGCGGTGCCGTCGACCGGATCGACCACCCAGAGACGATTACTGATCGATCCGCCGCCCTCCTCGCCGAAGAAGGCGTCGTCAGGAAAGTGCTCGGCGATCGCCTTGCGGATATGCGCCTCGGAGGCGGCATCCGTCTCGGTCAGAAAGTCCTGCGGCCCCTTCATCGAGAAGGCGCGCGTCGCGCTGTCTTCAAAGCCACGGAGCACAAGCGCTCCGGCCGACAGGATAATGTCTCGGCAAAGGCTCGCCCGACCCTCAAGATCGTTCGAATAGAATGGTCTTTCCAGGTTCATTCGGGCACGACTCCTTTGCACACGCGAGCATCTTTGCACACGCGTTCAATGGTGACAAGCCTCATTCTGGACCAGCTCGTGCGACGAATGCCCTGCTCGCCGCCAACGAACGGTTTCGAACAATGCAGGCGGGATGCAGGCGATATCGGCGGCTGTCTTCGATCCTCTTGACCGTGCGGCGAATGCGAGCCGGAAGCGAGCCGCCGCGTCGCACGGCCCGGAACGATGCCGGCGAGGCGCATCCGATGCGCGCCCTCGGCGCTTGTCCTCAAAGGTGAGTTTACAAAAGTATTATTATATGATTTTTTGAAACTGCTGCGAGGAGAGCAGCTTTCTTTGGGAGGAAATCATGAAATTCGCCAAAGCACTCGCGAGTGCAACGATCCTTGCTGCCTGCACGTTTGGCAGCGCATCTGCCGCAGATCTCGTTGTCGGTTTTTCGCAGATCGGCTCGGAGTCCGGCTGGCGCGCTGCAGAGACGACGCTGACGAAGCAGCAGGCTGAAGAGCGCGGCATCGACCTGAAATTCGCCGATGCCCAGCAGAAACAGGAAAACCAGATCAAGGCGCTACGCTCGTTCATCGCCCAGGGTGTCAACGCCATCCTGCTTGCCCCCGTCGTCGCCACCGGTTGGGACGAGGTTCTCGAGGAAGCCAAGGACGCGGAAATCCCCGTCATCCTGCTCGACCGAACCGTCGATGCGTCCGACGAGCTGTACATGACCGCCGTCACGTCTGACCTCGTGCATGAAGGCAATGTCGCCGGCAAATGGCTTACCGACACGGTTGCCGGCAAGCCGTGCAACATCGTCGAACTCCAGGGCACGACAGGGTCTTCACCGGCGATCGATCGCAAGAAGGGCTTCGAGCAGGCGCTTTCCGGCCACGACAACCTGAAGATCGTCCGCAGCCAGACCGGCGACTTCACCCGCACAAAGGGCAAGGAAGTCATGGAAAGCTTCCTCAAGGCCGAAGACGGCGGCAAGAATATCTGCGCGCTCTACGCCCACAACGACGATATGGCGGTCGGCGCCATCCAGGCGATCAAGGAAGCCGGCCTGAAGCCGGGCAGCGACATCCTCGTCGTTTCGATCGATGCCGTGCCGGATATCTTCCAGGCGATGGCCGCGGGCGAAGCCAACGCCACCGTCGAACTGACCCCGAACATGGCAGGCCCCGCTTTCGACGCGCTCGCCGCGTTCCAGAAGGACGGAACAAAGCCGCCGAAGTGGATCCAGACGGAATCGAAGCTCTACACCCAGGCCGACGATCCGATGAAGATCTACGAAGCGAAGAAGGGTCTCGGTTACTGATCCCAGGCGCGACCGGCGTCGACGCGAACCGTCGGCGCCTGTTGTCACAAGCCAGACGATCGATACTGCGGAGTTGGACGACGGAACGGGCTCGCCCGCCTCGTTGTCGCCGCGGGCTCGATGTCCGGTCGGCATGCTTCGCTCGAGCACGAGGATCGAGGTGAAGCATGCTGATTTTCGGAACACTGAAGTAATGCGGCGTGCTCGACTGAGTGCGCCGCGTTCCAGTCAGGGAGGGATCATGCAGACCATCGGCGACAACCTGCTTTCGGCGACCCGGATCGACAAGGTCTTTCCCGGTGCGAGAGCCCTGGACAAGGTTGACTTTCATTTGCGCAGAGGCGAGGTCCATGCGCTTCTCGGCGAGAACGGCGCCGGCAAGTCGACGCTGGTCAAATGCCTCACCGGCGCGTACCGGCGCGACGGGGGCATGATCCTGCTCGACGGCGTCGAGATCGATCCGCGCGATACGTTCAATGCGCAGAAGCTCGGCATCGGCACCGTCTATCAGGAGGTCAACCTGCTGCCGAACCTGACGGTAGCGGAAAACCTTTTCCTCGGCCGACAGCCGCGCCGGTTGGGTTTCGTCGATGTCCGCGCCATGAACCGTCAGGCGCGCGCACTGCTTGAAAACTACGAGCTCGACCTCGACGTCACCCGCGCGCTCGACAGCTATTCCGTCGCCATACAGCAGGTCGTCGCGATCGCCCGCGCCGTCGATCTCTCCGGCAAGGTGCTGATCCTCGACGAGCCGACGGCAAGTCTCGACGCCCACGAAGTCGAGATACTGTTTCGCATCATCCGGCGACTGAAGGCGCGTGGCCTCGGCATTGTCTTCATCACCCATTTCCTCGAACAGGTGTACGAAATCTCCGACCGCATCACTGTGCTTCGCAACGGCCAGCTGGTTGGCACCCGAGACACGGCGTCACTCGAGCGGCGCGACCTGATTTCGATGATGATCGGCCGCGAGCTTGCAGCGGAAATCCGCTCTGCGCGCGAAGGAGCGGATCTCACCGGATCGGTGCGCTATCGCTTCCGCAATTTTGGCCGCAAGGGCCACGTCTCCCCCTTCGACCTCGATGTGAGGGCGGGCGAAGTTGTCGGCATTGCCGGGCTTCTCGGCTCCGGCCGCACGGAGACGGCCGAGATCCTCTTTGGTGCCCATCGCGCCGACAGCGGCACGGCTGAAGTCGACGGCAAGACCGTCCAGCTATCGTCGCCGCGCCAGGCGATCGCGCGACGGTTCGGCTTCTGCCCCGAGGACCGCAAGACCGCGGGCATCGTCGGAGATCTCTCGGTGCGCGAAAACATCGTGCTCGCCCTTCAGGCGCGACGCGGCTGGACCCGTCCGATCTCCCGTACCGAGCAGAACCGCCTGGCGGACCACTATATCAGGGCGCTCGACATCCGCACGGCCGATCGCGAAAAGCCGATCCGACTGCTTTCCGGCGGCAACCAGCAGAAAGCCATTCTTGCCCGTTGGCTAGCAACGGAACCCGAATTCCTGATCCTCGACGAGCCGACGCGCGGCATCGACGTTGGCGCGCATGCCGAGATCGTCCGGCTCATCGAGGGTCTGCGCGAGAAAGGCATGTCGCTGATGGTCATATCGTCGGAGATCGAGGAACTCGTTGCCTACAGCACGCGCATCGTGGTGCTGCGCGACCGCCAGCACGTCGCCTCGCTCGAAGGCGATCGGATCACGGCGGACCAGATCATCGAGGCCATCGCATCGGCGAATGAACGGGGAGCGGCATGACAGCAATACTTAGGGGCTATGCGATCAGGCTCCTACCGCAGCTGATAGCGCTGGCGGTCATTCTCCTGATGGTATCCTTCGTGTTCCCGAGCTTCTTCCGCCTCGAAATCCAGAACGGCCGCCTCTATGGCAGTCTCATCGACATCCTCAACCGCGGCGCCCCTGTGGTTCTGCTCGCGATCGGCATGACCGTCGTTATCGCCACCAAGGGCATCGATCTTTCTGTCGGCGCCGTGATGGCGATCTGCGGGGCAGTCGCCGCCTCGTCGATCACGTCGGGCCACTCGCTGGCGATGACGCTTCTGATCACCCTTGGCACCGGCATTCTCTGCGGTCTCTGGAACGGTATCCTCGTCGCCATTCTCGATATCCAGCCCATCATCGCAACGCTGGTTCTGATGGTCGCCGGGCGCGGCATCGCTCAGCTCGTCACCGAAGGCGCGATCCTCACCTTCAACGATGAGGGGCTGATTTTTCTTGGCAGCGGCTCATTCGCTTGGCTGCCCCTGCCCGTGATCATCTGGCTGATCTTCGGCATCCTGGTAGCGCTGATCGTGCGAAAGACGGCGCTTGGCATGCTGATCGAGGCGATCGGCGTCAACCGCCAGGCAAGCACGCTATCCGGTGTGCTGACGCCGGTGCTGCTGATCGCTGCCTATATGCTATCAGGCCTTTGTGCCGCGATTGCCGGCATTATCGCCGCCGCCGACATCAAGGGCGCCGACGCCAACAATGCCGGGCTCTGGCTCGAACTCGACGCCATTCTTGCCGTCGTCATCGGCGGCACCTCGCTTCTCGGCGGCCGCTTCAGCATCGCCGCCTCCGTGCTCGGCGCCATCATCATCCAGTCGATCAACACCGGCATCCTGCTTTCCGGCTTTCCGCCGGAATTCAACCTGATCATCAAGGCGGCGATCATCGTCTTCATTCTCGTGCTGCAGTCGCCACCGGTTCGAAACGCCTTCACCTTTGTCGCGCTTCTGCGCGCCAGCAGAAAACCGACGGAGCGGCAAGCGCGATGAAACCCAAATACCTGCCGCTGACCGCAACCATCGTCATCTTCGTCTTGAGCTATGCGCTTTGCGTGGCGCAGTATCCCAACATCCTGTCGACGCGGGTCATCGGCAACCTGCTGACCGACAACGCCTTCCTCGGCATCGCCGCCGTCGGCATGACCTTCGTGATCCTGTCCGGCGGCATCGACCTTTCGATCGGCTCGGTGATCGCCTTCACCGGTGTGTTCCTGGCCGTCGTGCTGGAGAATAGCGGCGCCCATCCGCTCGCCGTCTTCGCCATGGTGCTGTTGATCACGACGTTCTTCGGAGCGGTAATGGGCGCCATCATCCACTATCTGGAGATGCCGGCCTTCATCGTCACGCTCGCCGGCATGTTTCTGGCCCGCGGCATGGCCTTCGTGCTGTCGATCGATTCCATCGCCATCAAGCATCCGTTCTACAGCACGTTGAAGGGTTTTTATTACAAGCTTCCCGGCGGCGGCAGGATCACGCTCATCGGTGGGCTGATGCTGCTCGTCTTTGCCATCGGCATCCTCATTGCCCACCGCACCCGCTTCGGCACCGACGTCTATGCCCTCGGCGGCGGCACCGCCACCGCCAAGCTGATGGGCGTACCGGTCGGACGCACCACCATCATGATCTACGCATTGTCAGGTTTGCTCGCGGGCCTTTCCGGCATCGTGTTCTCGCTTTACACCTCGGCCGGCTACTCGCTTGCGGCCGTCGGCGTCGAACTCGATGCGATCACTGCGGTGGTGATCGGCGGCACGCTTTTGACCGGCGGCTCCGGCTTTGTTGCCGGGACCTTCATCGGTATCCTCATCCAGGGCTTGATCCAGACCTACATCACCTTCGACGGCTCGCTTTCCAGCTGGTGGACGAAGATCCTGATCGGCCTGTTGCTGTTCGTCTTCATCCTCATGCAGAAGGGCATCGTATACGTGTCCCGCAACGAACAGCGGCACGTCTAGGAAGGGCATGGGTGCACCTCATGCTGCCAGGAACCTTCGCAAAGCAACCTGTGAAACGCTCAAGCCACGGCCATGTCGTGGACGAGCTCGGGCGCGCGGTGGTCGGCGGAGAGTTCTTAGCCGGCGATATTCTGCCTGGTGACGTCGAGCTGGCGGCACGCTTCAAGGTGTCGCGCACCGTGCTGCGCGAGGCAATGAAGACGCTCGCGGCCAAAGGTCTGGTGTTCCCGCGCGCGCGCATCGGGACGCGGGTCATGCCGCGGGCGCATTGGAACCTGTTCGACAGCGACGTGCTTTCCTGGCATTTCAGCGTTGGCGTCGACGAGGAGTTTTTGAATCACCTGAGCGAAATCAGGCTGGCGCTCGAACCCTTTGCGGCAGCGCTTGCGGCTGAGCGCGCCACCGACGCCGACATCGCCCAGATGATGCGGCTCGCCGTTGCCATGGGCAATGAAGACCACAGCGCCGAAACGCTGGCCCATGCCGACCTCGAATTCCACCTGCATCTGCTCGAAGCGTCCCTCAACCCGTTCATGCGCACGGTCGGCAGCCTGATCGAGGCGGCACTGATCGGCGTCTTCAAACTCACCAATCCTTCCGCCGACCGCAGCGAAATCGACCGCGTCGCCGTGACCCATATCCGCATCGTCGAGGAAATTCGCCGCGGTGACGCCGAAGGCGCACGACATGCGATGGAAGACGTGATCCGGGCTGGCCAACAGCGGCTGATATCGGACCTGACGATGCGACAAACCAGGTCATCATAGCGCGCAGGGGATACCGAGTTCGGTGTCCCCGACCCCTGCTTACTCGTCGCCGCCCCATTTGCGAAACCTTTAAGATTCTGGCGCATAACGTCCCGCAGAATCCAGGAGTTGACGGTGGAAGCGCTACATACCCCGACGATCATGATCAGCTCCTTCGCGACGTTGGTGGTCTTTGCAGTCTTCTTCGCACTCGCGTCACGCCAGGAGCGCAACAGCCTGGAACTGAGGCTGTGGTCCTGCGCATTTCTGGTCGCCGCACTTGGATTTACCCTGCTTGCCTTCCGAGGTCCGGGTTATTCCTTCGTCCCGGTGACGCTGGGCAACGCCCTGACGGTTCTGGGCTTGGCGCTCATCTGGCTCGGCCTGCGCGCCTTCGACAATCAACCGCTGAAGATCGCGTCCGCATTGGCCGGGCCGGTGTTGTGGTTGCTGGTCACCGGTTTTTCCGATTATGTCCAGAACAATGTCACCAGCAGGATCGTGCTGTTTTCCGCGCTGATCTTCGTCTATTCGGCGATGATCGCGGTCGAGATTTTCCGCTCCGACAATTTCCGCAGGCTTCCAAGCTCTTACATCGTCGCATTTCTCTTCGCCACGCATGGCCTGTTCTATCTCGTGCGCATCCCGCTGATCTTCGTCTGGCCGCTTTTCGGCAACACGGCGTCGGGCGCCGAACAGCCGATATGGTATCAGCTGCTGACCTTCGAACTCTTCATCCACAGTCTTGCGGGCGGGTTCTCGTTCTTCGCGCTGATCAAAGAAAGAACGCAGTACAGATACAAGCTGGCGTCGGAAACCGACGCCCTCACCGGTGTGCAGAACCGGCGCGCTTTCATGGCGAGCGTCGACGCCTATCTGGCGACAAGACCCGATGATGGAGCGTTGATGTACATGGACATCGACCACTTCAAGGCGATCAACGATCGCCATGGACACGCTGTCGGCGACAAGGTGCTCATCGAGTGCGCGGCGGTCATCTCGCAAGCCGTTGGCGGCAAGGGCTTCCTCTCGCGCATGGGCGGCGAAGAGTTTGCGGCCTGCTTCCCCGGGGTCGACCGATCGCAGGCCGCAGCCATCGCCGAGGACATCCGCAGTGCCTTCGAGCAGGCGCGGGTCAGGGCCGGAAACACGACGCTTTCGGCGACCGTCAGCGTCGGTGTTGCCTTTGTCGCAAGGCAACAGGAGGCAAGCGAGCTTCTGTCTTCCGCCGATCGAGCGCTCTATGCGGCAAAGGCGGCAGGGCGAAACGCGGTCTGGATCGCCGGCAAGGACAGCGCTCCCCAGTTCGCATCGGGGCTGGCGGCCCAACCGAACGAGAGAGCGCCTTCCCCGGGGAGGACCGAGAGAGGTCCGATGGCTAACTGCGCCTGAGCCGTCGCTATCGTCGTACCGGCAACTGAGGCGCAAGCAGCCGCCGGCAACACGCCTCGCCTCAAGCCTTCTGCATCAAGGCAATGGTGCGGTCGAGCGCGGTTGCAAACCCCTTGAGCGAGATCGAGAAACTGACCTCCTTCTCGGTGTCGCTGGCAAAGGCGACGAGCTTCAGCACCTTGCCGCCACGCAGCAGCTTGATCGTCTCCTCATTGAACGTCAGCGCGACGATGCATCCGACCGGCATGCAGGTTCGAAACCGCGAGGGTTTGCTACCCGTGGCATCATCGACCCCAAGAGAGACGCCCTTGTCCAGGTAGAGACCGAAAGGCAGCGCGAGCTGTCCCTGGAGGCCAGCGCCGTCGACCGGTTCAAGTTCCAGCGTCAGCACGCGCTGTCCGCTCTGGTGAACCTGGCGCTGCGAAAGAACACACCTGCGATTGCCGTCTGTCACCGCGCAGGCGACGCTCCAGTCGTCGTAGGTCTCGGCGAGCGAAGAGGGGGCCGTCGCGTCCTTCGGCGCCTCCTGCGCATAGAGCGGGTTGGTGGCGACGATCGTCGCCATCAACGTTGCGGTGATCCAGCGTAAAAGCCGCATCAGAAGCGCACATCAAGCTTGGCATCGACGGCATTCTGCGTCGTGCCTGAGCCGAACTGGCCGGTGTAGGTGATGCCGAGGCTCGCAGTGTCGGTCAGCGCGAAATCAATGCCGGCCTCGATGATCGCCGCATCCTCGGCGATCGGCGTACCGGCAACCGAGAAGGCACTGCCCGTGCCGAAAGCCATCGTCGAGAAAGGCGTCGTATCGCCAAAGGCGTGTTGCCAACCAAGCATGCCGCGCACCTTGGCATTGGTGGCCCCCAGACTGAGAGGGGCCGACGCACGAAGACCGAGCGTCGTGAAGGTCGTATCGGTCGTGTTGCTCCTGCTCGACAGAGCCGCCGCAGCACCACTCTCAGTGAAACCGTCGGTGTGAAGGCTGACATAGGCGAGGTTCGCGAAGGGCTCGAGCGCTACGCTCGGCAGGTCGATACGGTATCCGACTTCGCCGAACGCCTGGAATGTGCCGGCATCATAGTCGGCCTTCAACGCGTCCCGGAAACCTGGGAAGACGACCGCTCTCTCCGTCTCGATCGAATGCCAGGTATAGGCAAGGCCGGACCGCAACGCGACATCGCCCCAACGGCCGCCACCGTAGACGCCGAGATGGTAGTTGTCGCTGTCGCCGCTCGAAGCACGGCTGTCGACGTCGAAATTCGTCCGGCTGTAGCCGGCCATGATGCCAACCAACGCATTGTCCGAGACCGCCGCATCGAAGCCGGTGATGAAGCCACCCGTCGACTGATCGAGTTGGCCGGTATTGCCGTTGCCATCGGTGTTGGTCCAGGAGCCGAAAACCTGTCCCCAGCCGACCATTGGCGGCGGCGGGACGGCGACCGCGTCGATCGCGGCGACTGCACCGGTCGTGATCTTGTCCTCCGGCCCGTAGGCCAGAACCGGGACATTCGCAGCAGCAACGTCGCCGAAAGCGTCGCGAATGCGGTCGTTCGCCGCGTTGCGCAGCAAGCTGCTGTCATTGATCAGCGCTGTCTGTGCCGAAGCATGAACCTCGCCGGACAGGCGGTCGAAGGCACCACGCGCATTGGCGGCGTCGAGCCTCAGGAGAATGTTGTAGAGCGCAAGCGATGGCCCGCTCTGCGCAAGCGTGTTGAGGGCGAGCGCCGTGTTCCTCTGATTGCCGCTGATGGCCACGCGTTCGAACTTGGCCGACGTGCCCGGCGTGCCCGGGTTCGGGTTTCCAGGGTTGGGATTGCCAGGGTTCGGGTTGCCGGGATTTGGATTACCGGGGTTCGGGTTGCCAGGATTGGGATTACCAGGATTAGGTGTACCCGTATCCTTGATCGCGATCTTGAGATCGACCTGCTTGTCCTTCTGCTCCAGCGTGACATCGAGAAAGGCGGACTTCGAAATCGCCTGGGCAAACTGACCGTCGACACCGTTTTCCGCGGTCAGAATGGTATAGGTGTGGCCGTTCTGGTAGCTGGTATTGGCATCGAGCGCGGTCACCTCGACATTGACGCCATTGCCGATCGTCGCGACGCCATCGCCCCGCACGCCGTTCTGCAGGCCCTTGACGGCGATCCTGTCGGAGCGACCGTCGCCGGCGATGTCGGCCTCGTAGATCGAGCCGTCGCTCATTTCCAGTTGCCCCATGATCGTCAGCGTGCCGGTCGAATTGTTTCCCGGTGCAATGACCGCTCTCTTGTCGACCGCGGTGGTGCCAATAGTGCCGGATCCGCCAAGGCGGCCGAAAGCCGTCGAGGCCGGATTGCCAATGCGGTTCAGCGTTTCCCCCCAGACGACGACGGAATTGGTGTAGGTCTTTCCGTCAAGAAAAGTTGTCTGCACTCTTCCCGCTTCGCCATCGACGATCAGGGTTCCATCCTTCACGTCGAACCGGGTCGTGCTGTAGTCCAAGGGGCCCGTGTCCGCGTCGTTATCGATTGTGTCGAGGTTGCTCTTGAGAACCAGCTTACCGCCGGAGACGTTCACCTTGCCGTGGAACTTCGTCAGGTCGCCGCTCACGACCGTTTCGCCCGAGAAATTGTTGATCGACCCTTGGCCACCGATCGTGTTGGCAAATTCATAGCCAGTGTTCGTGTGGTTGAAATTGACGTGCCCCTTCCTTGGGCCGAAATCGATCTTCGAGGAGGGATCGACCGTGCCGGCCGCCTGCGCCTGCCGAGCGATCGGACCGCCGACACGATCCATATCGACCTTGCCGCCGATCGAAAGACTGCCCATGCCTTCCCGGATCGCACCACCGACGCCAGAAAGGACGATACCACCGCCCGCTGACAGCTTTGCGCCGTTGGCGACCGAAAGGTTGACGTCTCCGGCCTCGCCAATCGTCAGCTTGTCATTGACCTTGAACTCGCTGCCAGCGCCGTCGACAGACACTTGAATGGTGTCGACGCTCTCATCCTCCCGGAGGGTCGCGGTGTTGGTCGAGACCACGGCGCCCTTCTCGATCGTGAAGCTGTCGCCGATCGTAAAGTCGCCGGCGTTGATCCAGCGCGAATTCTCGCCGCTCACCAGAACCGTGCCGTTCTCGAAAATGGCCTTGTTGGAGTTGATGACGCCACCGTCCTCGATCCTGACCGCGCCAGTGTTGAGCGTCAGTGCGCCGAAGGCGACGCCCAGAAAATCGGTGCTGAGCATGGATCCGGCACCGCGAACCACGAGCGTTCCGTCGCCTTCCTGCAAGGCACCGATGTAGGTCTCCTTCGCCGAGACTTTGCCGCCATTCTCGACGATCAGCGTGCCCTTGCCGCCGTAGATGCCGCCCTCGAAACCCCCGACGAAAAGCACGCGGTAGCCGCGCGGATCTGGATCGACGATATCCCAGGTCGAGCCGGGACCGGAAACGACGACCGTTCCGACCGAGCCCTTGCCGTCAGCGATGTAGCCGCCCTTGCTTTCGACGGAGGCGCCGTCCTTGATCGTCAGAGTAGCGCCACTGGGACCGCCGCGGATCACGAGATTGCCGTTGATCGTCTGGTCGGTGGTCCAGGTCGTGTCGTTTGGAACGAGCAATCCGGCCGCCTTCGCCGGCGACGGGACGAACGGCACGGCCGCCAGCATGATCGAGACAAGACCGGCGCGTCCAAGCGCAGTCGAGCTCAGAAGGTTGATCCTCAAAACGTCCGCCTTCACACAGGTATTCAATGTCTGCCCCTTTTCATTTGCGTTCGTCAGCGCACAACCCCCAGGCGAATACGAGCCAGGGGGCGGCGGGTCATCGGGCGCTATAGCAAGCCGGGGAAAGGGGAGAATTCTGCTTTCTGCAAACGGCAAATTGCAGCGCCCAAAGGTTGGGGCTTTCTGCGAACGGCTCGATTTCGCCGACGAACGGCAATCGACAACCATCTCGGCTTGAGGGATAAACCCACATGGCACGAGGAGATGACACGGCTTCGCCGGAAGAGACTCAGTATACCGCAGGTGTTCGCCGTGCGACCCTTTCCTACGGCTTCCTCTATCAATTCATGCAGGGCGTCATCACCAGCGTACTATGGGCAGTCCTCGGATATGACCCAATAGAAGTTGCGCCGATCACCTTGATCCTGGTGTTGAACGGCACGCTGATGTCCTATGCGATGGCAGCCACGCTCTTCAGGTGCAGGGAGCGTTCCATTCTCTTCAAGCTCCTGGTCGGCTCCGCCTTGTCGCTCGTCGCGGCAGTGATCAACGCCGGCGTCGACCTCGCTTGCCACTTTCTTATCGCGCATGGCGATCCGGCCGACGTCAACTGGACCAACGTCGCCTATACCGTCATCTATTGCGTGGCGCTGTTCCACGGATGGGCCTTCTTCTACATTGCGCTTCTCTCCAATTTTGAGTTGCGCGAACGCGAACGGCGCCTGGCCTTGACGCGAGAAGAAGCGTTAACGGCGCAGATGCGGGCGCTGCGCTACCAGGTCAACCCGCACTTCCTGTTCAACACCTTGAATTCGATCGCCGGGCTGATCGAGGAAGGTGCTTCGACGGCGGCGGGCCGCATGGTGCTTTCGCTCTCCTCCTTCCTGCGCACGACGCTCGAACTCGACCCAATGCAGGACGTCTGTCTCGCCGACGAGCTGGCGCTGCAGATCGGCTATCTCAACATCGAGGGCGAGCGCTTCTCGGACCGCATGCGACTGAAGCTCGACATCGCACCCGGCCTGGAGCAGGCGCTCGTGCCGAGCCTCATTCTCCAGCCGCTGATCGAGAATGCGGTGAAACACGGCGTCGGCAGTTCGGCCGGCGCGGTCGAAATCCTGATCAGCGCGGCACGTCACGGTGAAACCCTCGAGCTTTCCGTCGAAAACGACCTGACGATCGAACCGCAATGCGCGACCAAAAAGCCTCCGGGAACGGGTACAGGCCTCAAGAATGTCGCCGACCGCATCAGGGCCCGATTTCCGGAGATGGGGGCCTTCATTTCCGGTCTTGTCGCACCGCACCGCTTTCGGGCGGCGATCACCATGCCCTTGAGGCTGGCATGACGCTAAGGCCTCCGCGGAGCGGCAGGCCGGCAAAAGCAACGGGGTTTGCATTCCGCAAGCGGCAAATAGCAGCGCCCGAAAGGTCGGGACTTTCTGCAAACGGCTTGATTTCGCCGACGAACGGCAATCGACATTGGCGGCCGGTTGAACGATAAAAATGGCATGAAACCCAAGGACGAAACAAAATCGCCGGACGAAAGCGCCTATATCGGCAGCGTTCGGCGCACGACGCTCTGGCTCGGTTTTCTCTATTGGTTCGTGGAATTTCTCATCAGCAGTATCCTGTGGGGCATACTCGGAACCGATCCGATCGTGTCTGCCCCCGGCAAATTGCTGCTGATGTCCTGTGGCATGGTTCTTTCCTACGGTATCGCGGCGGCGATGTTTCGGGTCAGGCACCGGCATATAGCCACCAAGATCGTCGTTGGATTCTCCACCTCTCTCATTGCCGCCTTTGCCAATACCGGCATCGACTTCCTGCTCTATGTTTTATTCGTGCGTCCCGACCCGATCACGGTCGACTGGACGAATACCGGTTACACGCTCGTCTACAGCATGGCGACGTTCGTGGGGTGGTCGTTCTTCTTCGTCGCGCTGCTCTACAGCTTCGAGCTGCGTGAGCGCGATCGGCGCCTGGCGATCTCGCGGGAGGAAGCACTGGCCGCGCAAATGCGTGCGCTCCGATACCAGGTCAATCCGCACTTTCTGTTCAATACGCTGAACTCCATCACCGGCCTGATCGAGGAAGGGCAGACCATTGCAGCGACCCGCATGGTGATGTCGCTTTCGAACTTTCTGCGCACGACGTTGGAGCTCGACCCGCTGCACGACGTGCGGCTTGCGGATGAACTCGCCCTGCAAACCGGATATCTGCATATCGAAGGCGAGCGTTACTCCGACCGGATGAAGCTGCGGATGGACATCGCCAATGGCCTGGAAGAGGCTCTGGTGCCAAGTCTGATCCTGCAGCCCTTGATCGAGAACGCCGTGAAACACGGCGTCGGCCGCTCTCCTGATCAGGTTGAGATCGTCATCAGCGCGGCCAAGGTCGGCCATGCGCTCGAGATCGCCGTCGAAAACGATATCGCGCCGGAGACCGGGGGCGGGCGACGCCAGTCTTCCGGCACCGGGATCGGTCTCAAGAATGTCGCCGATCGGGTGCAGGCGCGCTTTCCAGGCGTCGGCGCCTGTGTATCCGGCCTTGTAACGCCCAAGCGTTTCAGAGCAGCAATCACAATGCCCCTGAGGCTCGCATGAACGAAATCCAGATAGAGCCCCTGTCGATCCTCGTCATCGATGACGAGCCCCTGGCGCGTCGCCGGCTTATACGCCTGCTCGGGGCCATGCCCGGGATCAAGATCGTCGGGACGGCCGGCAATGTGCAGCAGGCCTGCGTTCTCGTCGCCGAACTTTTGCCGGACGTGATCCTGCTCGACATCCAGATGCCCGGCGGCACCGGCTTCGACATTTTGGAACGGTTGGGCAACAACGCACCTGCCGTCGTTTTCGTGACCGCCTTCGATCACTATGCCCTTCGCGCCTTCGAGGCCGCCGCGGTCGACTATGTCACCAAACCGATCGAGCCCAATCGTCTACGAACTGCGATTGATCGGGCCCGCATGGCGATTGCGGCACGAACAAGCGCCGAACGCGTGCTGGAACTCAACGAAACCGTGCGGGCGCTCCGGCAGGCGCTTCGCAAGCAGGAGGCGCAGGTCGCCGATATCTGGGTGAAGGCAAGAGGCGAGTTCATTCGCATCGCGCTCGATCGCGTGGTGCGGTTCCAGGCGGAGCGCGACTACGTCCGCATCCACACCGAGAACAAATCCTACCTGCACCACGAGAGCCTGGCTTCACTCGCAGGCCGGCTGGACCCGGCTGAGTTTCTCCGGCTCCACCGAAGCTCGATCGTTCGGCGCCATTGCATCGTCGGCTTGCGGCAGGCGCCCTTCGCCGCCTTGATCGCGCTTCTGTCGGACGGAAGCGAAATCCGCGTCGGGCGAACCTACGTAAAGCAGGTGCGTCCCCTCTCCACAGAGCGCTAGATCATTTCACTGTTTCATCGAAACAGTGAAATGATCTAGCTCGTTGAAATAGCGCAATTCCGGACGGAAAACCGTTTCACACTTTTCCTGGAATTGCTCTAGGACGCCGGCCGGCCGCAGCATCCAACGGCGCACTGTCGCCGATGGCAAAGGTCAGGCTAACATCCCCAACCTGCTAGTCTTCGGTAAAAATCGGGTCCTGCGTGAACATTCCGCCCTGATAGACGGCAAGCGGCGACGAGGCCTCCGGCCGGCCAGGCGAAACTTCGAGTTCGGCGCGGAAGCGCTCGGCATTATCCCGCGGCCGCCAGCCCAGATAGGCGGCGTGCGAATTGTCCCACCAGCGGCTGTCATTGTCCGAGATGCCCCAGAGGATGGGGCATCCGAGCATCGGCGCCCGGAACGCGCAAGCGATCAGCGCGGCAAAATCGTCATAGGACATCCAGGTCGACAGCATGCGGTGGTTGGTCGGCTTTTCCATGCAGCTGCCGATCCGAACAAGCGCCGTCTCCTGGCCGAATTTCTCAAAATACATCCGGGCCAACGCCTCGCCGAAACATTTCGACACGCCATAGAGGCCATCAGGGCGCATCGGCGCATCCGCCTCCACGTGCTCGTCCTGCCGGTAGAAGCCGACTGTGTGGTTGGAGCTGGCAAAAAGAATGCGCGGCTGACCGTGCGCCCGTGCGGCCTCGTAGAGATTGTAGAGACCCAGCAGGTTGGCATTGAGGATCTTGGAGAACTTGTCCTCGACCGAGATGCCACCGAGATGAAGAATGGCGTCGCAGCCCTCGACCAGCCGATGCACAGCGGCCGCATCGCCGAGATCGCAGGGCATGATCTCCTCATGCGGTGCCGCCGTGCCTAGATCGGCAATATCCGAGAGACGCACGATCTCGGCCAGGTGAGCCACGCGCCCCCGCATGGCGCGACCCAGTGCCCCCGCCGCACCCGTGATCAACAGTCGCTTCAAGTCCCGTCCTCCGTAACCGGCGCCCTGCAGCCGGTATCCATGCATTGCATTTAAACTCAACTCATCATACAGGTTGATGTTGTCACGTCAATAAATCGGACATGTGATGCCACAAGCCGATTGATGTGGCACACAGGCTGGACAAAACGTACCGACAGGCGGACAAACGACCACGAGAAGGAGACGAGATGAGCGTTCAAACGAAGCTGGAGCCGGGCACCGGAACAGGCACGTTGACGTCGAGGCTCGGCGACACGTTGCGGCGGGCGATCACTGCGGGTCAGTTTCCGCCGGGCAGCAAGTTGCCGAGCGAGGCGCAGCTCTCCGAGGCTCATGGCGTCAGCCGCACAGTCGTGCGCGAGGCGATCGCCGCACTTCGGGCAGACCGGCTGGTCGAGGCGCGTCAGGGCGCGGGTGTCTTCGTTCTCGAGCCCCCACCCGCCGCCGGACCCATACCGCTTTCCCTGCATCATATCGACCCGGCGCGCGTATCTTCCATGATCGAACTGCTGGAGTTGCGAACCGCCGTGGAGGTAGAAGCCGCAGGGCTTGCAGCGCTTCGCCGGTCGCCCGCTCAGGAAGAGGTGATCATCGAAAGACACGATGCGGTACGCGCCTGCCTCAACGCCGGCATCTCCAGCGTCGAAGCCGACTTCGCCCTGCATCTCGCCATAGCCGAGGCCACCAACAATCCGCGCTTCCGCGAGTTCCTGGCGATGATCGGCAGAAACGTCATCCCGCGCGGTGCACTGCGCAACGACGACAGCGAACAGGACCAATCAGCCTATATCGCCATGCTCGACAACGAACACAACGACATCGTTGTCGCCATATCCAACGGCGACGAAGAGGGCGCGCGCGAGGCGATGCGACGCCATCTGCGCGGCAGCCAGGCCCGCTACCGGACACTGCTTCGCGAACAGCGCTCACCTGTACGATAACTCATTGACACAATCTCATCATACATGTACGACAACTTTGCCGGAGGAGGCAGGCAGAGGAAATCGAGTATGACGCCGCAAGAGATCAAGGCCGCGCTCGGCGCCGGTCTGTTGTCGTTTCCCGTGACGCATTTTAATGCCGAGCGAAAGTTCCATCCCGAGAGCTACCGTCGCCATGTCGAATGGCTGTCCGGCTTCGATGCCCCAGTGCTGTTTGCCGCCGGCGGGACCGGCGAGTTCTTTTCGCTTTCGCCTAAGGAAATACCGGGCATCGTCGCCGCCGCTAAAGAAGCTGCCGGCAAAACCGCCATTGTTTCGGGATGCGGCTTCGGCACCGAGATCGGCGTCGAGCTGGCGCGCGCCGTCGAAAAATCCGGCGCTGATGGCATCCTGCTTCTGCCGCATTACTTGATCGACGCGCCGCAGGAGGGGCTCTTCGTTCATGTGAGAGAGATCTGCCAGTCCGTCGGCATCGGCGTCATGGTCTATAACCGCGACAACTCGGTGCTGACAGTCGATACGCTGAAGCGTCTGTGCGACGAATGCCCCAACCTCATCGGCTTCAAGGATGGGACGGGCGATATCGGCCTCATCCGCCAGATCACCGCGACGATGGGCGACCGGCTCACCTATCTCGGCGGCATGCCAACGGCCGAACTCTTCGCCGAAGCCTATCTCGGAGCGGGTTTCACCACCTACTCGTCCGCCGTCTTCAATTTCGTGCCGGGGCTCGCCGTCGAGTTCTACAAGGCGTTGCGCGCTGGCAATCGGGCACGCTGCGAAGAGATCCTGCGTGATTTCTTCTACCCCTTCATGGTCATCCGCAACCGCCGCAAGGGCTATGCCGTCGCCGCGATCAAGGCCGGCGTCCGGCTGCAGGGTTTTGATGCGGGCCGCGTGCGGCCGCCGCTCGACGACCTGACGGCGCAGGAAGAAGACATGCTCGCAACGCTTATTGCGCCCTGGAAACGCTAGGATGAAAATCACAGCCGTCCGCACGCATCTGCTGGAACACCGCCTTGCGGTGCCGTTCGAGAGCGCGTCGATGCGCTTCGACCGGCGGGCCCATGTGCTGGTGGAGATCGTCTGCGACGACGGCACCACCGGCTGGGGCGAATGCCTTGGCCCAGCAAGACCCAACGCCGCCGTGGTCGCCGCCTATACCCCTTGGCTTACGGGCGCCGATCCACTTGAAACCGAAAAGATCTGGGCGCGGCTCTACAACGCGCTGCGCGACCAGGGCCAGCGCGGCCTGGCGCTGACCGCGCTGTCAGGCATCGACATCGCGCTTTGGGACATCAAGGGCAAACATTTCGGCGTGCCGGTTTCCACGCTTCTCGGAGGCCGCTTCCGCGAAACGGTCAAGGCCTATGCGACGGGAAGCTTCAAGCGCGACGGCATCGACCGGGTCGAGGACAACGCCGCCGAAGTCGCCCGCTATCGCGCTGAGGGCTTTCATGCCAGCAAGATCAAGATCGGGTTTGGCGTGCGCGAGGATCTTGCTGTCGTCCGTGCCGTGCGCGAAGCGGTCGGCACGGACATGCGGCTGATGGTCGATGCCAATCACGGCTACGACGTGCTTGAGGCGCTCGAGTTTGGCCGCAAGGCTGCCGAGTTGGACATCGACTGGTTCGAGGAGCCGGTGGTGCCGGAACAGCTCGGTGCCTATCGCGAGGTGCGTGCCGGCCAGCCGATACCGGTCGCCGGCGGCGAAACCTGGCATAGCCGCTGGGGGATGCGCGAACCGGTCGAGACACGCGCCGTCGACATTCTCCAGCCCGATCTTGCCGGCGTCGGAGGGTTCACCGAGGCACGGCGCGTCGCCGATATGGCAGCGCTCCATGGTGTCCGCATCGTCCCGCATGTCTGGGGCACGGCGGTTCATATCGCCGCCGCCCTCCAGTTCATGGCAGCGATGGTGCCCAATCCGGTGCGCGTCAACCCGATCGAGGCGATCCTCGAATTCGATCGCACCGAAAACCCGTTCCGACAGGCGGTGATCAAGACGCCGATCGAGCATGACCAGGGGGTCGTCAAAATCCCCGGTGGTCCGGGACTTGGCATCGAAATCGACCGCGATGCGCTTGCCGAGTTCCGGATGAGGGATGATTGAGATGTTGGTCAGAACGCTCTCCGGTCGCCCGCCCAAAAACCCGTTGCCAAAAGGCACGGTCGACACGCAGATGCATATGTATCTGCCCGGCTTTCCCGCCCTTGCTGGCGGGCCCGCACTTCCCGCCGGCGCCCTGCCGGATGCGGATCAATACAGAAAGCTCATGCGCTGGCTCGGTGTAGACAGGGTCATCATCACCCAGGGCAATGCCCATCAGCGTGACAACACAAACCTGATTGCCTGCCTTAACGCGATGGGGCCTTCGGCCCGCGGCGTCGCCGCCTTCGGCGCGGAGACTTCGGAGCGTGAGCTGGATACCCTGTCGGATGCTGGCGTGATCGGCGCAAGGATCATGGATCTGCCCGGCGGCGCCGTCGGCCTTGACGAACTCGAAGCTGTGGATGACCGCGCGGCAGCCCGCGGCTGGATGGTCGCCATCCAGTTCGACGGCAGCAACATCCTTCAGCACGAACCAAGACTGCAGAAACTGAAATCCCGCTGGGTTTTCGACCATCACGGCAAGTTCTTCTCCGGCGCGGCACCAGATGGACCCGAAGTCGCCGCGGTCAAGCGGCTGATCGATGGCGGCAACTGCTGGTTCAAGTTCGCCGGCGTCTACGAATCCTCAAAGACCGGCGGCCCCGATTTTGCCGACGTCGCCGCACTGTCGCGCGCGGTTGTCGCGCATGCGCCCGAACGCGTGGTCTGGGGCAGCAACTGGCCACACAACCTTGCAAAGACCAACGCCGACTATCCCGACGATGCCGAACTGACCGACACAGTTCTGGGCTGGCTGCCGGACGCCGGCGCCCGTCATCGCGTGCTCGTCGAAAATCCTGAACGGCTCTTTGGCTTGAAGCCATTCACGGACAGAGGTGCCTGAAGCCACCCGCATTCGTCCGAAGCGAGGAGGCTTCGGCGCTACAAGAAGGAGGAGGACAAAATGAACATCGCAAAAACGCTTTGCCTGGCCCTGGGCGTTGCCCTCAGCGCCGGCACCCTGCAGGCGCAGGAAATCACGCTGCGCTCGGCCGACATCCACCCGGACGGTTATCCGACCGTCGAGGCTGTGAAATACATGGGCGAACTGGTCGCCAAGCGCACCAATGGCCGCATCAAGATCGACGTCACCAACAATGCAGCGCTTGGTAGCGAAAAGGACACGATCGAGCAGACGCGCTTCGGCGTCATCGACATGAACCGCGTCAATGCAGCACCCTTCAACAACCTGGTGCCGCAGACCGTCGTGCTCGGGCTTCCCTTCCTGTTCCGCTCGACCGAGCACATGCACAAGACCGTCGACGGGCCGATCGGCGACGAAGTGCTTGCCGCCTTCGAACCGCACGGCCTGATCGGACTTGCCTTCTACGATTCCGGCGCGCGCTCGTTCTATTCCACCAAGAAGCCGATCGAGAAGCTGGCCGATCTCAAGGGCATGAAGGTTCGCGTCCAGCAGTCGGACCTGTGGATTGCAATGATGGAAGCGTTCGGCGCGAACGCCACGCCGATGCCCTTCGGCGAGGTCTATTCGTCGCTTGAGACCGGTGTCGTCGATGCGGCGGAAAACAACTGGCCGTCCTACGAATCCTCCAGGCATTTCGAGGTTGCCAAGAACTACACTCTGACCGAACATTCCCTCAATCCGGAAATCCTGGTGATCTCGAAGATGAGCTGGGACAAGCTTTCGCCCGACGACCAGAAGGTCCTGAAGGAATCGGCGAAGGAATCGGTGGTGAAGATGCGTGAGCTCTGGACGGCGCGGGAAAAGGCGTCGGAGGAAAAGGTTCGTGCAGCCGGCGCCAACGTCATCACCGTCGACAAGGCCGAATTCTCCGCGGCGATGAAGCCGGTCTACGATCGCTTCGTCACCGACCCACAGATGAAGGACCTGCTCGAGCGGATCCGCGCCATCAACTAGAGCAAGCTGCGTAAAAGTGTGCAGCGGTTTTGCGATGCCGAGATGCGAAAAATCAAGAGCTTAGCGAATCCTGGAGATCGCGACGCGCTTTAGCGGCATCCGATACGCCTGAGTGTCCGGCCCGATCGGTTGGACACTCCACTCGCCGGCAGCCAACGGAGGATAAAGGCAATGTGGCGTTTCTTGCAGGCTGTCAGGCCTGTGCTAGCCCGGCTCAGCCGGCTCTCGCTTTACATCTCAGGCCTCGGCCTCGTCACCATGACGGCAATCGTCGGCTGGCAGGTCTTCGCCCGCTATGTCCTCAACGACACGCCCAGCTGGTCGGAACCCCTGTCGCTGCATCTGATGTCCTGGTTCATCCTGCTCGGCGCGGCCGTCGGCGTGCGCGAGAGCGTGCATCTCGGGCTCGATTTCGTGCGCCATTCGGCATCGCCTGCGACGCAGCGCCTGATGGATATCGTCAGCCTTTCGCTGATCGTGCTCTTTGGCCTGGCCATGAGCTTCTATTCGACCCTGCTTGCCGCCGGCACCTGGGCGGCGACCATCCCCGTGCTCGGCTGGCCGGGCGGCGTCGATTTCTTCCCGATGATCGCAGGCGGCCTGCTGATCGCACTGTTTGCGGCGGAGCGTCTTGCCGACGTTGTGCTGGGCGAAGCGCCCGTCGCCGATGTCGTCATTCAGGAGGCAGCATAGTGGCCTACAGCATTCTCTTCGGCACCTTCACGCTCCTGATGATGATCGGCATGCCGATCGCCTTTTGCCTTGGCATCGCGTCGCTTGCCACCGTCATCTACATGGGGCTGCCGCCGATCGTCGTCTTCCAGCAGATGAACTCCGGCATGAACGTCTTTGCGATGATGGCGATCCCGTTCTTCATCTTCGCCGGCGACCTGATGGTGCGCGGCGGCATCGCCGACCGCCTGATCCGCTTTGCCGCCGGCATCGTCGGGCATCTGCGCGGCGGTCTAGGCCAGGTCAATATCGTCGCCTCGACGCTGTTCGGAGGCATTTCCGGCTCCGCCGTCGCCGACGCATCCGCCGTCGGCGGGTTGATGATCCCGCAGATGGCGGCGCGCGGCTATGACCGCAGCTACGCCGTCAACGTCACGGTCAATGCGGCGATAATCGCATTGATGATCCCGCCCTCCCACAACATGATCCTCTATTCGATCGCAGCGGGCGGCAACGTCTCGGTCGCCGATCTCTTTACCGCCGGTATCCTGCCCGGTCTGCTTCTGGCTGCAGCCCTGATGGTCACAGCCTATGTGGTGGCGCGGAAGAAAGGATATCCGTCGGAACCCTTCCCTGGCCTGCGCCGCCTCGGCTTCTACTTTCTGGCTTCGCTTCCAGGGCTGCTCCTGATCGGCATCATCTTCGGCGGCGTGCGCTCCGGCATCTTCACGGCAACGGAAAGCTCTTGCATCGCCGTGTTCTATGCGTTGCTCGTTGCGATCCTCGTCTACCGCGAACTCGATTGGAGCGGCTTCGTCGAGGCGGTGCTGCAGGCGGTGCGCACCACCGCGATGGTGCTGCTGGTGATCGGCACCGCCGCCTCCTTCGGCTGGCTGATGGCGTTCCTGCAGGTCCAGCAGGGAATGGTCGCGGCGATCAGCGCGATCTCCGACAACCCTGTTATCGTGCTTTTGCTCATCAACATCATTCTGCTGCTGCTTGGCACGTTCATGGACATGGCGCCGCTGGTGATCATCAGCACACCGGTGCTTCTTCCTGTCGTCAAGGCGTTCGGGATAGACCCGGTGCATTTCGGCGTGGTGATGATCCTCAACGCCGGCATCGGCCTCAACACGCCGCCGGTCGGCACCGTGCTCTTTGTTGGCTGCGCCGTCGGCGGCATTTCGATCCGCGAGGCGATGCGCACCATCTGGCCGTTCTTCGGCGCAAGCATCGCCGTGTTGATGCTCGTCACCTACATCCCCGGCCTGTCCCTCTGGCTGCCAAGCCTGTTCCGATAGCGCAGGCGCTCTCAAGCCACGGCGATCAATGCGTCGGCGCCTAGAGCAATTCCAGGAAAAGTGTGAAACGGTTTTCCGTCCGGAATTGCGTTATTTCAACGAGTTAGATCATTTCACTGTTTCGGTGAAACAGTGAAATGATCTAGACAAGCGTGTGGATCAGCCGGAACCGTCCAGCTCCGACTGATCCACAATTCGACCGCATTGCCTCGGCATCGCTCCATCGGCACTGGCAAGGAGGCGAATCGCGTGGCTCGGCTGTCGGACGAAAAACGGTTCACCTCGCGCGAAGCGCGCATCGATGCGGCCGCCCACCGGTTGCTCGACCGGCTTCCTGACCGCGGCTTGCTTGGCGGCCTGACGGAGCTGCTGGTCTTCGGCATCAAGCAGGCTTTCGCATGCCTCTTCGGCGGCGCCATGCTGACGCTCATGATTGCAACCAAGCTGTTCTGGCCGGACGCAATCGGCTTTGCCCGCTATGATTTCCTTTTCCTCGCCGCACTCGGCATTCAGCTTCTGATGCTGGCCTTTAAGCTCGAGACCATTGCCGAAGCCAAGGTTATCCTGATCTTCCATATCGTCGGTACGCTCATGGAGATTTTCAAGACGTCCGTCGGTTCCTGGATCTATCCGGAGCCCAGTTTCTTTCGCATCGGCGGCGTGCCGCTCTTTTCAGGATTCATGTATGCCGCCGTCGGTTCCTACCTGGCGCGCGTGACCCGCATTCTCGACCTGCATTACACCCATTATCCGCCCCGCTCTGCGACGGTGCTGCTGGCGCTCGCCATCTATGCCAATTTCTTCACGCACCACTTCGTCATCGACCTGCGTTATCTGCTGTTTGCAATCATCGCGATCCTGTTCTGGCGCACGAATGTGCACTACCGTGTCTTCCGGTTCCGCCACCGCATGCCGCTGCTCATCGGTTTTCTGCTCATCGCTCTGTTCATCTGGTTTGCCGAAAATATCGGAACCTGGTCGCGCGCCTGGATCTATCCCTCGCAGCACGCCGGCTGGACACCGGTATCGCTGCAAAAGCTAGGCGCCTGGTATCTGCTGATGATCCTGTCCTTCGTTCTGGTCACGCTCGTCCACCGGCCGCGACCGCTACAAGCGATGCATCAGCCTCGGCCGGCCCGTGACCCGCAAGCGGTGACCGCTGAAGGGGGCGTCGTCATCCGCGAGGCGCCGCAGATCAGCTCGTGATATCAGCGTAAGATCCGCAAGGAAGGTGCGGCCGTCGTCATTTCAGCACTGCTCTCAGCCGGAGCGCGGCGAAATCGACGAATGCCCTGAGTTTCATCGGCACGAGACCCTGCGGCAGATAGACCAGTTGAACCGGCAGCGCCGGATGTTCGAAGGGTTCCAGCAACGGCACAAGCAAACGATCGGCGACGGCGCGTGCCGCCTGATAGGACAGAACACGCGTCAGGCCGAGGCCGGCAACCGCCGCGTCGACGGCAGCCTCCGCGGTGTTGACCACGAGGCGTGAGTGGATCGGCGTGGCCATCTCGCCCCTCTCATCGGCAAAGCTCCAGCTGCGGTTCGACATCAAACCTTCGAACGTGATGCAATCATGGTCGGCAAGTTCGTGCGGATGGCCAGGCTGGCCATGTCTGGCGACATAGCTCGGGCTCCCATAGACGACACGCCGTATCGTGCCGAGCTTAGTGGCGATCAGGTTGCTGTCCGGCAGGTTGCCGATCCTGAGCGCAACATCGATGTGATCGTCGATGAGGTTGACGAGCCGGTCGCCAAGCGACAAGCGCATGTTGACCTCAGGGTTGGCTTTCAGAAAATCGACGACGACCGGCAACACGTGCAGCCGTCCGAAAACGATCGGCGCCGTCATCGTCAGATCGCCCTTGACCGTCGAGTATTCGCCGGCCGCTACCCGCTCCGCCTCGTCGACCCGAGCAAGAATTTCCCGCGCCGCTTCGACATAGGATCGCCCTGCCTCGGTCAGCTGGATCCTGCGGTTCGTCCTGGTCAGCAATTGCGCACCGAGGTGGGCTTCAAGCTCCGAAACCTTGCGACTGACCGTCGCCAGCGGCATGCGCAGCTGCCGCGACGCGGCAGACAGGCTCCCGCCCTCGATAACACCGAGAAGCACGGTCATTGCATCCAGTCGATCCATCTGCCTTCCAATAATCGAGAGACCATCTATCACGAAGGCACTCTACAGCCAAAATCTGGAAGGGCATAGATTGCTGAAGAAGGCAGTTCATTCCGAACTGCCCGGAAGCGCCGAACGAGCTGCAATGATCCGGCTTTCGCAATCGCCAGACGCTGCCGAGTGACCGCATCATGCATCCGCCGACGCTCCAGATCGACGGACGCCGCTACCAAAGGGAACATGACCATGAAACTCTACCGCCACCCGCTTTCGGGCCACTCGCATCGCGCTCAGCTCTTTCTGGCTCTGCTTGGCGCGCCGCACGAACTCGTCGATGTCGACCTGATGGCAAGGGCGCACAAGGCGCCGGATTTCCTCAAGCTCAACGCCTTCGGTCAGGTCCCTGTGCTCGACGACGACGGCACCATCGTGACGGATTCCAACGCCATCCTCGTTTATCTCGCCAAGAAGCTCGGTCGCACCGACTGGCTGCCGGAAGACGCCGTCGGTGCGGCGAAAGTGCAAAAATGGCTTTCGGTCGCCGCCGGCGAGATCGCCTACGGACCGGCCGCCGCACGGCTCGTCACAGTCTTCGGCGCAAACCTTCGCCCCGAAGAGGTGATCTCCCGAGCGCATCGCATCCTGGAACTGCTCGACGCAGAACTCACTGAGCGTGATTTCCTTTTGGGCAGCCGGCCGACCATCGCCGACGTCGCGCTTTACAGCTATGTCTCCAGCGCGCCCGAAGGAAATGTCGACCTCGGCAACTATGCCAACGTGCGCAACTGGCTGGGGCGGATCGAAGCCCTGCCCGGTTTCGTCGGCTTCCAGAAAACCGCAGCGGGCCTTGCCGCATGATTGTCCTGCCAGGGCGGACTGCTCCGCCCTGGCCTTTCTCATCAGAAAGGAAGCCACCGATGCTGGAGAAGATCGAGCCGACCCACGCCGCGTCCCCCTGGCATGAGGGCGAACTTGCCATTCAACGCAGCCTCGGCGTTGTCGACCGCATGGACGCGCCGGGCCGCAATTTCGTTCGTTCCTTCATGCCCGAGCAGCACCAGCAGTTTTTTCCGATGTTGCCCTTCATCGTGCTTGGAGCCGTCGATCCCGCCGGCGATGTCTGGGCAAGCCTGCGGGCGGGTGAACCGGGCTTCATGCAGGCGCCGGACGCACATGCCCTCAATGTCCAGCTGCCACGCGACCGAAACGACCCGGCCGACGGGGGCATGGAGGATGGCGCCGCCATTGCCGTGCTCGGCATCCAGTTGGAAACGCGGCGCCGGAATCGGTTGAACGGCACCATCCGACGGACAGCGGACGATCGCTTTGTTGTCGCCGTCGGCCAGAGCTTCGGCAACTGTCCGCAATATATCCAGTTGCGGGATTTTTCATTCACGCGGGAACCGAACGCTCCACCAAAGGCGCCCCCCGTTCACCTCGACAGTCTCGATGCGCGCGCGAAAGAAATCATCGCCAACGCCGACACATTCTTCGTTGCCTCCTATGTCGACCGCGACAATGGCGAGCGTCAGGTCGACGTCTCGCATCGCGGTGGCAAGACCGGCTTTGTCCACGTCAGCGAGGATGGCGTGCTGACGATCCCTGACTTCGCCGGCAATCTGTTCTTCAACACACTGGGCAATTTCATGCTCAACCCCAGGGCAGGCCTGCTCTTCGTCGATTTTGCGACCGGGGACATGCTACAGATGACGGGCGAGGCCGAAGTCATCCTCGCCTCGCCGGAAATCGACGCGTTCCAAGGCGCCGAACGCCTCTGGCATTTTCGACCGCGGCAGGTGATCTACCGGCCTGATGGTTCGCCGCTTCGCTGGTCCTTCGGGCAGGCAGGCTGGTCGCCCAATTCGCTGATGACAGGCGATTGGCAGCAGACGGAGGACCGTCTGCGCGCCGCCGCCCGCGCCGGAGAATGGCGGCCATTTCGGATCGTGCGTACGAGGGACGAGAGCGCGACCATCCGCTCGCTCTACCTGGAGCCGGCCGATGATGCCGGTCTGACATCGTTTCATGCCGGCCAGCATCTGTCGATCCGGCTCAAGGCGGAAGGCAAGCCGATCGTTCGCAGCTACACGCTTTCGGCCGCCCCCTCAGACGCTGCCTACCGCATCAGCGTCAAGCGTGACGGCGCCGTCTCCTCCCTCCTGCATCGCCTCAGCTCCGGTGATGTCATCGAGGCCCGCGCGCCGGCTGGCAGTTTCGTCATCGACGCGAGCGAGCGGCGGCCGGCGGTGCTGCTTGCCGCCGGCGTCGGCATCACGCCGATGATCGCGATGTTGCGCCACATCCTCTATGAGGGCTTGCGCAAGCGGCGCATCCGCCCGACATGGCTGTTCCAATCTGCCCGCAGTCTCGATGAACGCGCCTTCGACCAGGAGATCACTTCCCTTGTCGATGCCGGCCAAGGCAAGATCCACCTGACGCGCGTGCTCAGCCAGACGGATGGCGCAAGCAAGGGCGAGAACTACGACGCCGCCGGGCGCATCGACCTCCCGTTGTTGCAATCAACACTGCCCTTTGACGACTATGATTTCTATCTCTGCGGCCCACGGGCTTTCATGCAATCGCTCTATGACGGGCTGCGGGCGTTGAACGTCGCCGACGCCCGTATCCATGCGGAGACATTCGGCCTGTCGTCGCTGACCCGCAACCTCGACGCAGGATTGCCGACGGTGTCGAAGCCGCCTGCCAACACATCGGTCCGCGTGATTTTTACCGACTCCGGCAAGGAAGCCCGTTGGCAACCGGGCGAAGGTACCCTGCTCGAGCTGGCCGAAGCCCGCGGCCTTTCGCCCGAATATGGTTGCCGCAACGGCAGTTGCGGCAGTTGCAGCACGCGGGTTCTGGAAGGCGAGGTCGCCTATCCCCAGCAACCGTCCTTCGAGGTCGGCCAAGGCGAGGCATTGATCTGCTGCGCCGTTCCGGCGGAAAATGACGGGCAGGCGCTCCAGTTGGCCGTCTAGACCCGCGGCACCGGGGCGCCCGACGACGGGTCAGGACCGTAGCGGCGGGCCATTCGGAGAATCGTGCAAGAATGCCGGAGTGCTGTTCTACCGCTCCATCGACCGGAGAGCGCATGGTGACTTTCAGAACCGGGGACGCCCCGGCCCATCGCGAAAGGAACCAAGCATGTCCGAGCTTCAAGGAAAAGTCGTCGCCATCACCGGCGCCAGCAGCGGCATTGGCGAGGCGGCCGCCCGATATCTGGCCGCCGCCGGTGCCCGCGTCATTCTTGGCGCCCGCCGCACCGATCGTCTGGAAACCCTTGCCGGCGAAATCCGCGCCGCCGGCGGCACCGCCAGCTTCAAGGCGCTGGATGTCACCGACCTTGCCAATATGCAGGCCTTCGTAGCCCATGCCGTTTCCGAGTTCGGACGGCTTGACGTCATCGTCAACAATGCCGGCGTCATGCCGCTGTCGCCACTTTCGGCCCTCAAGGTCGACGAGTGGAACCGGATGATCGATGTCAACATCCGCGGCGTGCTGAATGGCATCGCCGCCAGCCTGCCCGTGATGACCGAGCAGGGCAACGGCCAGATCGTCAACCTGTCGTCGATCGGCGGTCACGCCGTCTCGCCGACCGCCGCCGTCTATTGCGCCACGAAGTTCGCCGTCCGGGCGATTTCCGATGGCCTTCGCCAGGAAACCGATCGCATCCGCGTCAGCGTGGTCTCGCCCGGCGTCACCGAATCGGAACTGGCCGACAGCATCTCTGACGAGACTGCCCGCGGCGCAATGCGCGACTTCCGGCGCATCGCCATCCCGGCCACCGCAATTGCCCGGGCAATCGCCTATGCCATCGAACAGCCCTCAGATGTCGATGTCAGCGAGATCATCGTGCGCCCGACGGCAAGCCCGCACTGATCAGGAACAAATGGAGCGCTCGCAGATGAGCCGCGCTTTTCGAACATGGGTGGTATTGGGTCTCTTCCTTTCCGCCCCGACGCCAGATCCGTCATCCGCACAGGAGAAAATCATGCAACAGGCGCCGCATCCATATGTCGGCATGTGGGTTACCGAAGACGGCCGTATCCGCCACCACCTCCTGCCTGATGGCCGCTATGACGAAGCGCGAGGCAAACGGCAGAGCGCCTATCAGGGCCGTTACTGGGTGACCGGCAATCATATCGACTATGTCGACGATACCGGTTTTACCGCCGACGGCGATTTCATCGACGGTGTGCTCTATCATGCCGGCATGATCCTGCGCCGGGAAGATTAGGCCAAAGAGAGCGGCGGCTGGCGGCATCCGCCGCTGCCGCACCAATTATCCCGTTGAACTTGCGCCCGGAAAAGGTCAGCCTCTGCCGGACGCCAATCCCGCACAAAGGAAAACGGCCTTGGGCGATCTCGATGAATTCCAGCACCTGATGGAGCGCAACAGCGGCATCGACGGCGTGCTGTCGACGGCGATACCGCGCCTCATCCTGATCCGATCGTCGAGCCCGACCGAGCCGATCCATACGTTGCATGAACCCGCCGTCTGCTTCATCGCGCAAGGATCCAAGCAGGTGATGCTGGGCGAGACGGTCCACACCTACGATCCAAACCGGTATCTCACCGTTTCCGTCGACCTGCCGGTCATCGGCCAGGTCATCGACGCGTCACCGGAAAAACCCTATCTCTGCCTGCGCCTCGACCTCGACCCGACGATGCTGAGTGCATTGGTGCTCGAGGCTGGCCACTCGCCGATCGATGGCGGCGTGCCCGGACCCGGGCTGTTCCTCAGCGACACCACCGCCGAGCTGCTCGACGCGATCGTCCGGCTGCTGCGCCTGCTCGACCGGCCGGAGGAAATCGCCGTGCTGGCGCCGCTGGCGGAACGCGAGATCCTCTACCGTCTGCTGATGGGTGAGCAGGGTCACCGACTGCGCCAGATCGCCCGCTCCGAGAGCAAGCTGACCCAGGTCAACCGCGCGATCGACCTCATCAAACGCGACTTCCGCAAGCCGCTGCGCATCGAAGATCTGGCAGCAAAAGCCAATATGAGCCTCTCGTCCTTTCATCAGCATTTCAAGGCGGTGACGGCGATGAGCCCGCTGCAATATCAAAAGCAGCTCCGGCTGCAGGAGGCTCGACGATTGATCCTCAGCCAGGCGATCGATGCGGCCACGGCCGGGCATCATGTGGGCTACGACAGTCCTTCGCAGTTTTCGCGCGAATACGCCCGCCTTTTCGGTGCGCCGCCGCTACGCGACATCGCGCGGCTGCGGGCTGCACCTTCCTATCTGCTTGAGGCCTGAATCGCTTCAGGTGCTGGAACCGCGCCGGCACTTTGGCTATTGATAACGCAGACTGCGCCAAGCCACCGGCAGCTCCAGAGCGGGACCCGTTATGAACGACCAACAGATCCGCGACATCATCCTCTGGCTGTCGGAAGAGGGCCTCAAGGGCCTGCAAGAACCCGAGATGCTTGCCGGCTTCTGCGAGCGCTGCATTGCCGCGGGCATGGACATTGCCCGTGGCCAGGGGCTGATCGACACGTTGCATCCGGAATTCGAGGGCCGGGCCTTCCAGTGGAACCGCGAAAGCGACGTGGCGCCGGAGGTCGTGCAATATTCCTCGACCACCGGCGGAGAAGCGCAGGCGAATTGGCATCGCTCGATCTTCTACCACATGCTGACGGCGTGCGAGCCGGAGCGGCGCGTGCGCCTCGCCGACGAGCCTTCAGTGCAATATCATGTGCTCGACCGCCTGAAGGCGGAAGGCCACACCGATTGCATCAACATGATCCATCACTTCACCGACGATGGCCGCGTCGGCGAGATGGATTGCTTCTATTCCTACTGGACCACACGCCGGCAAAGCGGCTTTGCCGAAGAAGATATCGCCGCCCTTCGCATTCTCCTGCCGACCCTTGCGCTGGCGGTAAAGACCACGTCCTGCGTCCGGATCATCAGCACACTCGCCGATGTCTATCTCGGCGCCGATGCCGGCCGGCGCGTGGTCGAAGGCAGCATCGTGCGCGGCGAGGCCGAGCGCATCGAAACCGTCATGTGGTTTTCGGACCTGCGCAACTACACCCGGATCTCCGACGCAGCCGCCCCGGAAGACATCATCCCCTTCCTCAACGATTATTCGGGGATGGTCATCTCAGCCATCCACGATCACGGCGGCAGCGTGCTCAAGCTGATCGGCGACGGCGTACTTGCCATCTTCAATGCCGACGAGCCAACGACTGCCTGCGCGAACGCAACCGCCGCCGAGCGGCAATTGCGGCGCATGCTGGTGGCGTTGAATGCGCGCCGGCAGGAGGAGGGAAAGCCGACGACCGACGTCTATCTCGGCCTGCACATCGGCGAGGTCTTCTACGGCAATATCGGCAGCCAGAACCGTCTCGACTTCACCGTCGTCGGCCCCGCGGTCAACGAAGTCAGCCGTATCGCCTCGATGTGCCGCTCGGTCGAACGACAGGTGATCATGTCGGCGGATTTCGTCGAGGCCTGCCCGCCTGAGCTTCAGGCAGACGCTGTTTCGCTCGGACGTTTTGCCCTGCGGGGGATTGCCCGAGCAAAGGAACTGTTCACCTGGGATCCAGAACTGCCGACGGATTGATGCACATTATCGATCGCGACCCTCGGCGAACACGCCAGCCAGCCAGTCGATGAAGACGCGCACCCGCGGCGAAAGCTGGCGGTTGCGCGGATAGAGCAGGAAAACCGGCGTCGGCGTCGGACGGCAGTTTTCAAGCACCTCGACCAGCGTACCCTCGTGGAGATCTCGCTCGACATGGTAACGCGGCACCTGAATGAGCCCGAGCCCCAGCCTTGCGGCAGCAACGAAGCTTTCGGCGGCGTTAACCGCGACCGTCACCGGCAGTGCGACATATTCGACCTTGCCCCCAATCTGGAATTCGAGCGGTATCGGAGCGCCTGAAGTCGACGAACGAAAGCCGACCATGCGATGCCCTTCCAGGCTATCGAACCTTTCGGGCCTGCCGTGGCGGGCGATATAGTCGGGTGACGCACAGGTGATCTCATCGAGCATCGTCATGCGCCGCCCGATCATCTCGCTGTCCTGCGGCTCGCCGACCCGCAGCACACAATCGATGCCTTCCCGAATGAGATCGACCAAACGGTCGCCCTCGCTCATGTAGAGTTCGATCTCAGGGTAGGTCGCGAGAAAGGCGGGCAGGCTCGGCAGCACGAAGTGGCGTGCCAGCGTTCCATGCACGTCGATGCGAAGCAGGCCTTTGGGCCTGGCGCCGGCAAAGGCGCCTTCGGCATCTTCGATATCGTCGAGAATGGAGATGCAGCGCTGGTGATAGGCAGCACCGTCCAATGTCGGGCTAACATGGCGCGTCGTGCGCTGCAGCAGGCGAACACCCAGCCGTGCTTCCAACTGCTTAACCGCATCGGTCACCGTCGAGCGCGGCAGGCCAAGATCATCAGCGGCCTGCGTGAAACTGCGCCTCTCGACGACGCGCGAGAACACGCGCATGGCATCGAACCTGTCCATTTGTTCGCAATCTCCGGATTATGTTGCCGGATTATGCATGATTATCCGAGTCACGAAAGACGTCATCTTCTCCTCACCAACAAGCCAAGCGCTTCACAACGAAGGAGAAACATCATGCAGGAACACACCAACAGGGTCGCCATCGTTACCGGCGCCTCGCGCGGCATCGGTGCGGCGATTGCCGAACGCCTGGCCGCCGACTGCCTCACGGTCGTCATCAACTATGCCGGTGACGCCGCCTCCGCCGAGAAGTTGGCACGAAAGATCGAGGAAAAGGGCGGCCGCGCCCTGACCGCCAGGGCCGATGTTGCCGATCCGGAAGCGGTGAAGCGCCTGTTCGACGCAACCGAGGCTGCTTTCGGCGGCATCGACATACTGATCAACAACGCTGGCGTGCTGAAGACCGCGGCACTTGCCGAAACCAGCGACGAGGAATTCGACCGTCACTTCGCCATCAACACCAAGGGCACCTTCAACACCCTGCGAGAAGCATCAAAACGCATGCGCAGCGGTGGCCGCATCGTCAACTTCTCCTCGACGACCCTCGCCCTCAACCTGCCGGGTTATGCGGTCTACAACGCCACCAAGGCGGCAGTTGAGGCGCTAACACACGTCTTTGCCAAGGAGCTTCGCGGCCGCGACATCACCGTCAACGCCGTGGCGCCAGGTCCGATTGCAACCGATCTGTTTCTGTCGGGCAAGAGCGAAGAGCTTGTCGCCCAGTTTGCCAAGATGCCGCCGCTTGAGCGGCTCGGTCAGCCGGACGACATAGCCAGTGTCGTGGCCTTCCTTGTCGGTCCCGATGCTGGCTGGGTCAACGGTCAGATCCTGCGCGCCAACGGCGGCGTTGCCTGACATCCGCGCCCATCCCTTCCCGTACCCCTTTTCGAACGAAGGAGCAGAACCATGTCTTCAGTCATTCTTGTCACCGGCGCCGCTCCGGCATCGGCAGGCTTTCCGCCGAAGCACTTGCCCGCGCCGGACATACCGTCTACGCCTCGATGCGCGGCATCGACGGTCGTAACAGCGACCGCGCTTCAGAGATGCGCGCCGCCGCCAAGCGCGGCGGATACGATCTGCGCCCGCTCGAACTCGACGTATTGTCACAGCCCTCCGCGGACGCCGCCGTTGCGACGATCATCACCGAGAAGGGCGGCATCGACGTCGTCATGCACAACGTCGGTCATCTCGTCATCGGTCCGGCCGAGGCGTTCACGCCGGAAGAGCTGGTCAAGGTCTTCGACACCAACCTCTTCGGCGTGCAGCGGGTCAACCGTGCCGTACTGCCGGAAATGCGCAAGCGTGAACACGGGCTTGTCCTGTGGATCAGCAGCACCACCACCAAAGGCGGTTTCCCGCCCTTCCTCGGACCCTATGCAGCTGCCAAGGCGGCGATGGATTCTCTTGCCGTTACCATGTCCTACGAACTGACGCGTTTCGGCGTCGAGACCTCGATCGTCGTGCCGGGCGCCTTTACCCGCGGGACCAATCATTTCCCAACCGCGGCGCCCGGCGGACGAGGAAACGGTCGCGGCCTACGCCCGCTATGAAGGTCTCCTGGACCAGGTCGGCGAGCGCCTGAGCGAGTTGACGCCTGCTCATGCCGATCCACGGGCCGTTGCCGACGAAGTCGTGCGCATCGTCGGCCTGCCGGAGGGCTCGCGCCCCGCGCGATCGGTCATCGATTTCGTCGGAGACGGTGCTGCGGAAGTGATCGAGGTCGCCGAGCGCATGCGCATCGACTTCGCCCGGCGCATCGGCATCGCCGACCTGCTGTCGATCGAAAAGACCCAAGCCTGACCTTGGCTGTCCGGTGAAAGCGCCCATTAAACCCATTTCGAGGATATGTCATGACCGCACAAACAGAACCAACCGACCGAGTGCCCTTCGCCTGGAAATTCAATCTGCTGACGCTCGTAGCGGCAACAACGGCCGCTGTCGCTGCCACGACTTCAGCAAGCGTCGGCTGGCCCGTCTGGGCGATGTTCATGGGGTGGGTCGCGTTCTTTACCCGCGGTCACATGGCACGTGAGGCATTGACCAGCTACATCTGCCTTGCCGTCGGCATCGCCATCGGCATGGCTGCGACCCTCGCGCTCCGGGCTTTGATGCCTGCAATGGGGGCGCTGGCCTTCGGGCCGGTCGTCTTTGTCGTCGCGATGATTGTGGTGTCCTTGCGTGCAACCGCCCCCGTCAACAACGTGCCTGCCTATTTTCTTGGCCTGATCACATTCTTCGCGGCGCATCTGGAACCGGGATGGTTCGCGTTTTGCGAACTGGCTGGTGTCGCCGGCCTCGGCTGCGCGGCCGCATGGGCGGCGCATCGTCTGCAGGGGGCCATCGGGCGCTGACCACCACGGCTCCGGCGCAAGCGCCGGGGCTTTCCCTTGCTGGCCGAGCGATCAATACGAAAGGTCGAACCGTCCGTTCGAATTACTGGCTTACTGCACCGGCGGAAAGCCGGGACTGGTGGCGCTGCCAGAGTTCGGCCTGTACCTCGGCCTGAAATGCCATGACCTGCTCACGCATTTCCGCGTCGGAGCAGCCGAGCGCAAGCAACTCGTCGGCAAGTGCCCGGCATTCCCGCCGCCAATATTGCACGGCGTCGTCACCATGGAGGTCTTCGAGTTCGGCAGCACAGATGCGAATGGTGCTCAGTCTTCTTGCCATCGGAAACGGGACGACATCACGTCCGCCAAACACCGCCGCTTCATCTGATCTATCGCCTGCCATTGCTTCATTCGCTCCCCTGCTGATTCCCTCTTCTACGGAGCTTATGGTTAACGTTTTCTTCCCTTTCCCACGTTCCGTCTCATCCGGGGATTACATGCCCGGGTTGGTGCGCTTTGTGACAGCATTGATTCGCTTTTTCGGTCGCATATCTGTTGGCATCCGGGTAAAAACATGACATTTGAACTCAGATTTTACGGCCGTTCGCAAGCGGCTGCCCATGTGAGTGCGGTTGTCATGTTGAAGCGCTTCTTCGCGTTCTACCGGCCCTATCGCGGCCTCTTCATTCTCGACTTCACCTGCGCGGTGTTGTCCGGCCTGCTGGAGCTCGGCTTTCCGGTCGCGGTCAAGCTGTTCGTCGACCAGCTGCTGCCGAGCCAGGAATGGACGCTGATCCTGCTCGCCTCCGTCGGCCTTCTCGTCGTCTATCTCGTCAATACCGGCTTGATGGCGACGGTCACCTATTGGGGACACATGCTCGGCATCAACATCGAAACCGATATGCGCCGCATGGCTTTCGATCATCTGCAGAAGCTTTCCTTCAGTTTCTTCGACAACCAGAAGACCGGCCATCTCGTCGGGCGCCTGACGAAGGACCTGGAAGAGATCGGCGAAGTCGCCCATCACGGCCCCGAGGACCTGTTCATCGCGATCATGACCTTCATCGGCGCGCTGCTTTTGATGATGACCGTGCATTGGCAACTGGCGCTGATCACGGCAGCCGTCGTGCCGATCACTGCCTGGGTCACCAGCCGTTACGGCGGCCGCATGGCCAGCAACTTCCGCAATCTTTATGGCCGCGTCGGCGACTTCAACGCCCGCATCGAGGAAAATGTCGGCGGCATCCGTGTAGTCCAGGCCTTCGCCAACGAAGAGCACGAGCGCAGCCTGTTCGAGACCGACAATCAGAACTACCGCCAAACGAAACTTGAGGCCTACCGCATCATGGCCGCCAGTACCTCGCTCAGCTACATGAGCATGCGGCTGACGCAGTTGATCGTAATGATTACCGGCAGCTACTTCGTGCTGACCGGACAATTGAGCAATGGCGGCTTTATCGGCTTCCTGCTTTTGGTCGGCGTCTTCTTCCGCCCGGTTGAGAAGATCAACTCGGTCATCGAGACCTATCCCAAGGGCATCGCCGGCTTCAAACGCTTCATCGAGCTGATGGAGACCGAGCCTGACATCGAGGATCGTCCGGGCGCCGTCGACGTGTCCGGCCTGCGCGGCGACATCACCTATCGCAACGTCTCATTCGGCTACAGCCCCGACAAGCCGACCATCGCTAACATCGACCTGACGATCAAAGCCGGAGAAACCGTGGCCTTTGTCGGCCCCTCGGGCGCCGGCAAGACGACGATCTGCTCGCTGCTGCCGCGGTTCTACGAGGTCGCCGAAGGCAGCATCACCGTCGACGGCGTCGACATTCGTGACATCAAGCTCGCCTCTCTTCGCGGACAGATCGGCATCGTGCAGCAGGATGTTTTCCTGTTCGCCGGCACGATCCGCGACAACATCGCCTATGGACGTCTGGGCGCAAGCGAAGCCGATATCCTCGATGCCGCTCGCCGGGCCAAACTCGACGGCATGATCGCGGCTCTGCCCGACGGCATGGACACGGTCATCGGGGAGCGCGGCGTCAAGCTATCCGGCGGTCAGAAGCAGCGCCTGGCAATCGCCCGGATGTTCCTGAAGAACCCGTCAATCCTGATCCTCGACGAAGCCACATCGGCGCTCGACACGGAAACCGAAAAGGCGATCCAGCAATCGCTTGCCGAACTTTCCAAAGGTCGAACCACACTGGTCATCGCCCACCGCCTGGCGACGATCCGCGATGCCGACCGCATCATCGTCGTCGACACGAACGGCATCAGCGAACAAGGACCACACGACACGCTGCTCGCCGCCAAGGGCACCTATAGCCGGCTTTATCACGCCCAGGCCGGATTGCGTTGAGGCCGGCGTAGCGCGGTTGCACTTGCGTTGACGGAGCGGTAGGTACGAAGCCGATCCGCCCGTCCGGGCGGCAGGTTTCCTTCCCGACCGACTGGCCCCATCGACTGGGCCTACCGACTGGCCCCACCGACTGGCATTGCGCACCATGAACACCCTGGATCTTCCCGCCCTCGAACGAGCCGTGCTCGCCTTGCCGCAGCAATACAGGGGGCCCGGCGGCGTCGTCGGTGTCGTCAGGGACGGCGAGGTCATCCTCAAGCACGTCTGGGGCTATGCCGATCTTACGGCGCGCAAGCCGATGACGGCAGGCACGCTGCTGCCGATCTGCTCGATCAGCAAACAGTTCACCTGCGCGGTGTTGCTCGACACGGTGGGCGATCCCGCCAAGCTCGATGGCGCACTCGATGCCTACCTGCCGCTGATCGAAGGCAAACGTCCGAGCGTGGCGCATCTCTGCCACAACCAGTCTGGCCTGCGCGACTACTGGGCCCTGACGGTGCTGCAGGGCGCCATGGCCGACGGCGTCTTCCGCCGTGAGCACGCCCGGCCGCTGCTGTCGCGCGCCCGCTCGACGCATTTCGAGCCCGGCACGCGCTATTCCTATTCGAACGGCAACTACCGTATCCTGGCCGACCTCATCGAAGATTTTTCGGGTCGATCGTTGTCCGAGCTCTACGACCGCAGCACTTTCGGTCCGGCCGGCATGACCACGGCCGCCCTCACCCCCGATACCAGTATCTCGCCGAACGGCGTGATCGGCTACGAGGGCAATGAGACCACAGGCTATTTCGAGGCGACCAACCGGATCTACTGGGCGGGGGATGCCGGTATTTCGGCGACGCTTGACGACATGCTCGCCTGGGAGCGCTTCATCGATCGTACGCGTGACGACGAAGCCGGCCTCTACCGCAGGCTTTCCGCGCCGCAGACCTATGCGGACGGGCGGGCAGCAACTTACGGCTTCGGCCTTGCCCACGAACGGATCGGCGACGTCGCGATCACCGGCCATGGCGGCGCCTTGCGCGGCTTCCGCAGCCGTCGCCTTCATGCGGCCAGTGAGCGCCTCTCGATCGTCGTGATGTTCAACCACGAGGCCGACGCCCATGCCGCGGCGACGGCACTGATGAAGGTCGCGCTCGGTCACCGCGATGCCAAGGCGGCAGCCGGCGACTGGAATAGCGAACAGTTCGGCACCTATCTCGAACCGGAGACCGGCCTGGCGCTGTCGACGCGGCCGTTGGGATCGGGGTGGCTTGAACTGCGCTTCGCGACGGCAGGAGAATCGCTGCAGATCGCAGCGGACGCTATCGCCCGCTCCGGATCGGTTTCGTTGACGCCGAACGGCACCGGCCTGCACATGGAGCGTGAGCGCGAGAACCTGCAGACGACGGCCGAGAGGGTTGCCGGCAAGGCAAAGCCTGACATAGCCGGTCGTTACCACTCCGCAGAACTCGACGCCGATATCGAAATCGTTTCCACCAACGGCATCTTCTTTGCCGGTTTTAATGGCATGCTCGGCAAGGGTGCGATGCATGCGCTGCGGCCGTTTGCCGATGATGTCTGGCTGCTCAGCTGCAAGCGCTCGATGGACGCGCCGGCGCCCGGCGACTGGACCGTACGGATCCACCGCAACGGACAGGGCGCCGTTTCCGGCCTGACGATCGGATGCTGGCTTGCCCGGCAGATCGACTATATCAAGGTCGACTGAACGACGGTTCCGAGGCTTCGCGACAGGCGCCGGCAGCCAGAGATAGATGGAGACGACCCGAAGTGAGGCAGAAACGGCCGGCAGCAGGACGAGGCGAAGGCACTGGACGCATGACCGGCGACATCGGCAAGCGCGTAACCATCGCCCGTGCCCTTTCCAAGCTTGGCTACTGCTCGCGGACGCAGGCGGAAAAGCTGGTGCTTGAGGGCCGAGTCAGCATCGGCGGCCGCAAGACCACCGATCTAGCCCAATGGGTCGATATCGAAAAAGACCGCATCGCCGTCGACGGCAAGGCCGTTCTGGCGGAAGACAAGATCTACCTGATGCTCAACAAACCGCGTGGCCTGGTGACGACACGGCACGACCCGGAGGGGCGCCCGACCGTCTTTGATTGCCTGAGCGAGAGCGATGCACAGTTCCTCTCGCCGGTCGGTCGGCTGGACAAGGCGAGCGAGGGCCTGCTGCTCTTCACCAACGACACCGTGCTCGCCCAGCGCCTGCTCGACCCGGAAACCCATCTCGGCAAGGTCTATCATGTCCAGGTACCGGGCGAGATCGGCGACGCCAAGCTCCGGTCGATGGTCGACGGCGTCGACGAGGGCGGCGAGCATTTGCGCGCTGCGCGCGCCGGACAGTTAAGAGGCGGCGAGAAGAACAGCTGGATCGAGGTCGAGCTGCACGAAGGGCGCAATCGCCAGATCCGCCGCATGCTCGACGTCCTCGGCTTCGAGGTGCTGCGGCTCGTGCGCGTCTCGATCGGCGACATCGCGCTCGGAAAGCTTGCGAAAGGCGCGACGCGTCCGCTGACAACAGACGAAGTGCAGTATCTGAGGCAGCGTACGGGACAGCAATAGCCGCCGAACGGCCGTTCGCGGGCAGCGTCGCCACGACCGCGGTGATCCGCGGCGCCCGCAATGGGTGGAAATCCACCCACCAAGCGAGCCTCTTGTTTCCGAATCCACCCAAAACCAGACAACCGTCGGCAGAAATGCACGGCAACGCACGGCGAACCCGTTGTCTGTGCTAAGATTGCCTCTGCAAATGGGTCAACCAGAATCGGCATGGGAGGAGCCTTGCCGGCTGGTCGATATTTCATCCGGGAGGAAAAGATGAAAACCCTGAATGCGCTTCTTGGCGCCGTTGCCGCACTGTCCCTGTTTGCCGCTTCCGCCAATGCGCAGACCTATCCCGAACGCTCGATCACCATGGTCGTTCCGTTCTCGGCCGGCGGCCCGACGGATACCGTCGCACGCCTCGTCGCCGAATCCATGTCGAAGGATCTCGGCCAGCAGATCATCGTCGAAAACGTCGGCGGCGCCGGCGGCACTTTGGGCGCCGGTCGCGTTGCCCAGGCCGATCCGGATGGCTACACGGTACTGCTCCACCATATCGGCATGGCAACCAGCGCCACGCTCTACCGCAAGCTCGCCTATGACACGCTGAACGCGTTCGAGTATGTCGGTCTCGTCACCGAAGTGCCGATGACGATCGTCGCGCGCAAGGATCTCGAGCCGACCGATCTCAAGGGCCTCGTCGAATACGCAAAGGCGAACAAGGACACGGTCACCGTTGCCAATGCCGGCATCGGCGCTGCCTCGCACCTCTGCGGCATGATGTTCATGAGCGCCATCGAAACGCCGCTGACCACCGTTCCCTACAAGGGCACCGGTCCGGCGATGACCGATCTGCTCGGCGGCCAGGTCGACATCATGTGCGACCAGACCACCAACACCACCAAGCAGATCCAGGGCGGCACGATCAAGGCCTATGCCGTCACTTCGCCTGAACGTCTCAAGGTCTTCCCGGACTTGCCGACGACAACGGAAGGCGGCCTTCCGGGGCTGCAGGTCGGCATCTGGCACGGTGTTTATACGCCGAAGGGCACGCCGGCCGAAGTCAACGAGCGGCTGTCGAAGTCGCTGCAGGTGGCTCTCAAGGATCCGAACGTCGTCGCCCGCTTCGGCGAACTCGGCACGGTACCGTCGAGCGAAGCCGATGCCACCCCGGCAGCGCTGAAGGCTAAGCTTGAAAGCGAAATCACACGCTGGAAGCCGGTCATCGAAGCCGCCGGCCAGTACGCCGACTAAATTGAGACGCTGCCCGCCACGATCCTTAAGCCCAAGCGGCCCGGATCGTGGCGGGTTTGTCGCCTGAGGCAGGGCATACGGCATCGCCGGAGGGTAATCGCGCCGGCCGTCGGCTTCGGTTACACTTCAAGGTGTCATCCGATCGTCAGTCGCAAGACGTCACTGGCAACTGGCAGTCCGAGCTTGAGTTCGACCCTTCCCGGTCGGCGCTCAGCCAAAAAAAACCAAATGGGGACACGATGAAATCAATCTCCTTCGACACCACCAATGCGCTCTGTGGCGGCCTCCTGACGGCCGTCGGGCTGTTCTTCGCCTGGCAGGCGTTCAACCTTGAGCTCGGCACCGCCTTCCGCATGGGCCCGGGCTATTTCCCGCTGGTGCTCGCCGTCATCCTGACGCTTCTCGGTATCGTGATCCTCGTTCAGTCGACCCGGGTCCAGGGAGAGCCGATCGGGGCTATCGCCGTGCGCGGCATGCTGTTCATCCTGCCGGCGCCGGTCTTCTTTGGCCTGACGGTTCGCGGGCTCGGCTTTGTGCCGTCGCTGTTTTTTACGGCACTGATTGCCTGCTTTGCCTCCGGTCGCATGAAACCGTTGACCGCCATCGCCCTGTCGCTGGCGCTGACGGCTTTTTCGGTCGCGGTCTTCAGCTACGGCCTCGGCTTGCCCTTCCAGCGCTTCGGCCCCTGGACCCAGTACTAGGAGAGGGATGATGGATCTATTCAGCAATCTTGCACTCGGATTCACCACGGCCGCCTCGCCGGAAAACCTGCTCTTCTGCCTGATCGGCGTTCTGCTCGGCACGCTGATCGGCGTGCTGCCCGGCATCGGGGCAACGGCGACCATCGCCATGCTGCTGCCGATCACCTTTCAGCTGGAGCCGGTCTCCTCGCTGATCATGCTCGCCGGCATCTATTACGGCGCACAATACGGCGGCTCGACCACGGCGATCCTCATCAACATGCCGGGAGAATCCTCGTCTGCCGTCACCGCGATCGACGGTTACCAGATGGCCCGCAAGGGCCGCGCCGGTGCCGCACTGGCAATCGCCGCGCTCGGCTCGTTCTTCGCCGGTACGGTCTCGACCTTCCTGGTCGCAGTCTTCGCCCCGCCCCTGACCGAGATCGCGCTGAAGTTCGGCGCGGCAGAATATTTCTCGCTGATGATCGTCGGCCTCGTGTCGTCGGTCGCGCTGGCACACGGATCAATCGTCAAGGCCTTGGCGATGGTGGCGCTCGGCCTCTTGCTCGGCCTCGTCGGCACCGACATCTACACCGGCACGCCACGCTTCACCCTGGGGATCCGGGAATATTCGGACGGCCTGAACTTCGTCGCCCTGGCGGTCGGCGTCTTCGGCATCGCCGAAATCCTGCGCAACCTCGAAAACGAGCGCACGCGCGAAGTGCTGATGGCCAAGGTCACCGACCTGATGCCGACGCGCGACGACTTCAAGCGCATGGTCGGCCCGGTTCTGCGCGGCACCGCGATCGGCTCGGCGCTGGGCATTCTGCCCGGCGGCGGCGCCATCCTCGCGGCCTTCGCCTCCTATACCGTCGAAAAGCGCGTCTCCGACCGACCGGAAGAATTCGGCCACGGCGCCATCGCCGGCGTCGCCGGCCCGGAAAGCGCCAACAACGCCGGTGCCCAGACCTCTTTCATCCCGCTCTTGACGCTCGGCATCCCGGCAAACCCGGTCATGGCGCTGATGATCGGCGCGATGATCATCCAGGGCATCGTACCCGGGCCCAACGTTGCCGCAGAACAACCGGCTCTCTTCTGGGGCATCATCGCCTCGATGTGGATCGGCAACCTGATGCTGGTGGTGCTGAACCTGCCGCTGATCGGGCTGTGGGTGCGACTGTTGAAGATCCCGTATTATGTGCTCTTCCCAATCATCATGGCGTTCTGCTCGATCGGCGTCTACAGCGTCAACTCCAACGTCTACGACCTCTACGCCGTCGCCTTCTTCGGCCTCGTCGGCTACCTGCTCTTGAAGCTGCGCTGCGAACCGGCTCCGCTCCTGCTCGGTTTCGTGCTTGGTCCGTTGCTGGAAGAAAACCTGCGGCGGGCGATGATCCTGTCGCGCGGCGATCCGACCACCTTCGTCACGCGGCCGATCAGCGCGATCCTGCTGTTGATCGCAGCCATGGTGCTGGTGGTGGTGTTCCTGCCGAGCGTCAAGGCCAAGCGCGAGGAGGTTTTCGTCGAGGAAGAATGATCGACGGGATGCGGCATTCTGCCCCTGCGCGGTTTGCCACATTGAGGTTTGTCAATAACGTCGCCTATCCCTGAGCCATCAGATTGGCACAGGGATAGGCAAACCGAATGAAGCCTCGCACGAGGATCAGAATGCAGCAGGTCATGCGCATGTTTTGCGCGATGGCCGTGCTGCTTCTCGGCTTCGCGCACCAGGCGCCCGCAGGGGCAACGGCGCTTTCCGCGACGGAGCGGGCACAGTTCGCGCTGCCCGACGGCTCACTGCCCGACCTCTGCCTGCCCACAGCCGCCGACGACGACGGCAACGGCAAACAACTGTCCCACAGCCACTTCTGCGGCGCCTGTCGCATCTTCTGGGCTCACTTGCCCGCACCGGCCGATGCCGCGCGCACCATCGTGCGCAAGTCCGAGACGGTGCTGCCGCCGGAACAGCCGATTGCATCCGCGAGGTCACAGCTCCCGCCCAATGCCAGCCCACGCGGGCCGCCAGCATCGAGCTCCCACGCCTGAGCCCCTGTCACGACCGATCGTGACTGAACGCTGATGTCGATCTCCGACGCGTCGCTCAGCGACGATGCCGACGAGATCGCAAGACGGATCGCCACCATGCCCGATACGATCACTTTCGCGGAAACAACACTTCCGCCCCCGCCAACGGCGGCCTTTTCGACGACCAAGCTCTCCCCCAACCGGCAGCGACTGGTAGGAGAGCACGCCACTCTGCTCTTCCAGGGAGGGCGAAACCGCCATCTCTATCGCGTCGTCGACGGCTGTGTCGCGCTGTCGCAATTGCTCGACGACGGCCGTCGCCAGATCACTGACGTACTCGGCCCGGGACGGCTCTTCGGCTTCACCCATGACGGCCGCAATATCGCCACCGCCGAAACATTGACCTTCGCCCGGATAGAGACGCTCGCCGCCAGCCAGGTCGAAGACGGCGACCACGGGCCGGCTGTCGCCGCCGAACTTAAGGCGACGCTGCACCGGATGCAGGCACACGCAACCCTGCTCGGACGTAAGACAGCGACGGAGAAGGTTGCCACGGCGCTCGTCGATCTTGCCGACCAGTTCGCATGGCGCGGTCGCGCCGGAAGCGCCGCCCGGTTCAGCTTCAACCTCTATCTCTCGCGTGCCGACCTGGCTGACTGGCTGGGCCTGACGGTCGAGACCGTCAGCCGCTGCCTCAACCGTTTCAAGCGCGACGGCCTGATCGACTTCAGCCACCCGAAGACGGTGCGCATCCTCGAAGAACTGCACTTGCGGACGATGGCAGGGCTGGTGCGCAGAGACTGACACTCGCGCAAAACCAGCTATTCCAAAAGATCACAGCGGGCTTCGCGCCCGCCCCGAAAGAAAGGCTTGAAAACAATGATTGCGAAAATGGTCTATCACGTGCCGGTGTTCGGCTGGATGCTCAAGGAAGCGGCGCACGGCTCCGGCACCGCCAAGGTGCTGTTCCTCATCAACTGTATGCTGATCTGGCTGCTGGCGATCATTGCCTTCGGTTATCCTGCCATCATCATTCCGGCGCTCGCGTTGGTGCCGACGGTCTTCGTACTCCTGATCCTGATCACCACAGGCTAGCGGGCGCCGATCGCATGAGAGCCTGTGGCTGTTGCGAGAAAGACACGCGACATCATCGTGGATTGCGACCAATTCGGCGCGCCGGGGGCGTGGAATTCGCTGCTCGACACGCACCTGGCGGGCGTGATCATCGAGACCGTACTTTCGGCTCATGCGCATGCATCCGCAACGGACGCCACGGCGAAGCGATAAATTGTCTCCTCTTTGGCGACAGCCGCAGTTGCTCGAGGGGGGGCTTGCCATTATGGCTGAGAGACATGTCATTGGTCCGGGCGGGCACAACATCGAAGTGGTTTGCCACGAACCCGAGGCAAAACACTTCCATCGAGGGGACACTCAGGGCCGGCTCTACCCACTTGCGGCCGCCCTTCATGTCAAACGCTGCATGTCTGCTTCCAGACCCAAAAGCCGACAACGGATCAACGCCCTGACTTTTCCTCGGCGATTTCACCATCCAGCGTGATCAGATGACTTTCGCAGACCGCTTTTACCAGCCCGTGAAGAACCTGCGTACGCTCAATCAGGAAAGAAAGCGCCTCTTCGCTTATCTGGTAATGCTTGGAGTACCGCGCCTTCACATAGGCCTCATTGATTGTATTTGAACCAGGCCGAATAGCGCTGCCGGTCTTGTGGCCAGGCGTCTGCGAGCCGCCGGTCCAGATCTTCGGCAAAACCGCGCAGGGACCGCAGGTTGTGCGTCGGTGGACCGTAGTTTTTCAGCACGAGAAGCACAGTTGAGTAGGCATGCTCGATCGCTTGATGGAGCTGGAACGCAGCGAGGGCGACGTCGCCTTCGGATATGCAAAACCGCGCAACCTTGAGGAAGCCTATGGCATGCGGAAGTCGGCTTTCATAATGTTCGCGTGCGATCTTGAACTGCTGTTCAAGGCTGATCGGCCTCGGTTCCACCAGCGGCTCACTATCGAGCTCGTAAAGCACAATGCCTTGCTGGCGAATGTCGCAGAAGAAGTCCTTTCCGCGCCTGAGCTCCTCGTTCACCTCACGGCGAGAATGCACGAGGAAGGACACCTGCATGCCCTTCAGGATGCGGTCGTTCAGAAGCCGGTCAGAAGCGTTGTTCCAGTATGCGGTGAAATCCGTCAGCTTTCGATTGTTGACGATCACCAGCAGGTCGTAATCGGAGCGATAGCCTTTGCCAATGTGCTCCTCATCCACCCAATCGCCGCGCGCATGACTGCCAAAGAGAATGACCTTGAGGATCCGCCCCTTTTTCTTGAACTCCGCCGTGCCCTCCCTCAACGCATCCTCGAACTCTTCGCGCAGGATTTCGACCGCACGCGCGAGTTCCCGCCTCTTGGCATCAGGCAAGTGATCGAGGCTGGATTTCATCATTGTCGGAAAGAACTTTCGCTTCGCGGGCGATGGGCCCACCCGATTTTAGCCGGTCAAACGTAGTGCGCAACCCAGACGGGTCGAGTTCCCGCCGTCATCAACAAACAGTCAGTCCTTCGCGTGGGGATCCGTCGGTCAAGTTGGTGATAACTTGCCCAAAAGTGCCGGCGAATTCAACGAAGCAACCGTAATGATTTCTTCGCATTAGCTTCACAATCGGCGGTCAGCACTTGACATGGACGAATTTTGCACCGTCGCTCGCAATCGACCCACCAACTCAAAACCCTGCTCAGTACTGGTGTAACTGAGCAGGGTCACCGTCGTCAGCCGCCGAAGCCGAAACCGACTGGCATATCTTCAAGGGCAATGCCAAAAGGCTCAAGGCTCTTGACGATCCATGTCTGATTGTTGCCGATGCGGCGGTTGTACTCTGCCCAGGCAGACACAAAGGACTTGAAGGTCTCGTCGGAACCGTAGTTAAGCGCGATGACCGAGGGCGTGGCCAGAACCGGGGTTGGCACCTTGACGCTTCCAACTGCCGGGGCCTTCTTTGAAATTACAAGGCCATTCAGCATCGTATTGACGAGACCGTCGGCTTTGCCCGTCGTCACTGCGACGATCGCCTCGTCACGCGTCTTGAAGCGAAGGATGTTTGCCTTCGGCAGATACTGTTGCGTAATCAAGTCCTGAGCCGAACCGAGGTCGACGGCGAAGGTGTATTTCGGATCGTTCAGTTCGCTCCAGGTCTTGTTATTGACTTCATCCTTGGACGACACGACCACAAAGCTGTTGTAGTAGGTCGGATCGGAGAACGACACGGACATCGCCCTCACAGGGGTTGCGGTGACTGCAAAAGCCATATCGACCTTGCCGCTTTGCACATCGAGGATTGCATTCGACCAACTCGACTCGACCACTTCAAGCTTCACATCAAGCGTTCTGGCGATGTCGGTGGCCATATCAATGACAAATCCTTGCCACTCTCCTGTGCGCGGATCCTTGTTGAAATAGGGAACTTCATTGAGGATCGCGGGGATACGAAGAGCACCACGCGCCCTTATATCCTCGATCGTACCAGCAGACGCCGTCGTTCCCAGCAATGACAGGGCGACGGCGGCGCAACTACAGATTTTCGCAATAACATTCATTCTCGGTTCTCCATATTCCCCTGTTTGATTTTATCAGTCATGCGCCTTCTTTGGTCCTTGCGACCGCGAGCAGGTTACCGCGCAGTCAGCCGGGAACAATGCTAGAGAATCGACCACGCTTATCCCATTTTTTGTAGGTTGCCGGTTTACGGCGCTGCAGGAGTGAGTTCGCCGCTGCGCGGAGGATCCAGGACGGGGCCGACCAGCTCTGACTGACATTCCTCAAAAAGCTGCTGTACCGCCGGATGCTTTTGCAGAAAGCCTGCACTACCGAAGTACACGCGGACCTCCGGCAGGTTTGCCAGCTTCGTGCTGACGATGGTTTTGTCTTCCGGCAGGACGCACCAGGACGGGATGATTGAAAAGCCCATACCCTCCTCGACGCAGCGTTTCACGCTGGAACTTCCCGAGGTAGAGATCACGGGCTGGACGACGGCTCCATCGCGACCGAGGAAGTCGACCGCAAGATTGCGCAAAGTCTGACCCGGCTCATAGGTGATGAACGGCCGATCCTTCGCCCATAACGGGATGTCCTTCTGCTCCGGTGGCGCTCCCCATTGACAAGGATAGACAAGGCTGAGGTGATAGCTGCCCAACAGCCGCTGCGGCACGACCGGGTCACCGAAGTACCGCTCCGAAATACACACATCCAGGCTTCCGTTCTTGACAAGCTCCGCCAAGACCGTATCGCGTTCATAGACTGCGAACTCCATGTCTGGAAAACTCTCGCGAAATTTCGAAAGCACCTTTGGAAAAAGGTAGAAGAAAATTGCTTGCGGCATTCCCACACGCAGCGATGACCGTTGGCTCTCGATCAGCTTGCTCAGCCGCTCCAGCATGATGTCCAGCTCGGGATGCAGCAGGTTGTACAGTGCGCGCCCCCTCGGGGTCAGCGTGATCCGCTTAGCACCCTGCTCGGAATCTATGAGCTTTCCGTTGAGCAATTGCTCCAACCGTCGAACATGGTTCGAGGCCGACTGATAGCTCAAGTTAAGCTCCCGCGCCGCACCGGAATATGACCCGTATCTGGCGACCTGGTAGAACGTCTGGATGAGCGTGAGGCTGATTTTGGCCATAACTGTATTCCCCCGCCCTGAGGATTAAGGGGCCCTTCGTTAGTAGCCGATACAAATTTCGTGAACAAGCAACGGCGTCTTCTTGTATCGACGCCAGCCGCCGGCAGCCCGCAACATAGGGCGAGTTAGAAACAGTGCCGGTTCAACAACGATGCCATTTGCACAGCCATCTTCCGTCGTCATAGCCGGTTCCGGAATCGTCGGTGCGGCGGCGGCCTATTTTCTTGCGCGCCGCGGAGTGAGGGTCGACCTGTTCGATGCGGATGTTCCGGCATCGCAGGCCACGGGAGCAGCCGACGGTGCGGTTTCCGTGGCGAGCAAACGCCCCGGTCCGATGATGGAGGCAGCGCTTTGCGGCATCGCGCTCTATCGCCAGCTGGCGCGAGACGGTCTGTTTGCAGATTGCTTCAAAAGCCGATCGACCTTCATCGTCGCAACCTCCAAGGCGGAGTGCGATGTCCTTGAAGCCCACTCGAAGGCACTTGCAGGTGCTGGCGTGCGGACGGCGACACTTGCCCCGCAGGCTGCCCGCAATCGATTTCCCGTACTGTCGCCGGACGCGTTGATGATCGTCGAGGTGCATGATGAGGGTCACGCGATCGGCTATCAAATCGTGCACCGCTTCCTCACAGCTGCCGGTGTCGTTGTTCACCGAGGCCACGCTGTTGAGAGCCTGCTTCTTGCGAGTGACGGCAGCCGTGTCGAGGGTGTCGCCACGGCGAAAGGCGACGTCAGAGCCGACGCAGTGGTCGTTGCAGCTGGCACCGGATCGGCCCGATTGCTCGGTATTGAACACGCCCTTATCCCACGCAAGGGTCAGCTTCTCATCACCGAAAGGGCGCGCGCACTGAACGCGGCCATGCCCGGGGCGATCATGTCAGGGCGATATCTGCTCAGCAAGGGCAGCCAAAATGCCCCACAAGCCAAACTCCCGAAGGGACTGGGGCTTGTCATCGACCCCCTGCAAACGGGGCAGTTCCTGATTGGAGGAACACGCGAAGATCATGGGGACCGCCGCAACAATGACATCGACGCGGTATCGCGGATCTTGCGAGATGCCGTCGCCCTTGTGCCGGGCCTTGCCGATGTGAGGCTTCTGCGCAGCTTTGCCGGAGTCCGCACGGCGGTGATCGATGGGCTGCCACTGGTCGGGCGATTACCGCATCTCATAAATGCCTATGTCGCGACCGGCTTCGAGGGCGACGGCATTTGCCTCGGGCCGATCACCGGAAAGGCAATTTCGCAGATGGTCTGCGGGGAGACGCCGGATATGTCGCTTGCGGCATTCGACCCTGCACGGTTCGGGAAAAGTGAGACCGTCGCATGGGCGTGAATGACATGAACGGTCCCAAAACGTTGCGCTGGATGTCGCAGGATATCCCGTTTCGCCAAGGTGAAAGCGTCGCGGCAGCACTGGAGGCAGCCGGGATCACGAGCTTCGGCCGCGACGCCGTTGACCGCGAAACCCGATATTTTTGCGGCATCGGTGCCTGCCAATGTTGCCTCGTCAGCATCAATGGCGTCGCTACGGAAGCCTGCCTTACCCCGGCATGGGATGGGATGGTGATTGTTGGATTGGAGGCGGACCTTGACTGATCTGGACATCATCGTTGTTGGAGGCGGGGCTGCCGGGGTTTCCGCCGCCCTAGAGGCAAGCGGATCTGGCCTCTCAGTCGAGATCATCGAGCAGCGACCGAATGTCGGCGGCGCGATATATCGCCAACCGATCGACGGCGTTGAAGCCGTACCTCAGCCCCGCACGGCACGGGCTCGATGGAAGGCCCTTTTTTCCGCCTATCGACAATCGGGCATTCGACTGCGCCACTCCTGTGTCTTTCTCGGCATCGACAGTGATGGGCTCGTCCTCGTCGAGGATCGCCTTCACGGCGCCGTCGTGCATCTCAAGGCGCACGCGGTCGTGATCGCAACAGGGGCGATCGAAAAGATACTGCCTCGTCCAGGCTGGGAACTTTCGGGCGTTTCCACCGCCGGCGGGTTGCAAGTCATGATGAAGGAAACAGGACGACCGCCGAACGGCAGAATCCTACTTGCCGGAGGCGGCCCGCTTCTTATCGCAGTCGCCGCGCAAATGGCCAAGTTGGGAAACCCGCCAGTCGCCGTCGTTGAAGCGGGCGATCCCATTCGGCACCCGCTGGTCACCTTTGGCCTGTTTGCTTACCCCAGACTTCTGAGCGAGGCATTTTCCTATCTGTGCGAGATGACGGCAAACCGAACCCCTTGGCTGCGAGGCTGTGTCCTCACAGGGGTTCGGCGATGCGACACGGGCCTGGAGGCGACGCTGCGTGATCGGAGAGGTCAATCACAGACGATCATAGTCGATCGTGTCGGCCTCCACGACGGCGTGAGATCAAACCACTTCGGCCTTCCCGATGTCGCTATGAAGGCGGACGCCCGACCAATCATCATGAGGGCTGGCGACTGCCGGGAAGCGCTCGGTGCGATCGCAGCAGAAGCCGATGGCAGGCGCGTGGGGCGCCAGGTGGTGAACCTATTGTCCGGTAAAACGCGCGCACTCAAGGACGTCGACGCCGCGATCGCACAACAGCGTCGCGCTCAGAGCCTGCTCTCAGCGCTGTTTGCGCCGGTTGACCCCACCTCCCCGCTGGCCACCCTTCCTGACGAGACTATCTTGTGCCGCTGCGAAGGCCGCACGATTGGGGATCTCCGGCTGCTTGCACAACGGAGCGATGGCCTCTCCGGACGTGAAGTGAAACACAACGGCCGATTTTCGATGGGGGTCTGCCAAGGGCGCTTCTGCGCCGCAAATGTTGCCGAAGTGCTGAACCTCATCAGCCCGTCGCAAGCGCCAGCAGCGGCCAACGATCTGACGGGCCAGCGCTGGCCCATCCGCCCAGTATCCATCGGCGCTTTGACGCGCGCCATTTCCCAACACAATTCGAACGACGAACGAGGTTCCAAATGACGTCCCTGCAGAAAATCGCTCCCACCCCAGCTCGCCCGATCATGGTCCGTAATCCTTTCAACGGGCAGATCGTCGGCGAGATTGCGGAGCATTCCGGAGCGGAGGTCGCCGCCACTGTTTTGCGCGCCAAGACGGCGCAGCGCGAATTCCGATACTCCACGCCTGCGGTTCGGCGGGCACTATTGAACGCCCTGGCAGCCGAGATTGCCAAGGACGCAGAGAACCTGGCCCGGATCATTTCATCGGAAATGGGCAAGACGATCCGCGAAGCGCGCAACGAGGTGCGTCGCGCCCAGAACACGTTGAAGCTCTCGGGAGATGCGGCAACATTTCTCGACGGTGAAGCACTGCATTGCGCGATCGTGGAAGGCGGTGTCGATCGTCTTGCCACAATCACATACGAGCCCGTTGGGGTCATCGGCGCCATTACGCCTTTCAACTACCCGCTCAATCTTTTGTGCCACAAGCTCGGGCCGGCCATTGCCGCCGGCAACGCGGTCGTCGCCAAACCTTCGCCAAAGGCTCCGCTGGCCGCTGCCCGCCTCTTCGAACTCACGCAAAAGGCAAACTGGCCACGCGACCTTTTCCAGGTCATCCATGGCGGCGCGGACTGCGCCCTGTCGCTAGTCCATGCTCCGATTGATCTGCTTTCTTTCACGGGGGGCCCGCGCGCCGGTCTCGCGCTCAAGAATGCCAGTGGTCTCATCCGTTGCCTGATGGAGCTCGGGGGCAACGACCCGCTGTTCGTGCTACCCGACGCTGATTTGGACAAGGCTGTCGCAACTGCGGTTGCCATCGTTTTGAAATCGCCGGCCAAAGTTGCGCAGCCGTGAAGAAGCTGTACCTCCATAAAGACATCGAGCAGGTGTTCACACAACGCCTCCTCGCCGCCGTCGATGCCATCAAGTTCGGCGATCCGTCCAGCGACGACACAGACATGGGCACGGTTATCGACCTGCCGGCGGCCCAGGAGGTGGCGCAACGCCTCCGAGCCAGCGTTGCCGGTGGCGCGAAGCTGCTGACCGGCGGCAATCACGAAAACACGCTCTTCTCGCCAACCGTAATCTCTGACGTCGAACCGAATTCCGCTGTTATCGCCGACGAGACGTTCGGTCCTGTTATCGCCATCCGCAGCTTCACCGATCCAAACGCTGCAATTGCCGAAGTCAACGCAGGAGCCTTTGGCCTGCAGGCCGGCGTTTTCACCAACGATCATGCGCTAATCAAGACGTTCTCCCGCGAACTCATGGTTGGTGGTGTCATGGTCAACGAAGGCCCCGATTTCCGCGCGGAGCACGTCCCGTTCGGCGGCGTCAAACGCAGCGGTCTCGGCCGTGAGGGCGTTCGTATCGCCCTTCGGGAGATGTCGGAGCAAAAAGTGGTCATCGACTGAGGAACAGCCGCGATGCGCATCGGAATCGTTGGAGCCTCTGGACGGGTGGGAACACGGCTCGTCGAAGCGGTTCTTGAAAGTCCCGGGCTCGAATTGGCAGCGGCCCTGGTGTCACCGGGATCTCGACTCGTCGGGGTCCCTGTAGCTGGCGGCAGCATCGAGTATCGTCCCGCCGAAGCAGCGATGAAAAGTCATTGCGACGTCATGATCGACTTCTCCACGCCTGCTGCAAGCATGGCGCTGCAGCGAGACATCGGGACCAAGGCAATTCCCATGGTTATCGGGACAACGGGCTTCTCAAGAGAAGACGATGCACTGCTGGACAAATGCAGCATGCATCGCCCGATGATGATCAGCGCCAACTTCGCATGTGGCTTTGAAGCCTTCAAGCGATCGGCATTGGCGTTTGCCTCCAGGATGCCGGGCGCAGAGATAACGGTCTTGGAAACCTACCACGCCCGCAAGAAAACCGATCCCTCGGGAACATCCCGCCTTCTGTCGGCACAGTTGCGAGCCGAGCGTAGCCGCGTCATGGGCTTCGATGCACCTGAGCCGCCGATCGCGGTTAACCGCGAGGGCGACACCGTCGGCATCAACGAAGTTCGCTTCGACATGGGCGCGGCCGAGGCAGTGTTCTCCTATCGCGTGCACACGGTCGCTGCCTACGCCGAAGGGGCCATTGCGGCCGCACAATGGCTGGTCTCGAGCGCCGTTTCCCGTGGCCGATACACTTTGGCAGACAGCTTGAACGGCTGACAATTTGAGAGAGGAAACCGAAATGACAGCACTTTCAGATCGCTTCAAAGGCGTATTTACCGCCCTGGTTACCCCCTTTAGGGACGGTGGCGTCGACTACGCATCGTATGACGCGCTTGTTGAACGACAGATTGCTGCCGGCGTATCCGGCCTCGTTCCCGTTGGAACAACAGGAGAAGCAGCGACCCTTTCGGATGACGAAGCCGTCGAAGTCATCGCTCGCACTGTTCGGATCGCGGCCGGCCAGGTCATGGTGATGGCCGGCGCCGGCGCCAACGACACGACCAAGACGGTCGACAAGATCAAGCGTGCAGAGGCCGCAGGCGCAGATGCCGTGTTGATCGTGACGCCATACTACAACAAGCCGAGTCAGGCTGGACTGATCGCGCATTATGGTGCTGCCGCGTCAGCAACCTCACTGCCGATGATGCTATATTCGGTGCCCGGCCGCTGCGGCGTGGAAATCGCGCCCGAAACCTGCGCAACGCTTGTCGAAAAGCACGAGAATGTCGTCGCCATCAAGGAGGCCGGCGGCACGGCGGCTCGGGTAACCCAGCTGCGTACAGCCTGCGGCGACCGGCTTGTCATTCATTCCGGTGACGACGGCATGACGTTGCCCTTCCTTTCGCTCGGCGCCGTGGGGGTGACAAGTGTCGTTGCCAACATCGCACCCCGCGAGATGGTGGCGATGGTCGATGCCTGGCATGCGGGCGAAACCGTCAAGGCGCTGGCGCTTCACGAACTGATCGCAGAGCTGACGGACGGCATGTTCATTGAATCCAACCCGGGGCCTGTCAAAGCTGCTCTTGCGCTCGCCAATCTCGCAGGTCCGGAAATGCGATTGCCGATGGTTCCCATTTCAGATGCAAACCGGAACAAGCTTTCCGGCATTCTCAATCGCTTCGGGTCCGCAGCTACCGCCTTCCAAGAAATGCGGTAAGGCTCACCATCAGCTTTGCATTGTCCCTACGAAATGGACAGACGAGTATCGCGTGTCGGTCCCTGCCGATCTCAGGAACCGACACCACAGACCAGGGGAACACTATGTTTGCGAGCCCACTTGATAGCCGGTGTCCTGACTTGGACCGCGGCAACTCAACGCATCCGCGGCGGCCAGACAGGAGAACGAGATGAGCTATAACTGGGACTTTCATTCCGTCTGGCAGTATTACGATCTTTTCCTCTGGGGGCTCTGGATCACCGTTGTCTACACTTTCAGTTCGATCTTTTTCGGCGTCATCATCGGTTTCATAACCTGCGCGGCACGGCTGTCTGGCTGGAAACTCCTGAACCTCACGGCCCGTGCCTACCAGGAAATCTTCCGGTGCACGCCGCTTTTGGTTCAGTTGCTCTGGTTCTACTATGCGTTCCCGCTGCTGATCGGGGGCTCCGTTGACAATCGTGTCGCGGCCATGCTGACGCTCTCGCTCTATGTCGGTGCGTTCTATGCGGAAATCTTCCGCGGCGGCATCGTTTCGATCGACAAGGGGCAGCGAGAGGCAGCCGCCGCGATCGGCATGAGCCCGATGCAGTCGATGAGCCGGATCATCCTGCCACAGGCGCTGAAACGCGTTCTGCCCTCCTTCATCAACCAGTCAGTCATTCAGTTCAAGAACACCTCGCTGGTCTCGGTCATCTCCGTCGCCGATCTCGCCTATATGGCCGCGGTCGTGAACGGCCAGACCTATCGTCCGCTCGAATCCTACACCGTGATGGCCGCACTCTACATCGCCATGCTCCTGCCTTTGACGCAGGCAGCGGACTGGATCGAAAAACGCCTCAGGGTCAGCGACTAAAGGAAGAGAGCCCGAACATGATAGCGAACTCCCAAACATCTGACCCTATCCTCGAGGCCCGCGGCCTCAGAAAAAACTACGGAGCTCTTGAGGTCCTCAAGGGGCTGGACCTCAGTCTTGCACGCGGGGAAGTCGTGGCATTGATCGGCCCTTCCGGGTCGGGCAAGTCAACCTTCATCCGGTGCCTCAACATGATGGAGACGCCGACTGCCGGCGAGATCCGCTTCCGCCAGCAACAAGTCGGCGACCGTTTCAACGACCGGGGCACAAAGATCGGCATCGGCAAGCTGCGCCGGCATGTCGGCATGGTTTTCCAGCACTTCAACTTGTTTCCCCACAAGACCGTCCTGCAGAATGTGACCGAGGGGCCGATTATCGTGTGCAAACGCCCGCCGCGGGAGGCCCGAGAGCTGGCGATGGACCTTCTCGGCCAGGTCGGCCTTGCCGACAAGCATGCCGCCTATCCCAACCATCTTTCGGGCGGCCAAAAACAGCGTGTTGCCATCGCCCGTGCCCTTGCCATGGAGCCGGAAGTTCTTCTGCTCGACGAGGTGACGAGTGCGCTCGACCCGGAATTGGTCGGCGAAGTTCTCGCGGTCATTCGCAATCTTGCCGACAAGGGTATGACCATGGCGATCGTGACGCACGAAATGGCCTTCGCGGCTGATGTTTCCGACCGGGTTCTCTTTCTCGATCAGGGAGTTATTGCCGAGACCGGCACGTCCGATGAAGTCATTCTCAATCCGCAGAATCCACGGCTGCAAGCGTTCGTGTCGCGGTTCAAGGGATAAGGTGCCATGCCCAAAATGAAAGTGACCATCGTCGGCGCCGGCAATATCGGGTCGGCCCTGGCGTCGATCTTGGCCGGACCTGAGGAATTTTCGATACAGGTCCTCGACCGTTCCGAAGAGGCCCTGGATAGGTTGGAAGACCTGAACATCGCGGCGGAGCTGCGCACCTACACGCATGACGAAGAGTTGCAGAAAATCCTCTCGGACCAGGATGTGGCTGTCGCCGCCGTCCCGCAAAGCATTGTGCCGCAGATCGCAACGGCTGCGGCTCGTTCGGACACGCACTATCTCGATTTCGTTTGCGCGACGCCGGAGACGCTATCCATTCTGGCTCCTCTGGCCGAACACCGAGCCGTCTTCACGGGGTGCGGGGTCTCGCCAGGCATTATCGGAAATGTCGCCTACGGCCTTCTTGAGGCCTTTGCGCCAGTCACCGATCTGACAATTCGGGTCGGAGCCATACCAAAGGTTTCCACAAACCGCATAGGCTATGGGCAAATATGGAACGTCGATGGCCTCATCGATGAATATACGCAACCAAGTGCGGCCGTTCGCGACGGCAAGGCAGTCATGCTATCGCCGCTCGAGAACTACGGGCATCTGAGCATCGATGGAGTGCGCTACGAAGAATTCGTGACATCAGGTGGTCTTGCCGATCTATCGATCTTCGGTGATCCGGGTCCGAAGAACGTCACGTTCAAGACGATCCGATACCCGGGACATCTCGATTACATGCGTTTCCTTCTCGATGATCTGGGCCTGCGCAATCGTCGCGACGCGTTAAGATCACTCCTTTACAACGGTTTGCCGATCGTCAAAGACGACGTGCTCTTGCTGGTCGTGACGGCAAGTGGATATCAGCGGCAACGGCCGATCGAACGCACTGTTTGCCACCGGTTTTCGCCAATTCCGGTGTCAGGCAGATTGAACGCATTGACGTCGGTTGCCACGGGGTATGCCGCAACGTTGTTGGCAATGTTGTACAGAGGAGAAATTCCGCCCGTCGGCTTCGTCCCTCACCACGAGATCAATACCGAGACACTCCTGTCGAGTCCGTTTCTTAAGCCATTGATACACCCCGGCATTGCTGCAGACCAACTAGCCTATTTGATGCGACCATGCGGCTTTAGCTAACGCGCGAGGATGGCGTGTCTGTCGTCAGAGCTGGCCGTGAACCCAGCCGGTACTTGCTAAGCACGATTTTGCGAGACCTGCAGGAACAGTTCTTGTTCTGGCCCCCACTCGATTGGACGAACCTTTATCGAGGCCGCGATTGGAAACGCTCTTATCGCGAAATCCTGCAGCCAATGCGGAGACCCGTGGTCGGATATGCGATTTTACGCAATTTGCTTTGCTCCATCCGGGCACCTCGCCACTCGGTCCGCTCGCTTTCGCGAATTCGCGCTTCGCGCGATAAGTCGAGGTCGGCCCAGCTCTGCGCGAACAAGGGCGTTCCCCTTGATACATTATGCGATTTTGTTGCGGCAACATCGTCGCCATATCGTTCACACTGGCGAAAGCATCCGTCGACGCATGAATTTGTTTGGCTGAATCTGTAGTCGCTTGACAAAGCAATCGAGACGCGTTCTATTCCGCTTGCAGACTAAAGATGTAAGACTATCTGCAAGATGGTCTTACTGTGTCTGGTTCCTGGCAAAGTGTCCTCTTGCAGATGTCATAGCGACGTTGGGAGGACGCCGTAATGCACGGAAGCAAGATAGCCCTTAGGGGCGTACCAGATATTATTTCCCACATTGATGCGAATGACGGTATTCGAGGCCGCGCCGGTGTTATCTGGTGGCTCGCCCTCGGTGGCCTGTTCCTTGATGCCTTTGCCAATTCTGCCCTGAGTGCCGGTCTTGGACCAATGACACGCGATCTAGGATTGGATGCGGCGCAGGTCGCTCTGATGACGTCCTTCGCCTCGTGGGTGTCGATTGCGTTCAATCCGATCGGTGGCTGGATGGCCGACCGCTGGGGCCGCATGCGCCCGCTGATCCTCGCAAAATTGATCGCGCTCATTGGGGCGGTACTGGTGATGACGGCCCACTCCTATGAAGTCATCCTTCTGGGACGGTTCTTTGTTGGCGCCGCCTACGGTATCGATTTTGCTATCGCCATGGCTGTGCTTGCCGAATTCACGCCGGCGCGCCTGCGCAGTCGCCTCAATACCTGGCAGGGCATCTGGTACACCGCCGTGTGCACAAATGTGCTTCTCGCCATGCTGTTTTACAGCTGGGACGTGGGCGACTCGATCTGGCGCTATTCCGTCGCTGCAACCGGCGTCTTTGCTTTTGCGATCATGATGCTGCAACTGGTGTTCATGGTTGAAAGCCCGATCTGGCTTGCCCGCAAGGAGCGGCTGGAAGAGGCTGCCCGCGCGATGACCCGCATCTATCATCGTGATTTCATTGCTGCCGTGCCCGAAGACCGTTTGCCGGTTCTGAATCAGGCCCGTCGCGGCATTGCCAATGTCGCCCTGATTTTCCGTGGCATCTATCTGCCGCGCACCATTCTTGCCGCGACCGTCCAGATCGGACAGTCGATTCAGTATTTTGCCGTGGGCTGGTACTTGCCGCTCATCAGTGCAGCGCTCTTCGGCAAGGATTTCCTCTATGCCATGACGGGTACGCTGGTGTTCAACGTATTCGGCATCATCGGCGGCTTCTCTTCGCCGGTCATCGGCCGCGTACTCGGCCTTCGCAAGGCTTCGGCCATCGGCTTTGGTGCGGTTTTCGTCATGCTGGTCATCATGGGCATGTTCCACGACACTATGCCGATCTGGCTCGCGATCATCGTGCCTTCGCTGTTCATCCTTTTCCACTCCGGTGGTCCAGGCGCAAATGGCAAGAGCCTGTCGTCGCTGTCGTTCCGCAGCGAGCTGCGCGCAGGTGCCAACGGCGTTATCGGTGCGCTTGGCGCCATGGGGGCGGCCCTCGGCTTGCTGGTCTTCCCGATCTTCCGTGAGACCTATGGTCTCGGCACGACCTTCCTGATCCTTTCGGTGGTTCCGCTGATTGCCTGCATCATCTGCTCGGTCATTCAATGGGATCCGACCCGCACCACGGTCAGCCCGGACGCCGAACCGGATGCACCACAGTTCGAAGGCGACAAGTAACAAGGGAGGGGAATGTGAACGGACGCAGACAGGTCATTCTGGCCATTGACGAAGGAACGTCCGGAACCCGGGCCGCGCTTGTCGCGGCCGACGGTTCGGTCTCCGCCGTCAACTACACTACGCTTGCCGTATCTTCGCCGCGTCACAACGTAGTGGAGCAGGACGCTGATGTTCTTCTGCAAAAGACCATCGACGTATGCGGCAAAACGATTGCCGCGGCTCGAGATACGGGCCTAGAAATTGCAGCAATAGCAATCGCCACGCAACGCGCAACCGGTGTTTTGTGGGATACCGAGTCCGGCCGGGCGCTGGTTCCAGCCATGGTCTGGCAGGATTCCCGCTATGCCGACGAGCTGAAGCCGCTTGGAGCTGTCTGGGATGCGAAACTCGTGGCGCTCGCAGGGCGCCCGGTTGGTGGACGAGCGATCTATCTATGGGCTGCGCGCCATATGCAAAAGACGCCCGCCGTGCGTGAGGCATGGAAGGCAAGAAGGCTTGCCTTCGGCACTGTCGACAGCTGGCTGCTTTGGAACCTGTCTGAAGAACGGAAAGCCGTCACAACACCGACCAACGCCACATCCGCCGGCGCCTATGTCCTCGGTGAGCATCGCTATTTCACCGACTGGATAGAGGCGCAGGGCTTTCCGGTGGAACTGTTGCCTGAACTGAAGCAGGACGCCGATGATTTCGGCTACACGAGAAAGGAAGTCCTGGGTATTCGCGTGCCGATCAAGGCGTCGTGCGGCGACCAGTTGGGCGGACTTGTCGGTCTTGGCTGCCACGATGCCGGTCTGGCCATGTGCGTGCACGGTACGGGCAGTTTCGTCGATCTTGTGATCGGAAAGCAGACGCCCAAAAATCCCGGTCTCTATGAGGCGACGTTCACCATGACGGCCTGGCGGAGCGACAATCTCTCGCATTTCGCGGTCGAGACCTATGCCGCCACGACCGGATCGGCGCTCAACTGGCTTTGCAATGAAATGCGCTGGTTCGAGAATGCCAAAGAGGTTAGCGAACTGGCTTCGACGGTTTCGTCTTCCGATGGTCTCTTCTTTATGCCGACGCTGACGGGATTGCGCCAGCCGAACATCGTGCCGGATGGCAGAGCATCGCTGACCGGGCTTTCTTTGGCCCACAGCCGGGCGCATCTCGCGCATGCCATTCTGGAGGGCATTGCACATTCGGTTGTTTCCTGTGCTGAGGCGAGCTCGGAGGTAGCAGGCGTTCCGGTTCGGGAAGTAGTGGCTGGCGGAGGGCTTTCCTCGAGTGATGCGCTGCTGCAGCTACAGGCTGATCTGAGCGGGGTTCCGGTGCGGCGCATGGCGGATCAGGATCGTGCCAGCCTACGTGGCACCGCGTTTCTGGCTGGCAGCGAGGGATTGCTCTGGAGCGACCTTGCGGAGGCTCGCGCCACGCTACCCGAAGGCAATCTTTTCATCCCCAAGGCCAGCGAAGCGGAAAGACAGGACCGTCGAGCCCGATGGCATTCCCTTACGGATGAGGAAGTCGCACGCGTTCAATCCGGTCACTACCGCTAGTTTTTTTAACGCGCATTTTTCCGAGGAACGATCACACTTTTCGGAATGCGCTCCAACAGGAGTTGAAATGCTGAATCTGCGCTCCCGGCGCGCGGACAAGGAACGCGCCCGGATGATCCGCACCGAACCACTAAGGTTGAACCGGTCGGAACAGGAAGACCGTCTTGCCGCTGAAACCTACGATATTCTGATCGTAGGCGGCGGCGTGACCGGTGCCTACTGTGCCTTCGATGCAAGTCTGCGCGGCTTTCGTGTCGCGCTGATCGAGAAAGATGATTTTGCATCAGGTACATCGTCAAAATCATCCAAGATGGTGCATGGCGGCTTGCGCTATATCGAACAGGGTAATCTTGGGCTCGTGCGCCATTCTCTGCTTGAACGCCAGCGCCTCAGGCGTAATGCAGGCCATCTGGTTCAGCGCTTGCCTTTTCTGTTCCCTATTCTTGAACGGGATGGCGTGTTCGATGCGCGCTTCGCCAAGGCGTTTGAAGGGTTACTCTGGACATATGACCTGGCTGGAGGCTGGCGCGAAGGCATTCTGCACCAGAAGCTGACCGCCGCCGAAGTGCTGGCGCATTGCCCGACTTTCAAGGACGAATATCTGCGCGGTGGGTTCATGTACTTCGATGCCCGCGTTGATGATGCACGCTTGACGCTGGCGCTTGCCCGCTCTGCCGGCTTCCATGGAGCTACGGTTCTCAACCACTCGAAGGTCGCCGAGATTACCCGCAGTTCGGGGCGGGTCGACGGTGCAATCGTTCACACCGTTGAGGGCAAGGAAATTAGGGTGCACGCAAAGACCGTCATCATGGCGACGGGGGTGTGGCTACGAGACTGGATGGGGCTTGGCAAGGACGGCGAAAAGCCGTTGCATGTGCGCCCAGCCAAAGGCGTTCACGTGGCGATCCCGTGGTTGAAGATTCGCAATGACTGCACTGTAACGGTGCCGGTGCCGGGTCGCAGCCGCCGTGCGACAATCACGCGCTGGGGCAATGTCTCCTATCTCGGAACGACCGACGAGGATTACCAGGGAGATCTTGACGACGTGCATTGCACGCGTCGCGAACTCGATTTCCTGATCGAAGGCGCCTGCAGCGCGCTCAATATTGACCTGACGCCGGACGATGTCGTCGGCAGCATTGCCGGGTGCCGCCCGCTGCTGGCCGCTTCATCAGGTGGCAGCACCATGGACGTCAAACGCGACCATTCCGTGCATGTTGCGCCTGACGGCCTCGTCACGATCGTGGGCGGCAAGCTGACGACCTCTCGCCATATGGCCGAACAGACGGTGGACGCCGCCGCGAGAGTTCTCGGCGACCGCCGCCGCTGTACCACGAAGAAGGCATTTCTGTTGGGCGCTGCCGGCTATGACGCGCAAGCAATCGTGGCGTCTGGCGGTATGGAGGCGCATCTGGGCGAGCGTTACGGCACGGAAGCGCGCTTTGTGAGCGATCTGATCGCGGCGCGCCCGGAACTGGCCAAGCCGGTTGTGAATGGCTTGCCCTATACCGGCGGCGAAGTCGTCTACGCCGCGCGGCACGAGCTTGCCCGGACAATCGACGACGTGCTTTCGCGCCGTATGCGTGCCCGTCTGATGGCACGCGATGCCTCGGCCCGCGCGGCCGCGAAGGTGGGCGCCTTGCTGGGGGAGGAACTTGGTCTTCCCCAGGCCGAAATCGACCAACAGGTCGCAGCCTATATTGCCGCGACCGAAAAAGAAAAGTCCATTCTCACAGGAGCGAACTGAACATGATCAGCAAGGAAGCCATCAAGCGCGGTTACAATCGCGGAAATTATGTCGTCGGTGCCCCGACCCAACCGCACTATGCCGGTAACATCACCGAAATTGGCACCAAGGCCGATCTGGCTCAGAATGCCGTTTCAGTCGAAGCTGCTCTCGTGAAGAAACTGCGCGAGATTGCAGACGAGGTTATGACCGAGCGGGATGATCTCGTCGTGAACACTCGGGACTGGTGGGCCCGTACGATGATCGCGGAAACGAGTGGAAAGCCTGCGACGGTTGATGGCGTGTTCGTCCGTGTTTCGACGGTTGAGCAGGTGCAGGCTGTCATGCACCTTGCGCATGAAGCCAAGGTGCCGGTCACGGTTTCTGCCGGGCGCTCCAACGTCACGGGCGCGGCCCTGCCTCTGCGCGGCGGCATCGTGCTCGATGTCTGCGCACTCAATCGCCTTGTAAGCTTCGATCCCGATAGCCAGATCGTTGAAGTTGAAGCTGGCATGTTCGGCGATATTTTTGAGGAAACCATCCAGCGCGACTACGGCATGACCATGGGACATTGGCCGTCCTCGTTCGGTATCAGCACTGTCGGAGGCTGGATCGCCTGCCGCGGCGCGGGCCAGCTTTCCACTCGCTACGGCAAGATTGAAGACATGGTCTACGGCATGGAAGTCGTGCTGGCCGACGGTTCGCTGGTGACCGTCGGAAACTATGCCCGCGCGGCCGTCGGGCCGGATCTGCAGCAGCTCTTCATCGGTTCGGAAGGCACGCTCGGCATCATCGTAAGGGCGCGCCTGAAACTGCATCGCCTGCCGGACTATGCCCGCGCCATCGCATTTGGCTTCAAGAGCTTTGCCATCGGTCTGGAAGCCTGCCGCCGTATCATGCAGGGCGGCGCCAATCCGGCAGCGTTGCGTCTTTATGACGAGCTGGAAAGCGGTGTGCAGTTCGGTTTGCCGGAAAGCAACGTGCTGCTGATTGCCGATGAAGGCGCGAAGGAAATGGTCGATGCCGTGATGGCGATCAGCGAAAAAGTGTGCGCCGAACTCGGTGACAAGCTCGATGGCGATACTATCTTCGAGAAGTGGCTCGATACGCGTTATCTCACCGGCAAGAGCGCCGAGGGCTTCAAGCGCAGCCGAGGCTTTGTTGCAGATACGCTGGAAATGACCGGCTGCTGGCGTGATCTTCCCGCAATCTACGACGAGGTTGTTGCCGCCATTAACGCAGTCCCGGGCACACTTGCTGGTTCGGCGCACCAGTCGCATGCCTATGTCGATGGTGCCTGCCTCTACTTTTCGCTGCGCGGCGACGTGGACGTGGAAAAACGAGCCGAGTGGTATCGAGCTGCATGGGATGCTGCCAACGCTGTACTCATCAAATATGGTGCGGCATTGAGCCATCATCACGGCGTTGGGATGCTGCGAGCGCCCTATATGAAGGACGCATTGGGATCAGCATTTCCGCTACTGGAGACCGTGAAGCAGGCACTCGATCCGGACAATCTGCTCAACCCCGGCAAGCTCGGACTTTCGCTCGACATGCCAAGAGACGGGAATTAACGGAATGACATTGGACAGGACGATCGGCGAGCGGCTTTTGCGGGCGCCAGTCATGGCAACGCTATATGGTGTCGATAATGTTCAGGCTTTTCTGGACAGCAAGGCGGAGGTAGGCATCGTCGCCAACATCGCTTTGCGACATGTTGCGGAGGTGCTGAGTGCGCTTAAGAAAAGCAACAAGCTGATCGTTCTGAACATCGACAGTTGCGAGGGCCTGTCACAGGACAAAGGAGCCATCGAATTCCTTGCCGACATAGGCATTTCGATTTTGCTTTCGACCCGCGTCCCAACAATCCAGAAGGCTGCGCAATGCGGCCTTCTCACCATGCAAAAGGTCTTTGTGACAGACCGCTCCACCTGGCCTCGTAGTGTTAAAGCGATTGCGCAAAGCGCCCCCAACCTGGTGCAGCTGATGCCCTCGCCGATGCTCGACTACTTAGGGATGGATGAGAAGCGGAAGCTGCCGCCGATCGTAGCATCCGGCTTCGTCTGTAACGAGGCCGACGTCGAGACCGCTCTATCGCGCGGTGCGGTCGCCGTCTCTTCAAGTAACAAGGCGATCTGGAATTTCAAGCGTTCGAAGATGCCACCTCATGGTCGCCAAAGGTAGGACATGCCCAAAACTTTTTATCAGGTAATCGCGTACTATCACTCCAAACCCGGTTGTGGCGATGCTGTGGAGGCCAGACTTCACGAATTGGCGATGGCCAGCCGAGCCGAGAGTGGGAACATCGCCTACGCGTTTTATCGGTCGCCGGAGAACACCGATCATTTCGCGATTCTCGAAGAATACGTCGATGAAGCTGCCTTCGGCGCTCACCGCTGCAGCGCGCATTTCCAAACGATTGCATTGGAGAAGATCGTGCCAATGCTCGAGACACGAAACGTCAAGGGATTTGTGTGTTCGCGCTGACGGTCAGTGACCAAGTCTACACGAATGGAATGACCATCATGAAAAACTTTGTCTTCAATACCGCCAAATCAATTGTTTTTGAGGCGGGCGCCAATGCGCGCATCGCCGAGATTGTTGGACTGACGCTTGGTCCACGTGTCGTGCTCGTGACTGACAGGGGGCTGCGCCGCCTTGGCCTCATCGATCCCGCGCTGGCATCGTTCGCGAAAGCCGGAATTGAGGTCGCTATTTTCGATGACATCGCTGTCGACCCACCAGAATGCAACGTCCAGGATCTCGCGGCCTTCATCACGGCGTGGGGGGCAACCGGCGTGATTGCTATCGGAGGGGGCTCGCCGATGGACGTGGCCAAGGTGGCGTCACTGGTCGCCAAGACCGGCCAGTCGCTCAACGAGGTATTCGGGGTAAACGTTGCGAAGGGACCGCGCATGCCGCTGGTTCTTGTGCCGACCACAGCCGGCACCGGTTCCGAAGTTACGCCGATCGCGATCATAACGACCAACGGAGCTGAAAAGAAGGGAGTTGTCTCCCCACTCTTGCTTCCGGACATTGCGATTCTCGACGCCGAACTGACACTTGGCCTGCCGCCAACGGTGACCGCGGCGTCTGGCATCGACGCTATGGTGCATGCCATCGAATCCTATGCGTCTGCTTCCCCCACGAACAATCCGATCTCCAGCGGCCTGTCCAAACAGGCACTGCAATTGCTTGGTGCCCACATTCGCGAAGCTGTATTCAATGGTCATAATACTGTGGCACGCGGCGCGATGCTTCTCGGTTCGCTGCTTGCAGGACAAGCCTTTGCTAACTCGCCGGTCGCTGCCGTGCATGCGCTAGCCTATCCAATCGGCGGGCATTTTCACGTACCTCACGGGCTCTCCAACGCATTGGTACTAACGCATGTGCTTCGTTTCAATCTTCCGCGGGCGGCAAATGCGTACGCTGAAATTGCGGCTTACGCTTTCCCTGATTTGGCGCAACTGCCCTTCGAAACGCGGGCGACTGCCTTCATCGATGCGCTCGATCAGCTTGGCAGAGAGCTGAACATTCCACGGACACTGCGGGAGGTGGGCATTCCAAGACATGCCTTACCTATGCTTGCGCGCGAGGCGATGAAGCAGACCCGTTTGCTCGTGAACAACCCTCGAGATGTTACCGAAGCTAACGCGCTGGCGATCTATGAGGCTGCTTTTTAGCAGTTACTTCGAAGCCTAGAAATTCGATTTTCTCGAGAAGCGAAGTGATCGAAAAAATGCGCAGTCGCAAAGCTCCTGACGCGAGCTTCCGAAATTCTCCTTGATCGCCGCCCTGAGATTTTGGACCAGATGAATACGGTCAGCCACCTGGCGTGCTACAGGTTTTCGGCGTCAACGATATCGAGACGGCCGAGCTGATCGCGCGCAGGGTCGGCAAGACGGATGTCAATTACATCACCCGGCCATGGAGCGAAGGCAAGAACTCGTCGTCCGAACACATCTCGCCTAGTGACCTCATCAACGCGGATGAGATCATGCGCGTACCGGAAGGCAGGATGATCCTGCTGAGACAGGGGCAGCGGCCGGCCTGGGCCAAGAAGCTTCGATATTACGACGACCCGGAAATCACAGGCCCGTATGATCCGTCATGAATGACGGGACAGACCGGCGTCGCCAACTTTTGTTCCTTGTAGGTCCGAGATATCATCGGCCGTGACATCGCCGGAATGCTGTCCTCGAGAGGCCAGCAAAAAAGAACGCACCAGGCGCCGGCAGCCTCGCGGCCAGAGCCAGTTCGCGCGTGGCTTGACCGGTTAAGAGCCTCGTTTCGGAGGATCAGCATCGCGGCGGCCAACGGCCGGGATCCGGCAAGCCTAGGCCCGGCAAGTCATTCCACTTGATCGTTGGGGCGTGGCCAACGATTTGAACAAGGGCTTGTCCGGCCCTCATTGCAATGGAGCGCGCGCAACGTTCGCGTGCTCTGAGGACTTGTCCGAAGATCGGTCCGCAGCCCAGCTGCGGGCCGCTTTTGATATGCGTGATTTCGTCGCCATCCCTCACTCGGGGGAGGAGCGCTCCGCATCCACAATGGCCTGCAACTGCGACTGCGTGAATGTCTTCATGTCAGTCCTTTCTCGCTTCCAGCTTGAGAAGCTCACCTACCATTTTCGAAAAACTCATGAGCGCGCGAACTCCAGCAAGGGTCCGATATCGTGGTTATCGGCCGCCCGAAGTGCAGCAACATAATGGGCTCGGGTCTTGCCCGCATCGACCAGATTTGCCCGGCCCCAGCTAAATGGCGGTCGTCCAAGCTGGCGCCCGAGCAGATCGCCCGCCAGGCGAGAAAATCGGCCGTTTCCGTTTGGGAAGGGATGGATTACCACTAGCCTGTGGCTGAACCGGACAGCGATCTCGTCGGGTGGAAAGGTCTCGTGTTCGACCCAATAGCGCACGTCGTCAGCCACCTGCCTGACATCCATTGCAATGCGATAGGGATCGACGCCGATGTTTCTAGGTGTTGTCCGGTAATGGCCAGCCCAATGCCAAACGTCCCCAAACATGCGGCGGTGCAACTCACTGAGGAATTCCTGGTCGAGCGGGTCCCTTTTTCGCGACGTCGCCCATCGCAAGCCTTCGCCGATGTTAACTTGCTCGGCCTCGTTCAATTCGTGCCGCAAGGTGATGTAGGAGGGAATGAGCTGTTCCCGTTCCTCAGCGGTTAGCGGCGTATTTGCTTCATCGTCGTCGTGGAAAAGAGGGCCCTCCTCCATAGAGTCAATCCTCTTCCCACAGGCGTCGCCCAGCGTCTGCAAGCAAAGCGTCGATAAGCCGGCGACGTTCGTCCTCCAGGTCCGACTTGATCAACGCCTGGTTTTCCAGACGCATCGTATGATCGAGTCGCGTCATCTCCTCACCGACCTTTTCGGCCGCGCGCTCGCGAAGGATATCGTCAAGCGGCTTGATCGGCACGAAAGCGTAGACAAAGGTGCAATTCATTGCCGCGGCCGCTTCCCGTAGCGTCCTGATCGTTGTCGCTCCCGAAACTTCAGCCTTCTCGATTGCCGGTATGCGGGACGGAGCGGCACCCATGCGCATGGCGAGCTGGCGCGTAGTCATGCCGAGGGCCTCGCGGATGGCCTTCATCCAACCACGTGGCGGCGAAATGAGCTCTAGGTCTCGCACCGGCGCCAGACGTCGTTCCAACTGTTTTCGAGCGAGGGCCGCTTGTTTTTTGTTCATATATTTATGTCCATTTTCGAAGAAAATAGCATATAAAAATGAGCAAGGATATCCGAATTGAGCATTTAAAAGTATTCAGCGCGAGTTACAGCGATCACAAATATATGCGCAATAGCTCAGCAGCTAGGTCCAGACAGCCGCGAGTTTCGAGCACAAGCTGTCGTTGGAGAAGCACCGCCGCTAGAGAGGTGATCGATGAGACCTTGCGCCGAGCCCTGAAACCGGCATGCCACTTTTAAGTGTTCGCGACCTAGTCGCGAATTGAGGAGAGGCAGCATGGTACAATTCTAGGACTGGTGCGATTACAACGACACGCCTGTCGGAAATCACTACATCCGGGTCATGAGAGGTCGCGGAGCCGATGAGCAGGTCACCAGTTCAGGTGCGTTCAAAGCCAAGCACGAAATCGACAACCTTCGACGATGACATTTCGCAGGGCCTCAGGATGGTGCGCGCGTCAGAGAGCACATAGAGGTTGAAACTGACGACATCCGCTCCGCCCAGCTCTTCGCCATACAGCCACACTCGCCTCCATCGGCGGCCCTGGAAAATTCCGTGCACGTAGCCCTCGGGAAGCTCCGCAAGCGCCTTCTCGAACTTAACCAGAAACGCAGACGACAGCTCGGACGCCGACTGCGTCATGGCGCCAGGCACTCGTCACAAATGCCACAACCGTCGGCGTCCATCCACGATGCCGAGGGCCACAGGTCAATTCACCAAGCCGATATCTCCACCCTCAGGGGCGCAGTCCAATAAGGGGTGAATTTTGGATGCTGATTGACAGCCGGCCAGCGGCCAACCAATCTGGCGCGTGCCATTCGCGCCCGTATCGAACCCCTCGGGGGCGTAGAGCTCAAGTTACCTGCACGCGACCCGATTCGTGACGCTCCGGATTTTGGCGCGTGATTATTCTTGACACCAATGTTTTGCCGGAGCTCCTGGCCCCGTGCCCTCGCCTGCTGTTGAAGCTTGGTTAGGCGACCAAC